>CATABD010000075.1 GCA_949494735.1 uncultured Oscillospiraceae bacterium
GGGAAAACGTTTTCCCCCGCCCCAGCCGTTCTCATACGGCGCTTGGGAATACGCGCGCGGGGATGACTGGGCGGAAAGCGGCGCCTTCTGCCCGCGCCCATAGCTCAATTATAGCCGCTTGTGCGGGTTTTGGCAAGCAGGCAATGGACAGGGGATGAAAAAGCGCCCGGCCCCATTGTGATGGAATGGGGCCGGGCGCTTTGAGAGATTTAAAACAGGCGCTTAGAACACTTCCAGCTCGGCCAGCCCGGCCGCTGTGCCGGACACGCTTTCGATGGTAAAGCGCACCCAAGTGATATTCTGCTTGCCGACGGGGACAGTGAAGGGTTTTCCATCGTCGGGGAGCTGAGGGACGGGAATGCTGCTGCCGTCGCTGAAGGTCAGGACAGCCCCGGTGACGTTGACGGCTTGGCCGGGGATGTCATGCAGGACGATCTTGTTGATATCCTGGCCTTCGGCCCAGTCCAGCTGCACCCAGGCGCCGGCGGTCTCCTGTTCGGCAACCCAGTCCCGGTCCGGGAGCTGGAGATAGCCCCCCACCATCCCATCGGCCACATAGGCGGCGGGCCCCTGTCCTGTGCTGCTGGAGGCCGTTACCGCCGCCCGGAAGGCGAGGTTGGAAAAGTCCTTTGCCCAGAAAAACTCGTCGGCTTTGGTGAAGGAGCCGATCCAGTTGCTGTACTGGGAGGTATAGGTGGCCAGGCAGACGTTTTTCATATTTCCGCTTCTGGGGATGGTCTGCATATCAAAGGGCATGGGCACGGAAATGCGGTCCTCCCAGCGAAGGGGAATTTCATCCATGTTGGCTGGGGCGGTAAAGTTTTGCAGCGGGGTGGGGTCCTTGTCCAGAATGGGCCAGCGCACATCGCCGTCGGTGGAGTGGACGATCATCTCGTACATGACAGGCGCGTAGGAGGGATTCCTGTCCACGATGCCGCGAACGATATCGGTGGCAAACACATTCAGATAGCCATGATCCCCATGCCGGTCATAGGCGGAGGTGGTATAGATTCGGTCCGGCATATATTCTTCCATGTACGAGGTGAGATCCCAGATGAAATTCTGGCGCGTATAGCTTCCGTGCTCCCCTGTTTTCTGGTAGTGGTAATCGTCCAGCACCCCGGAGACGCCGTAAGTCTGGGTATTGCCGAAATTGCTGGAGAGAACCTGGCTGTCCGAGTCCGCGTGGTATAGCTTGTAAAGGAAGCTGTCCGCGTAGCGGGTCCACGGCTCGAACCCGCCGGTGTCCGAGTAGCCGAATACGGTGATATTCTCACGGGAGAGGCCGAGGACCTCCATGGCGGCGATGCTCTCGTTGATGCGCCTGACGCCGAGGGACTGGTTCCAGCCGTTGCAGTCGCCGTTGGTCACGATGGCCACCTTGACGGTGTCGCCTTCCAGGATGGCGTTGTGGATGATCCCGGCGGCAATAAGCGCCTCATCGTCCTCATGGGGAACGAGAACCAACAGCTTTTCAGGTTCCCCCGCCGGCGGGGCCTCGACGCCGAACACTTCCAGCTCGCCCAGCGCCGTCCAGGCGCTGCCGGGCGCAGAGTCAAAAACCACGCGGACATAGCGGGCGGGGGTGGGGGTCAGAGGATACGCCTGGGATTTCCGGGCGAAATTGCCGGCTGACTTGTCAATAACGGTGATCCAGTCGGCGTCATTGGCGGAGACCTGCACCTTGTACTTCCAAACCCGGTCCCCGGCTTCAAAGGTCAGCCGCAGCGCGTTGACGCTGTAGCGGGCGCCCAGGTCAACTTTCAACCAGTTGCCCGCGTCGCCGCCCTGGGCAATCCACAGCGTGGACGGGTCCCCGTCAACGGCTTTGGACGCAGAACGGTTTGCGTTTTCCTCGCTGATTGCGGTTGCGTGCTTGTTCAGCGCCACGTTGGAGCCGGTAATTTCAAAAGTGTCCTCGCCCCAAAGCCGAACCTCGCAGATTGCGGTCCACCTGGAGGCCGGAACCCCCGTCACCGTAACCCTGACATAGCGGGCCGACGCGGTAAAGTCCAGCACCTGGAGCCTTGCGCCGGAGGAATTGGCGGAGTTGTCCACAAGGGGTTCCCATGTGGCGCCGTCGGCGGAGCCCTCAACGATATACTGCCAGACGTCGCCCTCCTTTTCAAAAAGGATTTCCCCGCCCAGCAGATTGGTGGCCTGGCCCAAATCGACCATCCACCAGTTTCCGGGGTTGCCGTTGTTGGCGACCCACATGGTGGAAGCGCTGCCGTCAACCGCCCGGGAGGGCGCCCTTTCGTCGTTCTGGTAACAGTTTGCCGAAGCGTTTTTGCCCAGGGCTACGTTGGCGATATAGACGTCCTGCTGGGCGGCGTCCCCTTGAACCGCGGCCGCCGTGGTAACGGTGGACAGCATCAGAAGCGCGCTGAGGAATAACGCGAAGGCGCGGGTCCAAAAACTTCTCTTTAACATGGGACGGTCTCCTTTCCGTATAATTGATAGCGGGCTTTAATGGCCCAGCTCTGTCCCAAACACTTCGAACTCGCGGAATGCCGCCCAGCAGTCATCGGGGAGCGACGTGAATGTAACCCTGACGTACCGGGCCGCCGCAGTATACGGGTGGGTCTGAACCTGGGCGGTGCTTGAGCTGCCGGAGCAATCGGCCAGCATGGTCCAGGCCTGGCCGTCCTCCGATCCCTCAATGTAGTACTGCCACAAGCCGCCCTCTGCCTCAAATGTGATTTTAGAGCCGCTCAATTGATAAACCTCGCCCAGATCAACCATCCACCACTGTCCGGGGCTGCCGCTGGCGGCGATCCACATGGAAGAAAGGTTTCCGTCATTGCCGCAGGAGGGGGCCCGGCTGGAATGTTCAAAGCTGGAGGCGGTGGCGGTTTTGTTGAGCGCAACATTGGCTGCCAGCGGCGTGCCATAGAGTTCAAATTCCCTGAACGCGGTCCAGCAGCCGGCGGGACATTCCGTGACCGTAACCCTTACATACCTGGCGGCAGCTTCCCCCGTGAAGTTCTGGACGGGCGCGGTCAGGCTGTTTTGGGAGCGGTCAACCATGGGAGTCCAGTTCACCGCGTCAAGGGAAGTTTGAACCTGGTACTTCCAAAGTGCCTCGGTCTCAAAAGAGATCGACCCGCCTGTCAGTTGATAGGCTTCGCCCAGGTCAACCATCCACCAGTTGCCGGGGTTGCCGTCGGCGGCAATCCACATGGTGGCCCCGTTTCCGTCGTTCCCCTTCCCCGGGCCGTGGGAGGCGTCCTGGGAGCTGATGGCGGAAGCCGTCTTGTTCAAGGCGATATTTTCCGGGGATACGGGAATGGGGGTGGGGTCAAAGGGCAGCTCGGCCGGGGGGTCCACCACACGGCCGGACAGGTCGTAGCTCTGAACGCCGGGGCCGACAGGCATCGAGATTCCGTTCACCTTGAGGGTATAGTCGCCGCTGCTTCGGACGGTTACAATTCCGCCATCAGCGACAATATCGGTGGTAATACCGCCAAAGGTAAAATTGGTGACGCCGTGCCGGCCCTCCTGGTGGAGCCGCCATTCGACCACCTTGTCCACTGCGTTGACATGGTGGAATCCCAGCACGTTTTCAAGGAACAGGGAGATGGGGCCCAGCGCGGACCAGCCGCAGAAATCCTGGCGGACAATATTCCCGTATTCAGTGGACGGCGCGTTGGAACTGGGGGCGTAGGTCTCCCAAATGGTGTGGGGGGAGACATTTTTATAGGTCTGATACTGCTGCTCCAAAATCTTTTCCGCCGCCTCGTCCGCGCGGGCGGTGTATCCGTAATTCTCCAGGCCCTTGATGCCCATGTAGGCCGTGGGCAGCCACAGCCCGCCGCGCCAATAGGCGCCGGTGGCGTTGTCGAAGTCGGGGTCGTCCCGGGCGACGGAGGGGAAGTCCACAAATCCGCCGAAGGAGGTGGGGGAGTTCACATGGGCAAGCAGCGCCTCGGCCTGGGCTGCGTCAGGCACCAGCGCCAGCATCGGCCAGAAGGAGGCGACAGTTTTCACTTTGTCTTTCAGAAGGGGGTCTGTTTTGTTGATGTCGTAATAGATGCCGTCCGTCTCATCCCAATAATACTGGTTAATCAATGACTTCAGCTCGTCATAATAGCCCAGGTAGGCGGCCTGGACCTCCCCGTTCCCGGCCGCTTCCGCCAGCTTGGCGATATAATAGGCGGAGAGCGCTTGCTGGGAAATGGTGTCAATCCATAGAATATTGCCCTCCCCATAGGTCCGCCCCCGGGGGCTGTTGTCCATGCCGACAATCTGGTTGGAGCCTGTGTATCCGTAGGGGGTCCGTTCGTGGGCAATCCTGTGGGAGCTGTGGGGAATGGAGTCGCCGGGTTTTGACGTCTCCATCATCTGATAATGCTTTTGCAGGTACTGCTTCTCGTTAATCAGCCACTTTACATGTTCCACATCGCCGCTCATCAGATAATTTTCCCATTCCACCCAGGCCAGCAGGTTGGGGTTGTCGGCGAACCAAATGGACTGGGTGGTATTTGCGTTGTCATAAAGGGGCATGTAAATGTTATTCAAATTGGCCACGCCGGGGAAATAGTCCTCTGCTGCGTACCGGTTGAAAAGGGTCATGAAGCAGGAATCCCAAATCCAAATGACATTGTCATAGCACACCTCGTCCATATACGGGCTGTGAGGTACGCCGGGATCCTCCACAACGTGGTCGTAAGCCATTTCCCAAGCCTTCCAATACAGCTCGACGTAACCGGGGTTTTGGTCAAAAACCGGCGTGGGGACTTTTGTGGTGTCAAAGGTTTCTGTTTTCGCGGCGAAGGAAGCACACGGCAGGAGCGAAAGTCCGAGACAGACGGCGGTTGCCGCGGAGCACAGCCGTTTCATCCTTGCTGTCATTTATAAATCCCTCCTTAAGGCTTGATTGAAAAGCGGTGTACCGGAAACCTGTTATACCCTGCTTTTGCTGTCCAGCTTTTCGAACAGGAACTCCTCAATGAACTGCACCCGCTGGGCCTTGGTCATATGGGATACGTCCGCCACCGGCTTGGCCGGGCTGCTCAGGGGCGCCATGGAGATAATGAAATCATAGCTGTTGTCCGGGTATACGGAGAACTGGTAGGGGGAGCATATGTCCACGATCTCAATCTGGGGCAGGCGCTCCTGCAAATACCTGCGCTGGTTCTGCTGGATGATGACCCCGGCGTTGGACACCAGAAGGGCCCGCCATTTGGTGGTGGTGCGCTCCTGGGCCAGCGCGAAGTGCAGCGTGAGGGAGATCAGCTCCTGCTGGTCGGGAACTACCCCGCCCAGGCGGCGGTAGAGGGGGGCCTGCTTTTCCACGCTTTCGTAGAGCTCCCGGCAGGATTCGGGCAGCTGGACGTTGGGTTTGGTTCTGGCGCCGGGGTTTTCCTTTTGCTGGTAGAGGGCCCCTTGCAAATGGGCCAGCAGCCCGAAAAACAGCACCTTGTCCGAGGCAAACGGCCCGCCGACTTCCGCGTCCACCGCCTCAATCAGTTGAAGGGCCAGCAGCTCTACATTTTCCGGCACCTTTCGCTCCTTCTCAATCTGGGATTGGAAGGCGTTGTAACTCATCAGGTGGATGCAGATGTAGGTGCACTCCGATTCGGGCAAACGAATTTGGAAGGTCTCGGCCAGCCGCCCGGCGATGAAACGGGCGGTATTCATCTCCTGCTGGGGGAACTCCCCGTCCGGCGGAAGAAATTCCTTGCTGATCTGGTGGCCGTGCCGCAGGCGAAACACGCTGATGGTGATATGGGTGGCCAGGGAGGTAAAGTATTCGCTGCCCATGAAGAAGTCGAACTCCCGCTCCGCCTCCTCAATGATGCCGCACACCTTTTTGATATCCTCCTCGGTGTAGACCTGCTCCATCTTTTCCAGCCGCTCTTTGGCCAGCCGCACCGGGTCCGCCTGGCCCGCGGCGGCGGGGCCCCGCCGCTCGCACAGGTCGAAAAAACCGGCGATGGCCGAGCGCCGGGCCACCTCATCCCCGGCAATGCCGATGCCCCGGCCCTGGGTCTTGAACAGGCGGAGCCGGTATTGGGCCAGCCAGTTTTCCGCCCAGTCCAGGTCGGAGAGGATGACGAAACGGCTGACATAGAAGCTGTCCGCCAGGAATTGGATGGTCAGCTCCTCCCGGGAGAAGATCAGGCTGCGCAGAAGCTCCACCCGCCGGCTTGCGCTGCCGTCCGCCAGGGTGAAATATTGGTTGTTGAGCAGCGTGACGAGGGTTTGACGGTCGGCGGCGTCCATATCCAGCCGGATGCCGTAGCCCTGCTTTTTTACAATGCGGACATTGGGCAGGTCGTGTTCCGTCAGCCATCCGTCCGCCTTGTTGAGGTAATTCTGCACAGACCGCTTGGAGATGTCCAGCTCCTGGGATAGGCCGCTGAGGGTGACAAAATCGTCCCGCTCCAGCAGTGCCAGCAGCATCTTCCGCATGGTCTTTTCAGAATGGCGCATACCGATTCCCTCTTTCTGCTCAATATGTGGACGGTTCTTGGCTTATGGATGGGGGAGGGCTTTTTCCCGGAATACGGTCACGGATTTTACCGCCATGTCAAACCCGGTGCGGCATTCCCCGTTGGTGAAGATGGTCAGGCAGCAGATCAGGAACGGAAAACCCTGGAACAGGTAGAGCGACAGCATTTTCAGCGCGCTCCTGGCGCACAGCAGCAGGCTGTGAAGGGGGCGGCCCCGGGCGGGGTTCTGGGGGACGGTGCGCAGGCCCATGGCCAGCTTGCCCACGGTGGAGCCGTTGGTGACCAGCTGGACCAGCGCCTCATAGCAGAAGGCGATGATGAGCAGCACGCTGTACGCGCTGTTGAATTGGGTGAACACGGCGGCAGTGAGGGCCTGGTCCTTCCCCCCGGCCGCTTCGGCGGCTTCCATGGCGGCCTGGACGGCGAAAAAGTCGGGGCGCCCGGTAAAGCGGTAGACGGCAAAGGACAGGGCGATGACAATGGCGGCGTCGATCAGAAATGCCAGGAACCTCCTGACCCGCATCCCGGTGGGCGCCTTTGCGGTTTCGATACCCAGAAAAGCCATGGTTACCTCCTTAAACAGCGGGGCGGGGGGACAGCCGGAGGCTGCCCCCCCGCCGGTATGCGTTACCTACATCATACGGGATCAAACGGGAAACGGAGTTGAGTTACGAATTGGCGGCGGATATGGCGGTCAGCTCGTCCTGGTAGCACTTCTTATCCCAGACGCGGATGAAGGGAAGCCAGATCAGGAAGGACACGGCCAGGCCGCACAGCTGGGCCACCACGCCCATGATGCTGCCGGTGGTGAGGAAGCCGCTGATGAGCACCGGGCAGGTCCAGGGCACCATGTTATTACACAAGGGGAACAGCCCGATAGCCGTGCCCAGGTACTGGACGGACATGGCGGCCATAGGGGAGAGGATGTAGGGGATCATGAGCATGGGGTTGAGCACGATGGGCAGGCCGAAGGTGACCGGCTCGTTGATGTTGAACAGGCCGGGGGCGATGCCCACCTTGCCCACGTTCTTCAGCAGCTTGGACTTGGCGAAAACCAGCATGTAGATGACCACGGGCAGGGTGGCGCCGGAGCCGCCCATCCACACGCCGTTCTCATAGAAGGTGAAGGTGACGATGTTGTGGGCGCCGGCGGAGACGTTCTCCGCCATATTCATGATCCACAAGGGCTCGAAGATGGGGAAGATCACAATGGCCGAGCCGTGCAGGCCGAAGGACCAGAGTAAATGCTCCACAAAGCAGGCCACCAGGGTGCCCACATAGGAGGTTCCGAAGTGCCGCAGGGGGGTGGAAATGATATCGCTGACGAATTCCGGGAAGCCGCCCCAGGGGGTGGCGGAGAACACCAGGCGCACCACGGTGAACAGCACGATGATGACGGTGCCGGGCAGCAGGGCGGTAAACTGGGCGGACACCGCCTTGGGCACGGAATCCGGCAGCTTGATGGTGAAGTTTTTCTGCACCAGGAAGCGGTAGATCTCGCCCACGATCAGGGCGGTGAGCAGGGCGGTGAACAGCAGCGTGGCGTCCAGGGAACCGGCGATCCACGCATCCACCGCCTCGCCGTCGGCGTTGGTCAGGGCGGTGGGAACCACCACCGCGAAGAAGGCCGCCATGGCGATGATGCCCGCGGGGGTGCCGTTCTCCCCGTAGCTGTTCACCAGGGAGCTGGCCACGCCGAAGCAGGCCACGATGGCGGAAATGCCGTAGGTGGCATTCATGATAACGCCCTCAAAGGCGTTCCAGTTCTCCCCGAACACGCTGGCCATAAAGTTCAGGAACGCCTCCACGGGGAACTCCGCGATAATCATGGAGAACGCGCCCAGGATAAGCAGCGGCATAATCATGACCACGCCGTCGCGCAGGGCCAGCAGATGGCGCTGCCCGCCCAGCCTGGAGGCTACCGGGAGGAACTTCTCCTCCATGAAGCCCATAAACCCGCCTGTCTCTTTTTTCATGTTTTCTCCTCCTTAACTCTTTTTCGCCTGATACTCCCGGTACGCCTGCTCGAAGATCTTCTCCACATTTTGCAGGGCGTAGTCGGACATATCCATGACTTGGATGACGGGGATCTCCCCACCGTACTGGTCCTGGAACTTCTTGGCCATGAAGCGGACCTGGGGGCCGATCAGCAGAATATCGGTCCGGTGGATGCGGTCCTCCACCCGCTGAAAGGCTCGGGCGTCGATGTCGGCCTCAATTCCCTTGCCCTTGGTGTAGGCTGCCATCTTGTCAACCAGAACGCTGGTGGACATGCCCAGGTTGCAGATCAGTGTGATGGTAAGCATTACCCCTTCCCCTCCAATTCAATCAGTTTTTGGTGGACCTGGAGGAACTCGTCCGCCACGTCCCGCATCACCAGCGCCAGGTTGAGATGATCCTGGGCGTGGACCATAAGCAGGGACACGGGCGCGCCGCTGCCGCTCATTTCCTCCCGGATCAGGTCCGTCTGGATCTCGTGGGCTGCCACCATGCCGTCGTCCGCCCGCTCCAGGGCGGCCCGGGCGTCGTCGAATTTTCCCTCTTTGGCCAGGCCGATGGCCTCCATGCAGCTGCTCCGGGCATCGCCTGCCTGTGCGATCAGGCCCATCGCCACCTCCATGCTGTCCATTTGCTCTCCTCCCTCTGTTGGATTTGTCATGTCTCCCCGAATTTTTCCGCGAAGAGAACCTCCAGCGCCTGGGCGGCGGTTTCCTCGTCCGGACCGTCGATTTCCACGGTTACAATATCTCCGTGCTTGGCGTTGACCATCATCACGCCTGTGACGCTTTTCAGGTCAAAACGGCGCCCATCCTTTTGGACATTCACCGAGCTTTGGAAGGCGCTGACGCTTCGGGTAATGCGGGAGGCCACCCTGGCGTGAAAGCCCAGCTTGTTTTGAACCTGCAGCTCTTTTACGACCATTGTCTCACCTCCTCCCTTACGCAGTCCAAGACCTCCTGGTCGGAAAAACACTGAAGGGCCCGGTCTGCCAGCCGCCTGCACCGGGCGGCTGGGCACCTGCTGATGGTGCGGCGCACCCTGGGGATGGAGGGGATGCTGACGCTCAGGTTGTCCACGCCCATGCCCACCCACAGGGGGATCAGTTCGTCCATTTCCCCGGCCTGCCCGCAGATATCCACCTCAATGCCGTGCCGGTGGGCGCATTGGCAGACGCGATCCACCATGTGGAGCAGGGCGGGCTGGAAATAGGAATTGAGGGCGGCCACCCTGGCGTTGTTCCGATCCGCCGCGAACAGGTACTGGGTCAAATCGTTGGTTCCGATGCTGAAGAAGTCCACAGCCCCGGCAAATTGGTGGGCCATTACAGCGGCGGCGGGGGTCTCAACCATCATGCCCAAGGATATGGGGCCGGTTTCCGCCCCCCGTTCCTTCAGCTCCGCCCGAACCTGGGCGATGCTCTCCCGGGTGAGCTCCACCTCGGAAATGGTGGCGATCATAGGCAGCATGAGCTGCACCGGCCCCAGGGCGGCGGCACGCAGGACGGCGGCCAGCTGGGGGTGGAACACCTCGGGATGGTCCAGGCAGTAGCGGATGGCCCGGTAACCCAGGAAGGGATTGTCTTCCTGGGGGATGTTCAAGTAGGGAATGTGCTTGTCGCCGCCTACGTCTAAGCTGCGCACAATAAGGGGGCGGCCCGCCAGCCTGGTGACGATGGCGGAATAGGCGGCGTATTGGACCTCCTCGCCTGGCGGCGCATCCTGCTCCATATACAGCAGCTCCGTCCGAAGCAGGCCCACACCCTCGCCGCCCTGCCTCAGCAGCTCGGGAACCTCCTGCTCGGAGGTGATGTTGGCGTACACCCGCATGGCCTTCCCGTCGGCGGTGGCGGTGGCCGTGTGGCGGAACTGTTCCAACTCGGCCTGTTCCGCCCGGTATGCGGCCTGGTAGCGTTCAAACGCCTGGACTTGCTCTGGCGAGGGTTCCACGGTGACCTGTCCGCGCTGGGCATCCAGCAAAAGCCGCTGCCCGTCCTGCACCTGCCCCAGCAGTCCGGCAACGCCGATGATGCAGGGGATATTCATGGACCGGGCCAGAATCACACAGTGGGAGGACAGTCCGCCCTGTTCCAGCACGATCCCCTGGAGGCCCTGCCGGCCCAGCTCGACCACCTGGGAGGGGGTGAGGTCCAGGGCGGCGGCAATTTTAGGGCCGGGCCGGATGGGGGCGGTCCCCCGCCGGGACAGGACCCGGAGCAGCCGCTTCTCAATGTCGGCGATGTCCGCCGTCCTCTCGTTGAGATAGGGGTTATCCAGTGCGGCCAGCTCTTCGCGGTATGCCTGGGAGCACTGGGATACGGCGTACTCGCAGTTGACCTGCTCTTCCTGGATCATGCAGGAGATGCGGCCAATATAGCTGTCGTCCTCTAGCAGAAGAAGCTGGAAGTCCAGAATGTCCGCGTGATCCGAGTCGCCCTCCTCCTGGAGCTGGCGGATGAGCCCGGACAGCTCTTCCCCGCACAATCGGACGGCGGCATCCAGCCGCACCTGCTCCGCCTGCGTCTGCTCCACGTGGCGCCGGGCCACATCCATGTGCTGCTCGGCAATGATATGGACGTCAGCCAGGGCCATTCCGCCCACAGCGATGGTTCCGTTCATGGTTTCCCTCCAATCTGTGTCTGTTGCCAATAAGTATGGGGGATTTCAAGATGCTCTTAGTATATCATGCACAACCAAAAAGGTAAATGGTGGGAAAATCCGTTTATTTTCCACATCAATGTGGAAATGTGGCAATTAACTGATTTATCTTTCTGCGGCGCGGGGATACGGGACATGGCGTGTATGTGGAGTATTCCGACTTTCCCATGGCTGCCTTTTGGACAAAGCCAAACGCTGCTTGAAAATTTGCGGTGCGCCCGGAGGCGAAGGTTTTTTGCCAGTCAATTTGACGCCGCTTTACTATAGGCTGATACTGCCCAGAAACACAACAAAATCCGAACCCGCCCCCCGATGGGGGACAGGTTCGGATTTTGTTGTGTTGGTGGAGCGGCCGCAACCAATGGTGAACACCCCGCATAGCCGGAACCGGCGCTCTCAAAGTGTTCCTCTATTTCGTCCAGCAGAATGTCATCAATGGTAATCGGCCTGTCCCCACCGTTGAGGATCAGCGTCATTCTATCGTCGTAAAGGTAGATGGCCCGGAGGAAAATATTCACCATCCCCCGGCGGTTGTTCTCGTCGTTGACATCTCCCCGTTTCAATGAGTAGAGAAACGCCTTGATTTGCGGTGCGGTGAACGTGACCTGCTTTCCCATCTCAATGGCAAGCTGGCCCTGCAACTCGTCCTTTTCCCGCTTGCGCTTCTCAATGCGCTCGGTAATCATATCCACCGCCTGCCCACGCTCCAAGGCTTTCCAGAGGTTTTCTATGGCGGCGTCCGCCTCCTGTATCGCCGCCTTGATGCGCTTGATGGCAGAGCTGTCATAGTCGGCCTCGCAAGCGGCGGCAACCGCAAGGGAAATCTTTTCGATATTGCTGTCTGTCAACAGCTTGCGGCACTCCAAAACAACCCTGTCCTCGATTTTCTGTTTGTTGTCAACTTTCTTCCGGCAGGTCTTTTTCTTGGCGCTCTTGCAGGCGTAGTAGCGATAGGCTGTCCCGGATTTCCCCGTCCCGCCGTAGCCGGTCATCATCTCCCGGCAGTAGCCGCAGAACAGCTTTGTTGTCAAAAGGTATTCCTCTCGCCCCCTGGAACGGGCGGGAGCTTTTTTGTTTCGGTCAAGGATGTGCTGTACCCGCTGAAAAAGCTCGTCCTCAATGATGCGGGGCATCCCGCCCGGCGGTTCCGTGTCCTTGTAGATGTAATAGCCGATGTACCGCTTGTTCCGCAAAAGCCGGTGCAGACTGTTCTTGTTGAACTCCTTGCCCTGGGAGGTCTTGACCTGCTTTGCGTTGAGATATTTTGTGATTTCAGCGACGGTCTTTCCGCTGGCGTACATCTCGAAAATCTCCCGGACAACGGCAGCGCCCGACCGGTCAACATGGAAGCGGCGTTCCTCGTCCACATAGTAGCCAAGGCCCGGATTGCTCCCATTGCTCAAACACTTTTCGGCGTTGATGTCCATACCCCGCCGTATCTTTTGGGACAGCTCCGCCGAGTAGTATTCGGCCATGCTCTCCAACACGCCCTCCACCAAAATACCACTGGCGTCGTTGCTGATATTTTCCCTGGCGGAGATCACCCGGACGCCGTTCTTTTTCAGCTTGGCCTTATTGATGGCGCTGTCATATCGGTTCCGGGCAAAGCGGTCAAGCTGATAGACAAGTACGCCCTCAAAAATGTGCTTGTCGCTGTCGGCAATCATGCGCTGAAACTCGGCCCGGCTGTCTGTCGTGCCGCTCTGCGCCCGGTCGATGTATTCACCAATCACGATATGTCCGTTGTTCTTGGCGAACTCGTAGCAGGTTTGAAGCTGGCCCTCAATGGATTGCTCCGTCTGGCTGTGGCTGGAATATCGGGCGTAAATGACGATATTCACTCTTTCACCCCCTCCAGCATTTCAACGATGGCTTTTTTCAAGCGGTCATTCATGGGTGAGGCGGGGTCAAAGCACATCTCCACAAACCGCCTCATGTCCTTGTCCTCTTCCAAAATTCTGGGCTTGTACTCGTACAGCTTGCCCTGGGGCTTATCGGTGCGGCAGCAGATATAATCCATCGACACATCGAAATAATCCGCATACCAGATCAGCACTTTGATGGGAGCGACGGAGTAGCCTGTTTCGTATCGGTTGATGGTAGCCTGGGGGATGCCAGCGATTTTTCCGAATTTCGCCTGGGACAGTCCGATACCCTCCCGGAGCGTTCTCATTCTTTTGCCTATATCGCTCAAATTGCTCACCTCCTGTCGTATTGATAGTATAGCAGAAAGTGAGGTTTATGTCAATCCAAATTATGAATTGCAAAGAAAGGAGATATGAATACAATGTCAGTATTTCATGTCAAGAAAACCACAGATTACACCGTCATGGCAAACCACCATCTGCGGGACAAATCTCTGTCCCTGAAAGCCAAGGGCCTGCTGTCTCAAATGTTGTCACTCCCGGAAGAATGGGACTACACCTTGCAAGGGCTGGCCTATATCAACCGGGAGCAGATCGACGCCATCCGTCAGGCCGTCCATGAGCTGGAGCGGGCTGGGTATATCGTGCGGACGAGGGAACGGGACAGCCGGGGACGGCTGCGGGGAGCGGAGTACACCATCTACGAACAGCCGCAAGCGCCGTCAGCTTTACCG
>CATABD010000076.1 GCA_949494735.1 uncultured Oscillospiraceae bacterium
GCAGCCCCAGCGCCGCCGCTGCCGCCGCCTTGATCTGATTGATTGTCTTTTCCATGTTGAGCTCCTTTCTTTTGTGGGGGCGTAAAAAATGCCCCCGTTTCATTGTTGACAAAACGGGGGCGCATGGTATAATGATTAAAGAAGGGCGCTGTTACTGACGGTCAGCCCTCCTTGCTAATCAACAAAAAAACGTTGACCGCTCGGGTTGCAGCCGGGCGGTCAACACGCTTTCTGGGCCGTGGCTATCATCAATGCGAGCGCAACGATGGCCCACACGATGTACCGCAGGGCTTTCGCCCAGCGTCCATGCCCCATAAGCACCACCTCCCCCTTGGGTATTCGCCTGGGGTAATCACGGTGGGCTATTCCCGGTGTCAAAGGGGCTTCCACATGAGCGGCGCGGGCCCCTACGGCTTCAAGCTGGAGCCCACCACTATCCAGGGCATACGCACGAAAATGATGATCCCGGACCCCGACACGGCGAATATCGCCCGGCTGATGTTTGAAATGTACGCCGAGCCGTCCACGTCGTTCGGGGACATCGCCCGGTATTTCGCCCAGGAGGGCATACTGGTGTATGACAAGGAGCTGCGCCGGGGCTTCATTTCTCAAATGCTCCGCAACCCCATTTACGCCCAGGCGGACCTGGAGCTGTACGAGTTCTTCGAGGGGCAGGGGGCCGTGGTGGTGAACGAGGCGGCGGACTTCGCCGGGACCAACGGCTGCTATGGTCGATTAGCTCCGCCACCATGCGCTGGGTGATCTCGGTGGCGTTGGTGTACCGCCGGACGGTTGCAAGAAATGTGTCAATGTCCATCCGCTGCCCCTCGCTCTTTTCAGCTCCAGCCGCAGCGCCTTGATCCGCTTGGCGTTCTCCCCCTGCTCCTGCTCGTACCGCTGGGACATCTTCGCAAACCGGGCGTCGCTGATCTTCTGGCTCACGTTAGTTGTGGGTCTGGCCGTCCCACTCGTTGGTCAGCCGTTCGCCGCTTCGATAGTCTATCACACGAGTGCCTACAAAAGCCTGTAAAGGTTTTTGTATAAATTATGATATATAATACTGTTTTTGCACAGTTTTATTCGATTTCAGGAGCTTTTTGACACTTGATCTTCCGTGCACTCCATGCCTTTCCGCGCGGTTCGTGTGGACAGGAAACAAGCTGCGTCCTAAAAGTCCCCTCATGATTACTGTATAGGACGCTTCGTGTGCACCCCCATATTTCTCCGTTTTAGATTGCACATTCCTATCGACTTTTCCCCCTTGTCCGCGTCAGCGGCGACGTTCTCCCAGGAACATTTGGTCAATTTCAGCTTGAACGGCCGCAATGTGCCCCTTTATATCCTCCAGGGCTTGCTCATCGTGGCATTGCATTGCCAGCCGCCGCATATTGGGGGAATACAAATCATTATCAACAGCCAAATGACCCGGTATAACGATATGAAGGAAGAAGTGGTGTAGCCTTTTGACCACACCACTTCTTCAAGATAAAATTGCTTCCTCGTGAAGCCTCCGTACATGCGGGCTTTTGTGGGTTGTTTTTCAAGCTCAGGATGCGAACGCGCTGTTATACAAATCAATACAGTCGCCCAGCACCTCTTCCACGTGGATCAGGCCGCCCAGGTATTCCCTTCCCGGGTCGTCGATGGGATTGCCGCTTTCCACCTGGCGGATCATCCAATCAATGGCGGACGCCATGCGGTCCATCTGGGTACCGTAATGATACGCATGGTCGGCGCTCATAGACTCCTCCATCAACTGGTCGTTGTCCCCGGCGGCAGCCTTATATGCCTCGATGGTGTCCAGCAGCTCCTGGTATAGCGGCCGGATAGGCTCCAGGTTCAGCTCCTCAATGTTGTAGTCGGAGATTTCCTGGCTGTAGCACTCGGCGGTGATTTTTTTGACTACTGTAATAGAATGGCTGAAGCCGTAAATCAGCAGGCGGCCGTCCTCCTGCATCTGTTTCTCCTCCGCCTCCACCCGTTCGATGCTCAGCTCCTCCAAGGCGTCCATGTACGCATAGGCCAGATCTTCAAATGTGGCCGCATTGGCCTGGATGGCCTTATGGTACTCCTTGGGCCCGGCGTATTGGTCGGCGGCATAGTCGTAATCGTGGTAGATGTCGGAGAAGGCGTCCATCAGCGCGCGCAGCGGTTCAATGATCTCCAGCGTCAGGTTGTCCAGCGTCTCAAAGGCCGGCTCCAGCGACGCCACATATGAGGCGTCCTCCAGCAGGTCGGTGTTATAGGGGGAAATATCATATTTATAGGTGTACTCACTGTCGGAGCGCAGGGCAAATTCGTCCGCATACTCCACCACCTCATAGTAGCTGTACATGGTGTCCAGCACATCCACGATCTTGTTGTTCAGCTCCACGTAGATGTTATACTTTACCTTGTCCACCATCTCCGGGTCCAGCGACTCCTCCGGCTCGTCCTGGGCCGGGGTGGGCTCCTGAGTGGGTTCGACACTGGCCGGGGCCCCGCCCTTGTCCGTGTTTTCCGCCCCCGGGTCGGAGGGGGAGCATCCGGCGGACACCGACAGCAACAGGGCCAACAGCAGGGCAAGGAGCGTCTCTTTCTTTTTCATAGATTTTTCCTCCCAATTCTTAATTTTCTCAGGCGGCAAACACAGATATTTCCCTGTCCGCCGGAGTTCCAATACATTATTTCAATTCGGCTGTTACAGGAAAAAGATAAGGGGCGGTGGACCAATTGCCGGCTGCGGGTTCCCGTCCCCATCGCATCCAGGCCTGACAGCCATGACGCAAAACTTTCTTCACCCATCCATTTCATGTCGCAGCGGCCAGCTGCGGGGACTGAAAAATTGGGGGTTTACAAATAAAGACGATTATGGTATAGTGTCGAAAGTTTGGGCATATTCCAAAAATATGACATAGGGGGAGTACACATGGGTAAGCAGGACAAGCGTCAGGCGCTCACGCTGGCGGAGAAAATGGGAATCTCGTTGATTTGCGGTCTTGCGGCCGGGGCGCTGCTATTGTTTTTACGGGAATCCCTGATGGGGTCGGGCAAAGAGGCAGTTTGGAATACCGTCAACAGCCTTTTCTTCCAGGACATCACCGCGCAGGGGGCGGAAAAGGCCCTCGGTATTTTCTATTTGATCGGCCAGCTGTTCATCCGTTCCCTCCAGCTCATCATCGTACCCATGGTATTTACCTCCATTACTTTGGCGATTGGACAGATTTCAGACACCAGAACGTTGGGGCGCATTTCCGCCAAAACCCTGATCTGGTTCTTGATCTGTTCTTTTTTTGCGCTGGCGCTGGCCTGCTGCACCGGCAGCGTGCTGTATAACGCGGGCCTCTTTGCCGCCCACGTGGAGGGGCTGGCGGGCAATGCCGGTTCCACCGGCGCCAACCCCATGAATGTGGTCTTGAACATCGTTCCCGCCAACATTATCACGGCCTTCGGCAGCAATACGTCGGTGCTGGCTGTGGTATTCCTGGCCGTTTGCCTGGGCCTGTCCATGAACGCCCTGGGCGGGGAAAAGACCGCCACCCTGCGCAAGCTGGTCCAGGAGCTCAACGATGTGGTGGTGGTGTTCCTTAACTATGTGGTCAACAAGTTCGGCCCCTTCGCCATCTTTGTGCTGCTGGTGCGCACCTTTGCCACCTACGGCATCAACCACCTGCGGCCCGCATTCGCCTACGTGGTGGCCGCGGTGGCGCTGCTGCTGCTCTACCTCGTCGTAGGCTATCCGCTGATCGTGGCTGTGGGGGCCCGGAAAAATCCCATCACCTTTCTGAAAAAAATCAGCAAGGTGGCGGTGTTCGGCTTCTCCACCTCCTCCAGCGCCGCCGCCCTGCCCCTCAACTATAAGACCTGCACCGAGGATCTGGGGGTGGATGAAACCATCGCCTCCTTCGTCCTGCCCCTGGGCATGACCATCAACATGAACGGCACCGCTATTATGCAGGTCATCGCCACCGTGTTTATCGCGGGCTGCGCCGGGTACTCCCTGAGCCTGTCCCAGCTTATCGTCATCGCTGTGCTTGCCCTCATCGCCTCCGCGGGCACCCCTGCGGCGCCGGGGGCCGGGGCCATCGTGCTCTTCACCATCCTGTCCGGGGTGGGGTTTGTCAACGAGGGGGCGCTGCTGGCCTACTCCCTCATCCTAGCCATCAACCGGCCCATTGAGATGCTGGTGACCGCCTTGAACGTCGTGGGCGACGCGGTAACCAGCATCTGCGTGGCCAAGAGCGAGGGCCTTCTGGACGGCGAAAGGTACGACAGGAAATAAAAAAATCATATTTGGAGGTGCCCTATGGGCAAGGATGTCATCATTGCGCTGGATCTGGACAGCCGGAGCAAGGCGCTGGACTTCTTGGACGGCTTTTCAAACGAGAGACCCTTCGTGAAAATCGGCATGGAACTTTACTTCGCCGAGGGCCCCGCCATTGTCCGGGAGATCAAATCCCGGGGCCACAAAATCTTCCTGGACCTGAAGCTCCACGATATCCCCAACACCGTCAGGCGGTCCATGGCCCGGCTGGCGGAGCTGGAGGTGGACATGGTAAACCTCCACGCCGCCGGGGGCGCGGCCATGATGGAGGCGGCGTTGGAGGGCCTCGCCCGGCCCGGCGGTTCCCGCCCCCTGCTCATCGCCGTCACCCAGCTCACCTCCATCAGCCAGGAGCGGATGGAGCGGGAGCTTCTCATTGACAGGCCCCTGGAGCAGGTGGTGATGCACTACGCCAAAAACGCCGCCGGGGCTGGGCTGGACGGCGTGGTCTGCTCCCCCCTGGAGGCTGGTAAGGTCCACGAGGGCTGCGGCGGCAGCTTTCTCACCGTCACCCCCGGCGTGCGCTTTGCCGACGGGGAGACGGGGGACCAGGCCAGGGTCACCACCCCGGCCCGGGCCCGGGAGCTGGGCAGCGACTACATCGTGGTGGGCAGGCCCATCCTCCAGGCCGCCGACCCTGTGGCCGCCTACCGCCGGTGCGTGGCGGAATTTACGGGCTGAGGCCCGAAAACACAAAAGGAGAGGTGACAGGCATGAACACCCCGGATGCCATTGCCAAAAAAATTGCCCAGGACCTGCTGGATATACGCGCGGTATTCTTCCGCCCGGAGGAGCCCTTCCTCTGGGCCAGCGGCATCAAGAGCCCCGTGTACTGCGACAACCGCCTGACCCTCACCGCCCCCCAGGTGCGGGACGATGTGGAGCGGGCCATGGCTGAGACCATCCGCCGGGAATACCCTGGGGCGGAGGTTCTGATGGGCACCGCCACCGCCGGGATTGCCCATGCCGCCATCACCGCCCACCTGCTGGGCCTGCCCATGGGCTATGTCCGCGCCGGGCAGAAGGACCATGGCCGCCAAAACCAGATTGAGGGCCGGCTGGAAAAGGGCCGGAAGGTGGTGGTGGTGGAGGACCTGATCTCCACCGGCGGCAGCGTCATAGAAGTTGTGGAGGCCCTTCGGGACGCGGGGGCGGAGGTGCTGGGCGTCGTCAGCATCTTTACCTACGGCATGAAAAAAGGGCTGGACCGGCTGGCCGCAGCCCGCGTGCGCAATGTGAGTCTCACCGATTTCGATACCATTGCCCGGACGGCGGCGGAAGCGGGCTACATCGCCCCCCGGGACATCGCCCGCCTCATCGCCTTCCGGGACAACCCCTCGGACGAGAGCTGGATTGTAAGACCCGGCGCCCCGGAGGCGTGAGGCGCCATGTTTGGACGGAGAAAAAAACGGCGGGCCCCGCCTTACGATAAGGAGGGAAAGGTTCCCGTCATCCGCTCCAGCATCTGCACCGGGGAGCAGGTGGCCGGCTTCAAGGAGCTTGCCGGAGGCAGGTTTGAGGAACTGATGCTGATCCGGGACAGCCGCGACCTGGAGGAATTCATGCGGCTTTACCAAGTGGAGGAGAGCGAAATCAGCCGGGAGTGGTAAGCGCGCCCATACCAGACCCATCCGCAGAACAGATCCCGGAGCCCTGCTCCGGGATCTGTTTTTTACGCGCGCTCAAGCAGGGGCTTTTTCGGCCGCCAGTTGGTCGATGCACAGGGCGAAGCAATCCTGTTTCACACTGAACAGCAGACCATACTGGGGAGCGTGTTCGCTGAATTCCTGATTATACTCCCATTCCTCCAGAAAGCGCTCCTCTTCCATCTCATAGGCCTCCGGATCATGCTCAAAGCAGGCCGCGGCCCGCTGGATCAAATTCTGGGCCAGCTCCCGGATGGCAAAGCGGGCCGCCTCGTCCATGGAGTGGAACTCCATGCCGAACATCATCCCGGCCGCCCGCAGCATGGGCGCTTCGCCGATAACCAGGACAAACCTTGTTTTCTGGCCCGGCCGGGTGTGGCAGGTCATTTCATAATACTGGGCGTCCCGGATCATGTCTTCGGTGGAAAACCGGCCCACAAACCGAACCTCCTGTCCCAAAATTTCCTGCAGCGGCTCAATAATAACCGCCCGGATCAGGGACAGCTCATCGTCCGCCTGCGGAGGCGTGAACGCTCCGGCGGCTTTGCCGGTGATGGCCCGGTCCTCAATCAAAATGTGCCCGGTGAGCCAGCCGACGCACACGCCGATGAAGTGCTGTACCGCTTTGGTGGAAAAATCGGTGGCGTAGAGCTCCCGCTCCAGGGCGGGCAGCGTCTCCCGCCGCATTCTGTCGTGGTGCCGCTTGTGGGCCGGATAGCCTGGGTAGCCAATCTGCCGCATATAGGCCTCTTCCTCGGCGAAGTGCTTCAGGGCATAGGCCTTGAAATATTTGATACCCTCCACGCAGGCAAATTTGCTTTCATGGCGCTCCACATAGAGCTCCATGATCTTGTCCACGATGGCAAACAGCCTTTTGTGGGCCTGGTCCACAATATCCACACCGATGTCAAACCGTTCCTGCCATTGTAACTGCCGCATACCATTCCCTTCCTTTTTCTGGGCATAGGATTCAGGCGGGATAAGACGTTTTCAGGTCAAGTCCATAAAACAGCCATGGCCCCAGATGTGCCGGGCGGGAGCTTGTCTGGTGTGCCTTGGGCCTCCCGCGGCCCGGCAATATCCGCAGGCCGGTATATCCTATGCCGGGCTGTGAAAGGGGTTCCGGGCTGCCGCACACCCTTCCCGGGAAAAAAGCCGCCGGGGGCGCCGATTGTGATTGACAGGACCGCTCCGGCATATTAAAATGAAGTCCCACATAATTTCTTGATTAACATAATGTGGGAGCGATCAGTAAGGAGTGGCAAACATGAAAGCAGCTAGACGATTGGTCTCCGGGGTACTCAGCCTGATTATGATGTGCTCCCTCAGCCTGGCGGGCGTATCCGCCGCAAGCGCGGCGGACGCCCCGGCCTCCGCCGGCTCTATCGGGCTCACCCTCCGGTTCGACCTGCCCCAGACGCCGGACAGCGCCGCTGGGCGGGGCATCCGGCTCCGTGTGACCGGCGGTGGAAAGGATATCACCGTCCCCCTGCCGGGCGGCACCCAGGCCGTCCCGGTCCAGGTGAAAAACGTGGACGGCGCGCCTCTGGCCGGCGAGGGGAGGGTGGGCTATTATACGCTGGAGCTCACCGGCCTGCCCGCCGCCCAGAGCTACCAGGTGGAGCTCACCGGAACGGGTTACAAGCCCTTCTCCCAGGCCGTCGCCCTGGACAGGTATTCCAAGCACCTGATTGTGGGCACCGGGGACGGCACCTTCGCCCTGGGCGACGTGAACGGGGACGGAAAGGTTGACACTGCGGACCTGACCGCCATGGACGCCGTGCTGGGCGGCAGCGCGCCTTCTTTCGATCTGGATGGGGACGGCGGGGTGGACGTCACCGACCTGGCTTATATCAGCCATAACGTGGGACGCACCGGCGAGGCCCTGGTAAAGGAGACCGCCGCCATCGTCTCTCCCCAGGTGGACGCCGCCAACATCACGGGGAACCCCGCCGACCTGTTCCGGGAGGACGGGACCGTCACCCTGAAGCAGGAGGCAGACGCGCAGGCGATCTCCCTGCCCATCAGCTTTGGCGGACAAGCGGTGGAGATGAGCGAGATCCAGGTCACCTGTCCCGACGGCACCGGCGCCGTCCAAAAGGGGGAGGCGCTGGCGGAGCTGGCCGACGGCACCACTCTCACCGTCCCCTTCGACGCCACCCTCCCCCAGGGAGTACATGCCGTTGGCCCCTCTGCGGAGGAGCGGGTGGTCACCATCGACCTGGGCGGCAAGGTAGCCGTGAAGAAGGTCACCATCACCGTCACCGCAACCCAGGACAACGCGGACTTTGCCGTGGTGCGAAAGATTGAGTTCTTGAAAGACATCGTACCCGAAAACCCCAAAAACGACCAGGTGCAAAACCTCACCGCCACCCCCGGCAGCGGACAGGTGACCCTGGAGTGGACCGCTGTGCGCAACGTCACCGGCTATGTCATCGACTACGGCACCGGCGGCAGTCTGGACCGGCAGATGTCCGCCAATTCCACCCGGGCCACAGTCACAGGGCTGGAGAACCTGAAAACCTACCAGTTCCAGGTCACCGCCGTCAACGGCGATTGGAAGGGCGCGCCCTCCGAGGTGGTGTCCGCTACCCCGGAGCCGGGCAGCGTCCCCGGCGCGCCCTCCAACATCTCCGTGACCGCCGCCGACCAGTCCCTGCGGCTGAGCTGGGGCAAAACCAAGGACGCGTCCTACTACCAGGTCTTCTACCGCGCGCCGGGCCAGGGGGTCTTCACCCAGTATGGCGGCAACCTGTCCGGCACCTCCGCCTTTATCACCGGCCTGACCAACGGCGTGACCTATCAGGTAGCGGTGAAGGCGGGCAACAGCAGGGGCACGGGCCCCTACTCCGCCACCGCCTCGGGCACCCCCCAGCGGGAGGAGCTGGCCATGCCCGAGCTGCCCCAGGAGGACCGCATTGACAATGGGCTGATCGAGTCGGTGACCATGACCGATCCCAGCAACGTAGACCGGACGCTCTGCCCCGGCTTTGCCGTGGGACAGGTGGTGGACGGCGACGCGGCCACCTACTGGGTTGCCCGGAGCTGGAGCCTGAACAGCCACTTCACCTATACCTTCCGCCAGCCCCAGGACATGAACTATGTCATCCTGGTGCCTTACCTGGCCGGAAACCACAAGTATGCCCTGCGCTCCTACACCGTGACCGCCAAGGACGGCCAGGGGGAGACCCTGCTCAGCGAAACGCTTTATTACGCCCCTTCCATGGACGCCCAGAAGGGCTATCTGGTGCTGCCCTTCGCCCCGGTAAAGGGCGTCAAGTCCCTGTCCGTCTCCCTTAACGAGCGGGAGGGCAACGGCTGCCGGGTGAGCATCTCCGAGATGGCCTTCTATAAGAGCGACAGTCTGGCCGACGATATCGCCGCGCTGTTTGCCGACGGATCCTTCACTTCCCTCAAGCCTGGCGTGACCGGGGAGCAGATCGCCGCCCTTTCCGCCCGACTGGAGGCCAAGGCCGACTTCTATCTGGACCTGGCCCGGCTGCGGGACGAGCTGGAGCTGGCCCGGGCGCTGCTGGCGGGCGACACCGCCGCTCTGGGCGTGGTGAAAAATGATTTCCAGGGCCGCGCCTCCTCCAAGGATGCCTCCGGGCAGAGCGCCAGCTCCCTCCAGCCCCTGGGCGTGACCGCCCGGACGGGGGCCACAGTGGCCGTCTATGCCCAGCTGCCCGGCGATGCGCCGGTCTATGTGGTCCCCACCCAGTATTTCGGAGAGTCGGGCATCTGGCAGGGAACGGCCATCCGGCTGGAAAATGGCCGCAACTACATCACCGTGCCCAAAATCGGATCCCTGGACGCAGAGCGGGGCGGCCCGCTGTACCTGACCTACGCCGGGAACAACCCTGGGGCCGTCAAGCTCCAGCTCCGGGTGGACTCCAACTCCTTCGCCATGCCCGTGCTGGAGCTGTCTGGGTGGTACGGCATGGACGAGGCAGGGCGCAAAAACACCATCCGCGCCTATGTGGCCCAGCTGGACGCCTATGTGGGGGCGCTGAAGTCCGCCGCTCCCCAGACCGACATCCGCAACGCCACCGAGATCTCCACCCCCAGTGTGCTGCTGTCCATCCCCGCCTCCCAGGCGCTGGCCGGGCTGAAGGGCACAAACCGGGGCGTTGAGGAAATGGTAGACGCCATGTACCAAAACGTGCTGGCCTGGGAGGATGTGTTGTTCGTGGCCAACAAGGTCCAGGGCATCATTCCCTCGGATCAAAGTGCCGCAGGTTATAAATATCCCATGACCACCCGCCAGAATATCCGCTACATGCGTATGTTTGCCGGAGCCTTCATGTACGCCGCCGGCAACCATGTGGGCGTGGGCTGGGGCTCCACCACCGGGCTGGTATGTGGCAGGCCTGTATCCGTTACCGGCCAGAATGCTGCCAACGGCCTGTTCGGCTGGGGCATCGCCCACGAGATCGGCCACAACATGGATAAGCTGGGCAAGGCCGAGATCACCAACAACATCTATGCCTTGGCCGTCCAGGCCTACGACGGTTCCTCCATGGCCCTGCCCACCCGCCTGACCAAGAGCAATATCTGGGCCGCCGTTTACGACAAAACCAGCGCCGGGCGGCCCGGCTCCGCCGGAAATGTCTTTGTCCAGCTTGCCATGTACTGGCAGCTCCATCTGGCCTACGACAGCGCGGATCAGCCGCTGAAGTTCTTCAACCAATTCTTCACCAACTGGAAGTCTGGGGAATACGGCGGCTATCCCTACGATGAGCGGGTGGCCCTCATCGCCGCCAAGACCGCTAACCGGGACCTGACCGAATTTTTCACCCGCTGGGGCCTGGCGCTCAGCGACGGTGTGAAGCAGACCCTGGCCAGCTATCCCAAAGAGGGCCGGGCCATCTGGTATCTCAACGACAACTCCTATGCCTCTCGTCTGGCCGGTGAGTCCGGCTTTGGGGGCGCTGTCACCGTGTCCGCCGCCACAAACAAAAACGAGGCGGTGCTGACCATCTCGGGCGGGGATTCTTCTGTCCTGGGCTATGAAGTCCTTCGGAACGGCACGCCCATCGCCTTTACAACGGGAAATACCTACACCGACAACCTGGGCCCGGCCAATAACCTGACCTATACCTACAGCGTCATCCCTGTGGACAAGCTGGGCAATATGGGCGGCGAGGCCAAGGCGGGAGAGGTGCGCGTGGCCTGGGACACCGCCATCGACGCCAGCCTATACACCACCGACCAGCAGGGCGATACCGTCACCGCCACCCTGGCCAGGACCGCCTCTGTCACCGGCGTAAAGATTGCCGGAGAAAACCTGACCGGGCACTATACGGTGCAGGTGCAGACCACCGGCGGCTGGATTACAGTCCGGGAGGGCGAGCTGTCCGGCAATGAGACCATAACCTACTTCACCAAGCCGGGGGCGGACCCCGCAAAGGACTCCCGTATCTGGACCTACGACGTGACGGCGGTGCGGGTCACCGGGCTTTCCGGGGCGGCCCAGGTCACCCTGCTGGACTATCCCGGCGACCGGGTGGACTTCTATCCCGGCGCCGCTGTGGGCAGGCTCCAGGCGGAATACCGCTATGGCGACAAGCCGGACGAGGTGATCCCCGCGGGTACGCTGGTGGTGCTGGGCACCTACCGGGGCGACCCGGCCTACAACACCGTGGAGGTGGAGGTGCGCTACAGCACTGAGCAGGAGGCCGCCGAGCCCGGCAATGGGACGGACGCGGACAAGGGGTATGTGGAGCGGCCCATGAACGGCTATTCCCTCCTCTTCGCCGAGGTGCCCCAGGGCGGCAAGGTGAGCGACACCAGCGACGGATTCTGGCTCTTTGTGCCCGACTTGGAGGCGGAAAAGGCCCTGAACGCCCAGACCGGGGTGTCGCAGGATCTCAACATTGAGACCGGCGCCCTTGAGGGGGGCGGCAATCCTATCCAGATCCGGGCGGTATTCTACCGCACCGACAACCCCGGCAGCACGGATACAAAGCGGTTGACCAGCCAGACCCTGTGGATCGGCTTCCCCGACTATGACAGCCTGCCCGAGATTGTCCTGACGGGCACGGGCATCCAATAAGGAGGACCATGCCCATGAAACGCATCCTTTCCAAGCTCCTTGCCGTGGCGCTGGCCGCCGCCCTGCTGGTCTGTCCGGCGGCGGCCGCCGCCGCTCCCTGGCTCCAGCTGAACGGCCAGTCCGTCAGCATCCAGGGTCTGTCCGAACCCTATACTGCGCTTCAGATCACCTTGAATCTGAACCAGGAGGCTGCGGGGAGCTTTCAGTTTGCCCCGGCCCTGTCCAGCGGGGATATCCACACCGCGTATACCGTAAACGGAAACAGTGTGACCCTCTATATCTCCTCCAAGTCCACGCTGGGCCAGGGCAGCGCCCTGTCCTTGGGTTCCCTTATAGGCCAGGCCTCAGTGGAATCCGTTTCCAACCTGAAGCTGGTCAACGTAGGCTCCAACGATACCAGCCAGACTGCGTCCGCCAGCTTGGAGATCAGGAACGGCTCGACCCCAGGGGGAGGTTTTAATCCCGGACCAAGCTGGGGCGGG
Source organism: uncultured Oscillospiraceae bacterium (assembly GCA_949494735.1). Taxonomy (GTDB): domain Bacteria; phylum Bacillota; class Clostridia; order Oscillospirales; family Oscillospiraceae; genus Enterenecus. Next base: position 12,487 of record CATABD010000076.1, read on the forward strand.
GGAGACGGCGTTACCCGCTATCCGGTTCAGGCGGCCCCCGGCACCTCCGGCGGCTCTGTGCAGTTTGGCACCACCCATGCCGCCCCGGGGGAGACCGTCAGCTTCACCACTACCCCCAATCCCGGCTATATCCTCAACTCGCTGGCGGTCACTGACAGCACAGGCCGCGGGGTGGCTGTATCCGGCCTGGGGGGCGGCAAATGGTCCTTCGTCATGCCCGCCAGCGCCGTCACCATTTCTGTAGCTTTCACCCCTGCCCAGCCCGCCTTCCTCCCCTTCCGGGACGTGGCCCAGGGCGAGTGGTTCCGGGATGCCGTGTCCTATGTCTACACCGCCCGGCTGATGAACGGTACGAGTCCCGACCTGTTTTCCCCCTGGGAAACCACCACCCGGGGTATGATCGTCACCATCCTTTACCGCTATGATGGCTCCCCGGCGGCGGGGATGACCAGCTTCCCGGATGTGCCGCCGGGTGAGTACTACGCCGCCCCTGTGTCCTGGGCCGCTGCCAGCGGGGTGGTAAAGGGCTATGAGACCGGCCTGTTCGAGCCGCAAAACCCCATCACCAGGGAGCAGATGGCGGCCATCCTTTACCGCTATGCCCAGCAAAAGGGGTTGGATGTGAGCGGCAGGGCCGACTTGTCCGTCTACGCGGACGCAGGCCAGGTCAGCCCCTATGCCAAGGATGCCATGGCCTGGGCTGTCCATACCCAGCTCATTACCGGGGTGGACAGCCGGACCCTCCAGCCAGGTGGCTCCGCCGTCCGCGCCCAAGTGGCCACCATTCTGATGCGGTTCTGCCAATATGCACAAGCCCATTGACTGCTCCACACATAAATCGATCCCCGGATATCGGCTTCAGGTATCCGGGGATCCTTTCGTTTAGGCTGATCTGAACCTTGCCACGGGATCCGATGGTTTTGCCCACGCCTTTTCCAACGGACGTTTTTCATCGGCTGCTGGAGTTCTACTTTACACCACTCTACCTTGTCAGCAATGTCATCGCCAATGATAAAATGAAAGAAAACGCCGAGGAAAAAATGTAGTTTTGTGGCGAAGGAGGTAAAAAAGAGATAGACTCCCAATAGGGCGAAAAAGAGCCCGGAAAGGGAGTCAGGACATGAAAGGAGCACAGTGGATGGATATCCGAAGCGACAGACAAAAAGGGCTGAGCT
>CATABD010000077.1 GCA_949494735.1 uncultured Oscillospiraceae bacterium
CGCCAAGCTCCGCAACCAGATGCGCGCCGAGATCATCAAGCTGCGCCAGAAGATCGACACCACCTTCATGTACGTCACCCATGACCAGACCGAGGCCATGACCCTGGGCGACCGCATCGTCATCATGAAGGACGGCTTCATCCAGCAGATCGGTACCCCGCAGGAGGTGTTCGACCATCCCGCCAACCTGTTCGTCGCCGGGTTCATCGGCACGCCGCAGATGAACTTCTTCGACGCCAAGCTGGTCAAGGACGGCAGCAAGTATTCTGTCGAGCTGGGCGCCATGAAGGTCGAGTTGTCCGACGCCAAGCAGAAGGCCCTGGCGGCCAAGAACGTGTCCTCCCAGGACATCACCCTGGGCGTGCGTCCCAGCCACGTGGTGCTCAGCGGCGACGCCGCCAATTCCATCGAGGCCGCCGTGGACGTGTCCGAGATGATGGGCAGCGAGGTGCACCTCCACGCCAATGCCAACGGCAAGGACGTGGTCATCATCGTCCCCACCGTGGACCTGTCCGGCAACCACATGGAGACCTTCGCCTACGGCGCCAAAATCCGCTTCACCTTCAGCGGCAATGTGTGCCACGTGTTCGACAAGGACGGCAAGAACCTGGAGTTCTGAGCGCAAAACAGCACAAAACCAAGCCCGGAGGCCTGTATGGGGGCCTCCGGGCTTCCTTTATGCACCTGTTTTCCCTTAAGTTTTCCCTTTACAGATTCAGGACGTCTTTTATAAAACTCTCCATCCGGGCGGCGCTGTCCTGTTTCATGCGCTCGGTAAAGTGGCCGTAGCGGTCCAGGGTAAAGGCGGCGGTGGTGTGTCCTAGATTGCCCTGAATGGTCTTGATGTCGTCGCCCGCTCGGATAGCGTTGACGGCGTAGGTGTGCCCTTATGTCATAATAAAGACTTATCAGCGCCATAGAAACGCCAGCGGAAACAGACGGAATCTAACCCCCTGTAACCCTTGCGCCGCAACGGGTTCACGGAATTCCGTAGAAAGCGGATGCAGGGGATAGCGGGGCGCTAAAGGGAAAACATAAGGGAAAATTATTCCCCATCAATGAGCCTGTTCAGCAGATCCTCCATAGCCTGGTCATCGGCCACAGCTCCGATGATACAGGCGGCCACATGGGGGACAGCGCAGATCTTCACCGCCTCGCTGGCCTCACATACCGCCATCCTGTGGTTCACCCAGCACAGCCGGACGGTCTGCGGGTGCTTCCGGGCATATTCCCTCACTGTGTCCAACAGCTTCATTTTCTGCGCCCTCCTCGCTGAACAGCTCCTCGATACTGCCCTGGGAACAGAGGAAGAAGTTTTTCAGCCCATCGGGCGCGCCCAGCACGTCCACCAGCCCGCCCCGCTTCGTGTTCTGCGCTGCTCCCGCCAGGAAGCCCACGACCTTCACCCGCTCCCCATCCTCATAGACGAAGGTCATTTTCCGGGGTGGCCTGAGCATACCCGCCGCGAGGCGTTCCAGCCGCCGCTCAAAGGCCGTCACTTGGCCTCATCTCCTTTACCAGCTTTTCCAGCTCATCCAGCCGCCGCTCCTGCTTATCCGTCCGAATGGATTCCAAACAGACCTTGCAAGCGGATATGACGGCCTGTCCCGCCTTGGCCCCGATCTCCCCATTGAGCAGCATATTTGCTACCCGGTTGGCGGACTTTCGGATATCCCGCGGGGTGGACAAGTTCAGCCTACGCCTTGCCATAGGGCTTTACCCCTCGCCGCCCGGCTCCTCAGGGGTGGGGGCGGTGATGGGCTGGCCGTAGTAGTAGATACCCTTGGCCTTGTTCTCCAGCACAAAGGCGTCATAGACCACCCGGCCCTCCACCAGCGTGCCGGAAATGCCGGGCGGGTTGTTGTGGATGTTGAAATCCTCCAGCTTCACCGGGGCCACAGTGGCGCAGGGATGGGCTACCATGAACTCAAAGCCCGTGGGGAGGCGGTTGGCGGGGATCTTCTGCACGTGCATACCGTCCACAATGCCGATCACGCCGTTAAGCCGCAGCTCATTGCCTACATCGGTTTCCATGGTGATATCCTTGCACTTCTTCATCAGGGCGTAGGTGGCCGGGGTCACCACAAGTACCCGCTCAGTCTCGGGAACCTGGGCGTCATCCAGGGCCTGGGACGCCGCCAAAATCGCCTCGTAGACGGTGGCAGAGGTCAGGGCCTTATAGGTCTCAGGCCGGCCCCCGGCCTTGGAGCACATGACGCCGTAGGTGTAGGCGTCGACCTCAGGAATGGTCACTTCCCGATTCTGCCGGGCCAGGGCGGACGCCGCCGAAAGCTGTCGGGCGGTCTCGTCCTCGTCCAGCTTATCGATCACGAAGGTGAAGGAGCGGTCCTTCTTCAGCGTCATCTGCTCCGTTGTGGCGCTCAGCGGGGCAACCTCGCCATACCGGGACCACTGGCCATCGGCGGGGCCTTTGCGCCCGTAGTCGTTCATCTTGGACGTGCTGATCTTGTAAATCCGCACGCTGTGAGCACCCTCCCAGTCAAAGTCCTGGTTGGTCAGCAGGGCTTTCTTGCTTTCCGTGGAGAACTGCTCATCCACATAGGGTAAAAACTTCTCAACGAGCTCAATAGACATATTTTATTTTCGTCCTTTCGGTTTGAACGCAGCTGCAAAAGCGTCATTGTCCGAACCCTCCCCGCCGTACTGATGGGTCAAACTGGTAGTCCGAACGGACTCCGGCTCAAAGAGGAAAGCCGTCTCCGCGCTCTTTTTCAGCTCCTCAAACTGCTCATCCAGGCCGGTGATCTTCCCGTCCTTCATGGACAGCTTGTCCATGTCAAGGTAGGGCAGAACGGCCTTGATGCCCTTGGCCCTTGCGGCCGCCAGCGCCCGCTCCAGGGCGGTATTAAACTGCTGGGTCTCAAAGGCCTTTTCCCGTTCCGCCAGCTTCTGTTCACGCTCCACCAGGTCGCGCTCCCGGTCGGAGGCGGTGGAACGGCTGGCCCGGTCGCGGGCAAGGCGCTCTTGCACGATGCGGTCTAATTCAGATTGGGTGAACGTCCTTTCGCCGCCCTGTCCCCCGCTGGCCTCCGGGGTGGGAGTGGTGGGCTGCTGCTGGTTGTTCTGGTTGTTGGTGTTCTCGCTCATGATGTACCTCCTATTTTACGCCCAGAGTGGGCTAAATGGCTCCCCTGGGGCGGGAGAAAAAGACGCGCGGGGAGCCGAAGCCCGTGCGAGAGAACCCCGCCCCAGAGAATAAAAAACAGGCGCGGGCCAACGATTCAAAAACCGTTTTCCCGCGCCTGTTTTACAGGCATTCCCTTGATGGGGGGGTACTCAACCCGCGCCTATTCTTTGGGATTATTATACCCCAGGGGGGCAGTTTTGTCAAGGGTTTTCCCTACAGCCGCAACGGGTTTGGGGCTCTTGACGGTCAAATAAACTGCCAGCTTTGGGGCCTTGGACTTGTCCCGGCGCACCTTTGCGCCAGGTAAGAGCCGGGAGAGAGCCGCCAGAACGGCGGCGGCCCCCTCCTGTTCCTCGGGCTGGTATGTAAGTTTCAGCTTCATGCCGGATCCCCCAGCATACCCCGCAGGAACCGCCACACCAGATCCAGTTCCCGCGCGTCGGCCCGGTCAAGTAATGCGCCCACCAGGGCCAGGACTTCGGAACGATCCTTCATGTTTGCGCCTCCTCTCTGGCCTTGCCCGCCCAGACCAGTAAGGCCACATACACAGCCCCTGGGGTTCTGGCAGCCGTTCAGCAGGGCGTTAAATTTTTCGTTATTTGTCATGGCCGGCCTCCTTCAACATGGGTCTGGCCAGGGCCAGCAGTTCGTCAGCGGTCTTGTACGGGTTCTTAAACTTGGACAGTTCACAGGCTACCCGCCACAGGTTGGGCGTGTCGGCGTACTCAGGAGGCGGGGAACTGTTCGGATTCATACCACCGCCCTCTTTTCCTCTTTCGGCACCTCAATGACGCCTGACACGACGCCCCACAAATAGTTGTTCCAGCACAGAGTGCAATCACAGGTGCTGTCATCCTCCTCTTTCATGCACAGGTAATACTTGCGCTCCGGTGGGCATTGGTCGTGTAAAATCATACGTGCGCATTTAAGAAGCGCACTTTCTTTTTTTGTCGCCTGGATAACCATGCTTGCATCCTCCTTCAGTCCGTGGTATCATTTGAGGTGGAATTGGAACCTTCCAGAACCTTGTCCGCCTTGCCGCCGTCGGTGTCAGCAGCACCGGGGGCGGTCTTTTTGTCCAGCTTGAACTTGCGCGGGTGGCGGGTGTTGCGCGTCGGCCCGATCCGCTGTTGTGCGCCGTGCTGGAGGGCTTTCCCAGCTCCCCGCGTATCGTGGTTAGATTTGTGCTTGGTCATGGGTCAACCCCCATTGGTGGTGATGCCGTAACGGTCCAGGCTGTCAAGGCTGACAGCCTGAGACAGCACCGCGCAGGTATTACCAGTCCACCAGGCGCAGCGGTCACCACGGCACTGGGCACTAACCGGCGTGTGGTCCGGGTCGCCCGCCGCCAGCAGCAGGCAAAGTTTTTGTTCGTTCATGCGTTTATTTCTCCTTTCGGTGTCAGATGTTCAGCTCGTCCAGTATGTAGCGGAACAGGCAATCCCACGCCCCCTGACTGCGCAGGCGCGGGTCTCGGGCATACCAGCCCACCAGCTCCCAGGCAGCGTCCTTTGCCTCGACGTATACCGCCCGCCGCGCCGGATACCGCTTCCCTCGCTGTGCCACGGCACGGGCGGCGATCACCTCCAGTTCCGGCTCCACCTGGTAGAGCATGCCCAGTGCCCAGGGCTGAAAGTGGCTGGTATCCGCCTCTGGTATCTCACTGAGCGGCTTGAACAGATCCAGCAGTTCCACAATACCTCACCGTCCTTCCCTTGCAGTAAAAAGACGGCGGCACGGCGGGGCCGCTCAAAGGCCCCCGCCGTCGCCCGACGGCTCTTTTTACTGCATATCTTAAGCTTATATTAGTAATATCAATGATTTCTTGTATTATCATTGATATTACTAATAAGCTTAGATATGATTATACTTATATTGTGGTTTTTTGGGTTTTGGTCGGTTTTAGAATACCCATTCGCTTTATATTAAAGCGGTTGGGTTTATTCGGTTTTAAGGCCCTGCATGAACTCGGCCAGGGCCTCCTTCCACTGGTCATCGGAAAACTTCTGCCCATGGAAGCTCCACCCGTCGTCATAGGCTTTCAAAAAGTTGATTGCGGCCGCCAGTGCGCCGGTGCTGCCTTCATCATCACGCAGACCATGGAACTCCTTGAAGATAATTCCATAGACGTGTGACAGTTGAGGTGAGGGTGGTATGGAGCCTATGGCGGCCTTCACGGGATGTCGTGCCGCCGCATAGGCCAGGAAGTCACCAACGTTTTTCGCGGGCTCGCCGTTGACCTTCCATTTAAGAGCCTCCGCCCAGTTAAAGAACTCGTCGGGATCGCACTCTCCCGATATGGTTCCTTCAGCCTGTCCGGCCTCAATGAGCTGGGCAAACAGCTCCCTGGTGATCGGTACTTTGATTTTATGGGGCGCTTTAGGCTTCTTCACAGTTTCTGGAATGGTGGCCGGCGGTTCATCTACAGGGGCGGCGGCAGTCTTTTTCCGTGGACGACCGCCTTTGCTCCCATTTTTTCTGTTTTTCTCGCACGTTTGCGCATACTTCCCGCTTGCGTAGTCTATCTTTTTGCGGTAAATGGTGAACGTTGGTTTTAATTCCGGCGGGAGATCCTCCGGTATCGTCCCGTCCACTATGTATGACATGAGCGCAAGGATCAGCTGCCCGAACCGTTCCATGAGCCAATCTAACGCCTCCGCCATGTCAATATACTCGTTTGCGTAGAACGGGGGCGGGGTATCCGTCTCTTTTCCTGCGGGGGTACAGGGGAAGTCTGTGCCCCCATTTCGGTGTGGTCGCTCATTCTCCCCCCGCCTCCCCGCTCTGCATGAACAGCGCCAGCAGATCCACCGTAACCGCCCGCTTGATGGGCTTGCCGATCTCCAAGACGCTGTACCCCTGCCGATCACAGAGGCGCTCAATCAGCTCCTTAGAGCTCTGGCCGACCACCTGGGCCGCTTGGAGCTGGTTCTTCGCCACGGTTACGATGATCTGGGCCTCCTGGCCCGTGCGGTGGTCATGGGCGGTCACGGGGAACGCCCGCAGGTTGAGGATGATTTCGTTTTTCATGCTGTTTCTCCTTTCATAGCCTGTTGGCCTACCCACTCCAAGAGCAGGTCTTCGCGGATTCGGATTGTATTCCCCAGTTTCAGACAGGGGAAGCCGTGGATATGCACCCAGTTGTACAGGGTCTTGGTGGACACCTGCAGCAGTTCCGCCGCCTGGGCTACGGTCAGAATTCGCGGTGCGGGCATGGTCAAGCCTCCTTTCAGACTTCCGCCTCGAACAGGACGGCGACGTGGTCAGATCCCCGGCTGAGGTAATCCGCCTCCATCTGGGCATCCTCCAACGCCTCAAACTCCCGCTGCTGCAGATTGCCCTCATGATCCGTCCATTCGACGATGTACAGGTCTACACCTCACTTTTCGCCGTCCAAGGGCTTTGGTATGTAATTACCCGTTGGAGCGGCTACCCTGTCTTGTCTCCGGCGTGCTCGTCCAGTTTCTGAGGCGGAATCACGCATTTTGGCGAGCTGTTTACGGCGCTCCCCAGCCTTTCCCACGTCTTCCAGCGGGGCCAGCAATTTCTCCAGCTCGTCCCGCAAACGCTCCTGCTCCTGGACGAACTCCAGCAGGGTGGTGATACTGCCGTCGGCCACGCCCTGACGCATGGTGCGGGAAAGCGCGCCAGATACGGCTTGGGCGGCGGTAGGGTAATATGTCAGCTTATCAAGCACAGTACCCTTGTCCGCCCTTTGACGGGGCTTTCCCACGATGTAGCAGTGTTCGTCCGCTGTCATGGCCAAGTCTTTGGTTAGTTGGATCATGGTTACTCCTCCTTCAAAAGTTCTGCCGGGTCAACGCCCAGCGCCCAGGCCAACTTGCCCAGCGTGGCCGGGCGGACGTCTGCGCCCTGACGGATGCGGGGAAGTGTCTGTGCGGACATATTCGCCCGTAGGCCCCGCAGGTTCATGCACTTCTTCGCCAAGGCCATGTCCAGTTTTGCATTGTCGATTTTCATTTGATTCATCTCCAAAATTTAGTGCGTTTAGTGTTTACAACCAGATAGCAGCACTAAACGTACCGTTTGTCAACCGATATTTAAAAAAATCTTGCTAAATGCACTAACAGTGTGTTATAATGAATTGAGGTGAAACAATATGGGTGTTGGAACAAACCTAAAAACGATACTTCGTGACAAGAAAATGACAATAAAACAATTATCAGAATTGGCGGATATTCCAATAAATACCCTCTATTCAATAACAAAACGGGATTCTGAGCGTGTTGATAAAGTCATTATTCAACGTCTTGCCGCCGCCCTGGGCGTTGACCCCTACAGCCTGTACAGCTTCGACCAGGCGTCAGAGGTGCTGTCAGGGCGCATCAACGCCCGGGAGCGCGTAGACGCCGCCCTGGGCAAGCTGAACGACGCCGGGATGGAAAAGGCGGCGGACGTGGTGGAGCTGATTGCGGAGGTCCCCCGCTACAAGGCCGGGCAAGCCCCATCAGGGGCTGGTAGAGGCACGCCAGCCACAGATACCACCCCACCCCCAGACGCGCCCACAGAGGCCCCAGAGGGCGAATAGGGCCGATACGGGGATCCCCGCCACGGCGCAAATTACAGGCAAGTTACCAACAAATAAAAGCCCCAGGCCGCAGGCCTCCGGGCTCACCGAACAGGAGGAAGCCATGAAAGAACTGTTAATCACCTTGACATGGGATACAGAGGCCCGCGTGTGGATTGCTGAGAGCGACGATGTACCCGGCCTGGTGCTGGAATCCGGCTCCTTTGACGCTCTCATTGAGCGGGTGCGCGTCGCCGTTCCCGAGCTGTTGGAACTGAATGGCGCAGCCCCGGCCCCTGTCCAGCTCCGTATGGTGTCTGAGCGCTGCGAGAGGCTTGCAATGTAATGGCGGAGTACGAAAAATTGGTCAGGGCCGAGCTGGCGGCCCACGGTTGCGCCTTTGTCCGGCACGGCAAGGGAGATCATGACATCTGGTACAGCCCCATCACCGGGCGGCACTTCACCGTGGATGGGAAAATCAAATCCCGCCACACCGCCAACGCCATCATGAAGCAAAGCGGGATAGATCACCGCTTCCGCTGAACAAAAAAACCGCCCCCGGTGCTACCAACACCGAGAGCGGCATATGCACAAAAATACCAGGTCGCTAAACAAGGCACCCTTATGCCCTCCTATGATACCACGGAAGGGCCGGGGCTGTCAATGAACAGGAGGATTTTCAGTGGCAAAGAAGAACGCAAGGGGCGGCGGCACGATCCGCAAGAAGACCGTCACCCGCTCGGGGAGAGAGTACACCTACTGGGAATCCAGGCTGACAGTGGGCCGCGACCCCGGAACCGGGAAGCAGCTCCAACGCTCCTTCACGGGCAAAACGCAAAAGGAAGTGCGGGAGAAAATGCAAGCCGCCGCCGTGGAGGTCAACCAGGGCACCTACACAGCCCCACAGCGCCTCACCGTGGGCCAGTGGCTGTATATCTGGGCGGCGGACTACCTGGGCCCTCTGAAGCCCTGCACGGTCAGGACATACCGGGGAGCGGTGCGGAACCACATTGCCCCAGGCCTGGGCGCTGTTCGGCTGGTGGAGCTGCACCCCCACATGGTCCAGGAGTTCGTCAACGGCCTGGAGCTGGCCCCCGGCTTTGTCCGGCTGGTGTTCCAGGTGCTCCACACCGCATTGGAGAAAGCCGTTGACCTGGACTATATCCCCCGCAACCCGGCGGCCCGGTGCGAGCTCCCCAGGCGGGACAGGAGAGAGATGTACCCCCTGGACGATGGGCAGTTGACGGCGCTCCTGGACGCCGCCAGGGGCCGCTCCCTGGAGCACCTTGTCACCGTGGCCCTGTTCACTGGCCTACGTCAATCGGAGCTCCTGGGCCTTACCTGGAACGCTGTGGACTTCGAGCGTGGTACAGTCACCGTAGACAAGCAGCTTTCCAGGACAGAGCACCGGGCCGGGGGGCTGTTCACATCCCCTAAGAGCGGCAAAGCACGGGTGGTCATGGCGGCCCCCTCCGCGCTGGCCGCACTGCGGCACCAGCGGGCACGGCAAGCGGAAGCGCAGCTCCGGGCGGGGCCGTTGTGGGCCAATCCTCACAGGCTGGTGTTCACCACGGCGCTGGGTGGCCCCCTGGATCAGCGCAACGTAGATTATCAGTTCAAGCGCATTGCCGCCGCCGCTGGCCTGGAAGGTGTTCGGTTCCACGATACCCGGCACCCATATGTCAAGTCCACGACAAAGAATATTTATTCCAAAATTGCGGGAGTGCCGGACAATCAGCCCAGCACCCCCATAGTTTACTACACCATTGTGTGTCCGTCAAAGGTTTATCCCAAACTGTTTCCATCAACCTACTTCATACCTTTGCCCGTTCACCACCACGGCGGTCACCTGGTCAGGGTCCACCAGGCGGTTGAAGCAAATGTGGTGCAACGTGGATTTCTCGTCACTGCACACATAGTCGGAGTTGTCCAGGCCGCCATCCCAAATTACATAGGACGTGCCATCGGCGTACTCTAAGGCCAGATACTTCATCGTGTCATGGATTTCGTCGCCGTTGGGCAGATACGATCTGAGATACTGTGTGTCCAACATCATCCCGATGGCGGAGAAGGTCACCGCCGTCTCCCCAGTCTCCGGGTTTTTCACCGTGACGGCGGGCAGGCTTTCCACCCCAGGAAGTTCCAGGTTCGCTATGGCCTTTTTGCCATCGTAGAACTTGGCGCACAGGCCGTCTGCGGCCTTCCACCCCGTGTCAGACGCGGCCAGGGGATTTGCCAGCGCCTCCACGATCACCAGCTTTTCCGGCGTGCTTCGGTTCACGTCCACATACTGGCGGCTTCCGAACCAAGGCCAATTCATTTCGGTTTGCGGTTCAAAGATGGGCAGGTCGAAATCCACTTTCGTGAAGTCCAACATCCCGTGCTCCCAGTCCACCACGCCTTCCGGGAAACCGCCGGGACGCTCCATTGTGTAGTAGATCCGCCCAGTGCTGGTGTGCTCGTCCAGCACATACCCTTCCACGGTGAACGTGAAGTTCTCAAGCTGCCACTGGTAGCCGCTCTCGGGCAGGTAGTCCCCCAGCAGTTTCATGGCCTGCTCCTCATCCACCGGGGCCAGCTCCCGCTTGGGCCAGTAGCTCAAACGGCCCATCTGGTCATAGTTCTTCTCCTCGTCCCAAGCGGTCCCGCCACTGCCCAGAATGCCCTGGACAAGCTGGGGCTTGCTCACCGCCACGTCCTGCCGGAACAGCTGATAGGCCGCTGTCGCCGTGGCGCACAGCGCCGCGATGAGCGCCGCCGTCACCAGCACCGTCCGTACCGGGCGGAACCCCCGACGCTTTGCTGGGCGCTTTTTCTGCAACATCAGACCATAGGTCTGTTCCAATTTTTTGTTTATCATATCGGGCACCTCCACGTTTTGTCCCAAAATATCGTGCAACTGCTTTTCGTCCATGCTGTGTCCCTCCTATTCCGCCTGGTAGATCTGTTTCAAGCTGGCCCGGGCACGCCGGAGACGGGTCTTGACCGCCTCCTCTTTCAACTCCATAGCCTGAGCGATCTCCTTCACTGTGAAACCTTCCCCGTAATAGAGCAGAAGCACTGTGCGGTACTTCTCATCCAGACTATCCAGCAGGGCGAGGAACTCCACCCGAGCATGACCCGGCTCGTCTTGACCCATCTCCGTAATTTCGTCCAGCGGTACACTTCGTTTCCGCTCCCGCAGCATATCCTGGCACTTGCGAATCAGAATGCGCACCAGCCATGTGCGGAAGTACTGGGCTTGGCGCAGCGATGGCAGCTTTTCGAAGCAAGCCAGCACCGTCTCGCTGATGGCGTCTGCCGCGTCCGCGTCATTGTGAAGATAGCTCCGGGCCACCTTGTACAGCGTGCCTTTCTGACCTTCAATCAGTTCCACAAAGGCGGCCCCATCTCCAGCCCTGGCCCGTTTTATCAGTTGTTCCATAACATCCCTTCTTTACTGCTGTTGACCGGTCACACCTATTAGACGGATGGGGCAGCCTTTTGGGGTCTCCATTAGAAAATTTCTTTGTAAGTATACTATAGGCACGGAAAAGTGAACATGATATTTTCTAAAAGTTCCGATATCATCTGCAAGCAATGAGCGGCGATATCGTTTTGATATCGCCACTCGCTTGTTGGGGCGCTGCCCCAAACCCCGGACCGGGCGCTTCCACGCCTGGTCGAACGCACCTGTCGGTGCGGCTCCATGCTTCGCATGACCAGCAGGGAAAGAGTGACCCGGCAGCGTCATGAGGGGATAGCCGCAAAGCGGCGCAAGCGACCTGGAGCGGTGACAAATCAGCGATCCAGGTCACGGCCTCGCAGAGCGCGCGGATACATTGCCGCAGGCAAAGAAGTGCGCCGTTCCCCGCAGGTGCTCGGAAGTGGACAGCTTAATCAGGCGCATGAGGTGCGCAAACTGACCCACGCGGGTTCACCCGAACGGCTCCCAAGAGCAAGGATAACTGTGAGGCCCACCGTTCTGTCCCCTGCTGGTAAAAAACGCCCAGCCTGGACGCAGTGTGCACCCGGCTGGATAGTTATACATTGCTTTTGTCTTTTACGGGACACCTCACTTTTTGGCATTCCTCGTTATGCCTATTTTTGCGGGGCAAATAGATGGAAAAAGAATAAGGACAAACCCGAAACCCGTTGCGACACAAGGGCTTTCCGATTTGTCTCTATTATGACATAAGGGCACACCTACGCCGTGAATGCCATTCGGGCTGGGGAGGATATCAAGACCTTGCAGGGCAATCTAGGCCATGCCTCCGCCGCTTTCACCCTGGACATTTACGGCCATATCAGTGAGCGTATGAAGCAGGACAGCGCCGCCCGCATGGAGCACTTCATCAAGGGCGTTCTGGGTCTGTAAAGGGAAAACATAAGGGAAAATCACATGGAAAACCCGCCGAACCCGTCTGTTCCTGTTCACAGGGGCACAAGTTGAACCTACCCAGTTATTGCGGAGCGGGCGGCGGAAGCCACCCGCTCCCTTTGTTTTTGTTCTTATGCCAGCATTTTCACGATCTCATCTATGGAGGGTAGAGAGGTGATATGCGGCTGGCGTTCACCCGGCTCCATTGGGCTGTCCATGTTTCCAATGTCCCGATAGACGATCTTGACGCTCTGGGCCGAGTTGCGGGAATACTTGACTGCCCGCTCCCCAATTTCGACGCGCTGGATGAACAGCCGAACCAGCTCCGGCGTTAGATGGTCAATGGTGGTGAACCGCTTGGCCTTCTCAATGAACGCTTCCACGTTGGCGGCGGACGCTTTCAGCTTCTCCAGCCGGGCCTCCTTCTCCGGGATGGCCTCTTGCAGCGCCTTCTGCTCGGTGTTGTAATCGGCGGAGAGCGTCCGGAACTGCTCGGCGGTGATCCGCTGGAGGACATGATCCTCATAGAGGCGTTTGAACAGTACGGACAGTTCCCCGTCCCGCTTCCGCATGGCGTCCAGTTCCTTTTGGAGCGCGTTCATTTCCTGGCGCAGCTCTTTACTGTTCTTTTGGTTGATGTAGGCCGCGAACTGCCGTTCCTTCAACCGGGCGAAGTGCGTCACCCGCTGGAGATCGTCCAGAACAATCTTGCACAGTTCATCTTCCCGGATATGGTGGGGAGAGCACTCAGTTTTACCCCGCTTCCCGTAAGTGTAGCAGGTGAAATTGTACCGCTTCCTTTTCATCGTGCTGGCCCGGTGGAGTACCATGGGCTTGCCGCAGTCGGCGCAGAACGCCAACCCAGAGAAGAGATTCGGCTCCTCCATCTGCTTCGGGATGCGCTTTTTGTGCTGCCGCACATCCTGCACGATGTCCCACAGCTCCTGAGTAACCAACGCCGGGTGGGTGTTCTCCACCGTGATGTACTCCCCTTCCGGTCTGCGGATCAGCTTCTTGTTTTTGTAGGAGAGCGAGGTGGATCGCAACCCCACCGTGTGCCCAAGGTAGGCCCTGTTGTCCAGGATGCCCGTCACCGAGCTGCCACTCCAGTCATAGGGGCGGCTGATGTCCACATGGTTATGGGACTTTCCTTCTTTCTGATAGGCGTGATTGGCCGGCGTCAGAACCTGTTCCCCGGTCAAAATGCGGGCGATTTGGTTCGGGCCTTTTCCACCGGCGCACAGCTGGAAGATGCGTTGGACGACGGGAGCGGTTTCCTCATCGGGAACGATCTCTTTGCTGTCCGGAGACTTTTTGCGGTAGCCGTAAGGCGGCCTGCCGCCGAGACGTTCGCCTCGCTCCGCCTGGAGCTTTTTCACCGCCCGGACTTTTTTGCTGGTATCCTTGGCGTGCAGCTCGTTTGCCCAGTTCCTGATGGGATTGAAATCGGTGCTGCTCTCCACCAGGGAGTCCACCCCATCGTTGATGGCGATGAAGCGGACGCCCCTCGTCGGCAGATAGAGCTCACCGATATGGACAAGACCACAAAATCATGCGGAGTTGCTGACAATAAACCAAAAGCTGGAAGGCAAGCCCCTTCCAGCTTT
>CATABD010000078.1 GCA_949494735.1 uncultured Oscillospiraceae bacterium
GGCCCACCGGGCCGCCGCCTTTTTTGAACGTTTCCCCCTTTCCCCTCATAGGATGGGGCAAAGGAGGGCAAATCCATGAAAAATACCTGCCTGCTCAGCCAGGATGCCAAAACCTACTTATGCTGTTTTTACCAGACCCTGGACGGCATGATCCAGGGCATGACCGCCGCCGTCCTCACCCAGAGCATCTCCCACAACTTTGCCGTCCAGATGGTCCCCCACTGCCGGGCGGCGGCCCAGATGTCCAATAACGTGCTGCGCTTCACCCAGGATAAGGCCGTCCGGCGCCTGGCCCAGCGCATGGCGGAGGACTGCGCCCTGTGCGCGGAGCAGCTGGAGGACGTCCTCCCCGCCTGCGCCCAGCTCACCAACGCTCGGACGGACCTGCGCCTGTACCAGCGGCGGATGGACCTCATCTACCGGGAGATGTACGCCAAAATGGGCTCCTCACCGGAAAGCAACCGGCTGGCCCCCGTATTCCTGCGCCAGATGATCCCCCTCTGCCAGGGGGCCGCGCGCATGGCGGACACCGCTTTGAAATACGACGTCTCCCCCCAGCTGGTGCCCCTGCTGCGCACCGTCGCCGCCCGGCAGCGGCGGGATATCCCCCAAATGCGCGCTTTACTGGGCCGGACAGACTGTCAAAGGGGGTAGCTTGCTTTTTCCGGCTTTTTCTGCTATACTGTAGCCTCACGGCCTTGGCCGTCATGAAGTACACTCAGAAGGGAAGTGACGCCCATGTGGGCGGAGCAAAGCGTATTCTATCAGATTTACCCCCTGGGCTTCTGCGGGGCCCCCAGGGAGAACGACGGCGTACAGGCCAGCCGCATCGGCAAGGTCGCGGACTGGGCGGGCCACATGGAAAAGCTGGGGGTGGACGCGCTGTACCTCTCCCCTATCTTCGAGAGCGACCGCCACGGCTACGACACCCGGGACTACCGCAAAATTGACTGCCGCCTGGGCTCCAACGGGGATTTTGCCCAGGTGTGCCGCACCCTCCATGACCACGGAATCCGGGTGGTGCTGGACGGGGTGTTCAACCACGTGGGCCGGGGCTTCTGGGCCTTTAAAGACGTACAGGAGAAGAAGTGGGACTCCCCCTACAAGGATTGGTTCCACATCAGCTTCGACGGCAACTCCAACTACAACGACGGCTTCTGGTACGAGGGCTGGGAGGGCCACTTCGAGCTGGTGAAGCTCAACCTGCGCAACCCGGCGGTGGCAGACTACCTGCTGGACTGTGTAAAATTCTGGGTGGACGAGTTCGGCATCGACGGGCTGCGGCTGGACGTGGCCTACTGCCTGGACAAGGACTTCCTGCGCCGCCTGCGCGCCTTCTGCGACGGGCTCAAGCCCGAATTCTTCCTGGTGGGCGAGACCCTCCACGGCGACTACAACCAATGGGTAAACGGCGAGATGCTCCACTCCTGCACCAACTACGAGTGCTACAAGGGGCTGTACTCCGCGCTGAACTCCATGAACCTGTTTGAGATCGTCCACTCTCTCAAGCGGCAGTACGGCCCGGAACAGTGGACGCTGTACAAGGGCAAGCACCTGTTCTGCTTTGCCGACAACCACGATGTGACCCGCGCCGCCTCCATCCTGCAAAATCCCGCCCACCTGCCCTTGATGTACGGCATTTTGTTCGGCATGCCCGGCATCCCCTGCCTGTACTACGGCAGCGAGTGGGGGACCACGGGCGACAAGTCCCAGGGGGACGACGCCCTGCGGCCCTGCTTCGACGGGCCGGAGTGGAACAGGCTCACCGATGCCATCGCCGCCATGGCCCGCGCCCACCGGGGGAGCGAGGCGCTTTGCTTCGGCGACTTCAAGGATCTGGTGCTCACCAATAAACAGACGGTGTTCCAGCGCCGCAGCGAACATGAGCGGGTGCTGGTGGCGGTGAACGCCGACAGCCAGCCCTACTGGGCCCACTTTGACGCGGGGTGCGGCCGGGCGGTGGATCTGATTACCGGCGCGGAACACGACTTTGGCGGCGGCAGCGAGCTGCCCCCCTACAGTGTGTTTTTCTGGAAATGCGAAGCGTGAGCTTAGGCGCATAGGGCCGCTTGGAACGCAGCGAGGGCAAAAGCCCAGCCGGCGCACCGCGCAGGCGGGTTTTGCCCGAGGCGTAGCGAAAGCGGCCCGGCCATGCGCCCAAAGCGAGCATGACAACATTAGGCGTGAGCTTAGGCGCCGTTTGAAAATTGGCAATATGCCCAGCGGCGAGGAATTTTTTCGCCGGGCAAGGCGATTTGGCGCAGAAATACTTTGTGTATTTCAAGGCAAATCAACGCGGCTCGACGGAAAAAGGCCCGCCGATTGGGCGTGTTGACAATTTTCAAACAAGCCCTAGGCGCATAGGGCTGCTTGGAACGCAGCGAGGGCAAAAGCCCAGACGGCGCACCGCGCAGACTGGCGCGAATTTTACAAACATACGTTTCACGTGAAACGCTTGAACAGGCGCAAAGAACCCCCAGGAGTGTGTCTCCTGGGGGTTCCTTCACTTTTTTAGACGGCAGGCCCCTCTGGACGGGCAGTCCCCGCAGCCGCACCCGCAGCCGGACCTGCCCGCCTTCTTATTTTTATATATCCGCCGCGCCGCCGCCGCTGCGGCGGCCAGCACAGCGGCCAGCACCAGAACGGTGCCCCAGTTTCCGCTCAAAAATGGAATCACAGCCTGCGCTCCTTTGGCCGCCCCGCATTCCGGCCGGCCGGTTTTTCATTTCAGGGCACAAACCCCTCAAAAATGGAGGCCGTCCCCTCCCTGTCCAGCGCGTCCATGGTCTCCCGGTCCCGGACGGTCCACCCCACCTCGTGGACGCCGTACAGCGCCTTCATCATCCGGAGGCTGGCGTTATTCCTGTCCTTGCAGCTGTAGGCGATGAAGTCGGGCCGGGTGGCGGCGGTGGTGAGCAGATTAGTCAGCATAAACCGCACCGGCAGGGACAGGCCATTGGCCTCCCCCGGCTTCAAAAAGTTCTGGCTCAGCTGCCCCCGGAGCACCTGGGGGTATTTTTCCTTCAGCCGCAGCAGCGCCGCCGGGTGGAAGGACTCCAGGCAGAAGATCCCGTTCCAGCCCTCCAGCGCCGCCATCACCGCGTCGGTAAGGGCGTTGGCGTTCCCCCGCTCCACCTTCAGCTCAATGACCAGGGGCGTCTTGCCCTCGAACAGCTCCAGCACCTCCCGGAACAGGGGGATAGTCTCCCCCGACCCTATGAGCGGGTAGCGCTCCAGATCGGCGGCGGTGAGATCCTCAATGTGCACGTCCGCCCCGCACACCCGCTTCAGGCTGCTGTCATGGACCACCGCCAACTCGCCGTCCGCCATGAGGTGGACGTCCAGCTCCGCGCCGAAGCCGTGCTCCAGCGCCCGGCGGAAAGCCGCCATGGAGTTCTCCGGCACGCCCAGCGCAGGGTCATGGAGGCCCCGGTGGGCATAGCGCACCCCCTCCAGCCTGTCCCAGCCCGGCTGGTTCTGCCGGGGCCTCAGCAGCAGCCCCCAGGCCCCCAGCGCCCCCAGGCAGCCCAGCCCCACCTTGGTGATCGTTTTCATGTAAGCATCTCCTTATTGGTTTTGCCGTGCCGCCTCCTTCAGGCATTTATCCCAATACGTCCGGGCCTCGGGCAGCATTTCCGGCGGCAGGTGGAAGATAAAGTCCTCCTCCGTATACTCCTTCCCCGCCATGGGGTCAAAGATCTGGTCGCGGCAGTCGATGCCCAGCCTGTGGGCCACCGCCACCGCGAACTCCCGAAAGGCCCCGCCGTAGGCGGTGATGAGGTTTCCGTCCTCCACCAGGTAGGTGCGCACGGCGTTTTCCCGGGGCATCACGGGGAACGCGTCCAGGAATTCCTCGAACACGCCGTGGGTGAAGCGGCGGCCCTCCAGCAGCCCCGCCTTGCCCAGCAGCAGCGGCCCGGCGGAGATGGCCGCGATGAGAATGTCTCCGTCCCCCCGGAACTGCTCCAGGAAGCGGATGATCCGCTCATCCAGCATCACCGGCAGGGGCTCCCAGATGCCGGGCAGCACCAGGGAGTCGAACTCCCCCCGGTCAAATTCCGTCAAGTCCCGGTCGGGCAGGATGGTAAAGCCGTCCTCGCTTTTCACCGGCTCCCGGCCAGCGGAAAAGGTGACGGCCTCCCTGTCGTAGAACCGGAGCAGTTCCGTCAGCGTGCCGATCTCCTGGAGGGAGAACAGCGGGTAGAGCAGTACGGCGGTTTTTTTCATGGGTTCCTCCTTTCCCCGCACCCAGGGGCGCGGCAGGGCCGGTTTAGTCGTCCATATCCTCAAAGGCGTCCAGCCCGGTCTTAACCTCCGCCCGGCTGTCCCCGTGCATCACAAAGAGCATGGTGACAAAGCTCATGGCCACGAAGAAGGCGGCGTAGGGGAAGAGGATCTGGTAGCTGATATGCTTCATCAGCGTGCCCGCCAGCACCGGGGTGACGACCTGGGCGGTCATAGACGCGGTATAGTAATAGCCGGTGAACTTGCCCACGTCGGAGCCCTTGCACATCTCCACCACCATGGGCAGGGAGTTGACGTTGATGGCCGCCCAGGCCAGCCCCACCAGGGCGAAGGCCACGTACATGGGGGCGGTGATGGTGCGGGAGCTGTGGGTCATAAAGAATCCGGCGGCAAAGCAGGCGGTGAGCAGGATCACCCCCGCCTGGATGGTGCGCTTTCGCCCGAATCTGGAGGCCACCACGCCGATGGGGATATAGGACACAATGGCCCCCACGGTGGCCACCATCAGGCAGGTGTTGGTGCCGCCGATGCCCTCCCCCATCACCTGGGACACGTAGGTGGAGAACCATGTGGTGACGCCGTTATAGCCCACGTACCACAGGGCGATGGAGGCCAGCAGAAAGATGAGGCTCTTTTTCACCGGGCCGGGCAGCACCTCGCCGCCGCTGCCGTCGTCCTTGGCCAGGTTCCATTCCGGGTGCTTTTTCTCCAGCGCCCGGTTTTCCTCCACCAGCTTGGGTTCCCGGATGGTGAGCAGCAGCGCCGCCACCGCCACCAACATAATCATGGACACGATGAAAAACAGCGGCTGGTAGTCCACATGGACCAGCCCCTGGGTCTTTTCCCTGGGGTAGAGCAGGACGCTGACGCCCAGGTAGAGCACACCGCCCACCGCCCCCATCAGGTTGATGATGGCGTTGCCCTTGGAGCGCAGGGGTTTGGGGGTGACGTCGGGCATCAGGGCCACGGCGGGGGAACGGTAGGTGCCCATGGCGATGAGCAGCAGCCCCAGCACAATGACAAAGCTCACCAGCTTGAACGGGGCGGCCTGCTTGAAATAGCTGTTGTCCAGCATGGGCAGCAGGTTCATCAGCACCACCGCCCCGGCGGTGCCCGCCAGGATGTAGGGGGTGCGGCGGCCCAGCTTTGTGTTGGTGCGGTCGGACAGCCCCCCGAAGAAGGGCAGCAGGAACAGCGCCAGGATATTGTCCGCCGCCATAATCATGCCGGTGAGGGACTCATCCAGCCCAAACGTGCCCTTCAGGATCAGGGGAACCAGATTGTCGTACATCTGCCAGAAGGAGCAGATGGACAAAAAGGCCAGGCCCACCAGGATGGTGCGTTTGTTGTTCAGCTTCAGCTCGCTCATAGTTTTCTCTCCTCTTCTCTGTGTGGGCCCGCCGCTACAGGCCGAATACCAGATCGTCCCCGTCCAGCTCGTCCAGCCTATGAAACCCGATCCGCTCATACAGCCGCTGGGCCCGCGTGTTTTCCACCTCGGCAGACAGCTTGATGGGCATATCGCCGCCCATCGCCTTCAAAATCCGTATAGCCAGGCGGGCCGCCCGCTCGCCACACCCCCTGCCCTGCCAATTCCGGTCCAGGTGGTAGCCCCAGCTGTAGGCCGTTCCGGCGGCCAGCCACATGCGGAATACGATAAACCCGATGCGCGTCCCGTCCTCCAGGCAGATGACGCAGGGCACGTTGTCCGCCGGGTTCAGGTAGGCCCTGCCGATGTCAAATCCCGCCGGATTGACAAACTCCCCCTGCCCCGGCGCCAAGGCGCACTCCGCCGTGGCAAACCACAGGTCGCCATCATCCCGGACTTCCCGGATCGTGAGGCCCCAGCCGGTCAATATATCAGGGGGCAGGCCGTCCCACTTCTCCCGCAGGGTCACGGCGCCTCCGCCCCCTCCCAGGCGCGGTGGAGGGCGGCGATGTCGTCGAACACCCAGGTGGGCTTTACATCGCTGGCCTCCAGGTCGGCCAGCGTCCCCTCGCCGGACAGGACAAAGGCGGTGTCGATGCCCGCGTTGACGCCGCTGGCCACGTCGGTGTACAGCCGGTCGCCCACCATCACCGCCTGCCCCCCGTCAAAGCCCGTCCGCTCCAGGGCCAGCAGGGCCATGGCGGGCTGGGGCTTGCCGATGACCCGGGGCCGCCGCCCGGTGGCCCGGAAGAGCATCTCGCACACGCTGCCGCAGTCGGGGACTGAGCCGTACCAGGTGGGACACACCCAGTCCGGGTTGGTGGCGATGAACTCCACCCCCCGGTTCAGCAGGATGCAGGCGTCCTCCAGCTTTTGGAAGGTCAGCTCGGTGTCAAAGGCGGCGATCAGGCAGTCCACGCCGTCCTCTAAATGATCTGTCACGGAAATTCCCGCCTCCTCCAGCTGGCGGCGGAAGGTCCGGGTGCCGAAGGCGTAGCACTTGCGGAAGGGGGGGCGCTTGTTCAGATCGGCAATCAGCGCGTCCACCGAGGTGAGGAAATCCTCCCGCGCGGCGGCCACGCCCATACCCGACAGCTTGTCGATATACGCGTCCACCGACTTGGACGAGTTGTTGGTGAGGAACAGATACCTCCCCCCGCTTGCCCGGACGGCGTTCAAAAAGGGCGCCGTTCCGGGAAACAGGGTCTGGTCCAGGTAGATTGTTCCGTCCATATCCAATAAAAACAGCTTTTTCTCTTTCAGGGCAGCCATCCACGCCCACCTTTCCGGCCTGTTCCGGCCTGTGCTTCATGAAAATCATCTTTATTCTCTGTAATTGAAATTTATTTTAACACACTTCCCCCGCCTTGTCCACGGAATTTGTAAAATTTGCCTGAAACTCCGCTCCATTTCCCACCCGCTCCTATTGTTTTTAACACTGCGCTGTGGTAAACTTGTTCTATGCGGGACCTCTTGCACCCCGCATGGAGGATATGCCAAATGGAAAAGGAGGCTGACATGAAAAAGAAATCCGAATCCCTTGCCCGCATGCTGCCCGCCCTAATGCTGTGCCTGTTCTGCCTCATCCCCTCCGCCTACGCCGACATCGGCCCCAAGCCGGAGGTGACCATCACCGTGGTCAACGCCCCGGAGGGGGAGCTCTACCTGGATCTGCTGACCGAGGGCCCGGCCAGGGAAGATCCCTACCCCAACTCCAACGGTGAGTGTGACCCCGCTATTCTGGACAACCTGCGCTCCCTGGAGGGGGACGGCTGGGTGCTGGCCTATACCACCGGGGCGGCCAACCGGAACCCTGTTTTTGGCGATGTGCGTCCCGGCGAAAACGGGAGCTGGCGTTTTTCCTACACCGGCCTGCCCGAGACCTTCCGGGTTGCCGCCGCCACAGCGGACGAGGCTCAGGCCATGGAGGTCCCCTACACCCGGGATTTCGTCAGCAACATCGTATACGACTGGCAGGCCAACACCGTCCGCGACGCCACCCCTGCCCCCCTGCGCTTTCTGGCCCGGCTGGCCGCCACCCTCATCCCCACCCTCATCATCGAAGGGGCTATCCTCTGGCTGTTCGGCTTCCGGGAAAAGCGCAGCTGGCTGGTGTTCCTGGCGGTGAACACAGTTACCCAGGCGGGTCTGCATCTGGTCACCGGGGCGGCCCTGGCCCAAGCGGGCTGGCACTTCCTCAACTACTTTCTCACCATCGTCCTCCAGGAGCTGGTCATCTGGGGGGCGGAGGCCGCGGCCTATGCTTTCCTGTTCCGGGAGCGCTCCCGCGCCCGGCGGGTTGGGTACGCCTTCGCCGCCAACATCGCCAGCTTTGTGCTGGGGTATTTCCCCCTCCACTTGCTGCGGGGCTTCCTTGTCCGGCTGTGAAGCCCTCCTGCACCAAACGCATTAAAAAAGAACCGGCGCAGCCGCGCCGGTTCTTTTCCTATCCTCTTTTCAGATATTGTCCCGGATGACCTGCCCCATTTTTTTGGTGCCCACCGCCGCTTCCCCCGGCCCGGCGATGTCGGCGGTGCGCCAGCCCTCCGCCAGCGCATTGTCCACGGCGGCCTCGATGGCGTCCGCCTCGGCGGACAGCTGAAAGGAATAGCGGAACATCATGGCGGCGGACAGAATGGTTGCGATGGGGTTGGCCTTGTCCTGGCCGGCGATGTCCGGCGCGGAGCCGTGGATGGGCTCGTACAGCGCCGGGGCGCCGTCCCCCATGGAGGCGGAGGGCAGCAGGCCGATGGAGCCGGTAATCATGGACGCCTCGTCGGACAGGATATCGCCGAACATGTTCTCGGTGACCACCACGTCGAACTGCCCCGGGTCCCGCACCAGCTGCATGGCGCAGTTGTCCACCAGCACATCCTCATAGGCCACGTCGGGATATTCCGCCGCCAGCCGGTGCATGACGGCCCGCCACAGCCGGGAGGTCTCCAGCACGTTGGCCTTGTCCACGCTGGACACCTTGCGGCGGCGCAGGCGGGCCATCTCGAAGGCCCGGCGGCCGATGCGCTCAATCTCCTTCTCAGAGTAGGCCATCAGATCGGTGCACTCCACCCCCCTGTCCGGGGTCTCATACCGGTCCCGCCTGCCGAAGTAGATGCCCCCGGTGAGCTCCCGCACCATCAGCAGGTCGATGCCCCGCTCCGCCGTCTCCCTTTTCAGCGGGCAGGCGTCCGCCAGGGCGGGCCGCAGGGCGGCGGGGCGCAGGTTGGCGTACAGTCCCAGATCCTTTCGGATGGCCAGCAGGGCGGTCTCCGGGCGCTGCTCCGCGGGCTTGTCGCTGCCCCATTTGGGGCCGCCCACCGCCCCCAGCAGCACCGCGTCGCAGCTTTTGCACAGCTCCGCCGTGCCGTCCGGGTAGCTCACCCCCACCGCGTCGGTGGCACAGCCCCCCAGCAGCACGTCCACATACTCGAAGGTGTGTCCAAACCTTTCACCGATTTTATCAATGACCTTTACCGTCTCGTTGACGATTTCCGGGCCGATGCCGTCCCCCCGGATGAGGGCGATTTTATAGTTCATTAGGTTTCCGACCTTTCTGTTCAAATTTGCGGGGTCAAGACAGGGCCTGCACTGCCGTCTCCACCACAGAGATGACATACCGATGGGCGGGGTAGTAGATATAGAAGAACCATTTCGGCCCCCTCCCCCGCTGTCCGTTGTAGAGCAGCATAAAGGGCAGGGCCAGCGCCATCCGGCACTGGAACGGGTCGAAAAACGTCATGGTGAAGGAGGAAAAATCCTGGATGGGATAGTAGAACCGGCCCGCCACAGCCCCGGCCATGCACACCAGGCAGAAGGCGGCGAACACCCCGCACTGCCGCCCCTTCGTTTTGGCAAAGTAGAGCATCACACCGAGGAAAATCATTCCCCCGCCGTAATCCACACTGTTGAGCGTGGGCAGAAAGCTGTCGATGAGGTTGTGCGTCAGGAACATTGCCGCAACGCCGTCCTCCATACGTGGCAGCTCCCATAGCGCCAGGCGCAGGGGCTGGGCCAGAAGCGGCAGAACACAGCACAGGAGGGACAGCGCCGCCCCCCGCCAATTGTGTTTCCGAAACCCTTCCACCACCCCTTCCACAGCCCAGGAATACAGCGCCACGTAGAAAAAGGTGAAGATGATATTTCCCGGGGTGCTGTACCCCACAATCTCCCCAAACAGCAGGTTGGTGGCGGCCACGAACAGCCCCGTCCCCATCCCCGCCAGATACAGCCGGAGGAGGAATTTCGGCCTGCTGGACGTGTGCCGCAGCCCCTGGACCAGCGCAAAGAGGAACAGGGGCGCGGCAATCCGGCCCGCCAGCCGCAGCGGGTTGTAGAACCGCCCCACGATGGGAATCTCGAATCCGAAGGCCGCGATGTGGTCCAGCGTCATGAAGAACAGGGCAATCCATTTGATGGCGCTGGTGGACAGGCCCTGCCACGGCGTCCAGCATCCCCTTTGGGCCGCCGGATTCCCACTCATTTCGCCACCCCTCTGGCCTTCAGCGACTTCAGCAGTCCCCCGTTTTCAATGATGCCGTTGACAAACGCCGGGAAGGGCGCGGCCTGGAAGGTCTTGCCCGTGGTCTTATTGACGATGGCCCCGCTCTGGAAGTCCACGCCCACCGTGTCCCCGGGGGAGATGCCGTCTACCGCCTCCGGGCACTCCAGGATGGGGAAGCCGATGTTGATGGCGTTACGGTAGAAGATGCGGGCAAAGCTCTTGGCAATGACGCACTTCACCCCGCAGGCCTTGATGGCCAGGGGCGCGTGCTCCCGGCTGGAGCCGCAGCCGAAATTGGTGCCGCCCACCACAATGTCCCCCGCCTCCACAGTGGAGGCAAAGGCGGCGTCGATGTCCTCCATGCAGTGGGAAGCCAGGGATTTCTCGTCCGGGGCGTTGAGGTAACGGGCCGGGATGATGACGTCTGTGTCCACGTTATCGCCGTATTTATAAATTTTCATAGATTTATCCTCTCACATATCATTTTCAATGAACCTTCCGTTTCGTTGTCGTGAAAAAAGCTTTGGATCACCGCCATCCTGGTAGCGGTTTAAAGCCCTTTTGGTTGGGGCTTGTTTGAAAATGGTCAACACGCCCAAACGGCACCTACTTGTTCTCTCGAGAAAAAGCAACCGGGTCGGTGACCACGCCGGTGACGGCGGACGCCGCCGCCACGGCGGGGCTTGCCAGGATAATCATGGAGCTGGTAGGCCCCATACGGCCCACAAAATTGCGATTGGTGGTGGAGATGGCCCACTCGTTGTCGCTGAGTACCCCCATATGCCCGCCCAGGCACGGCCCGCAGGTAGGGGTGGACACCACCGCCCCGGCGCAGATGAAGTCGGCCAACAGCCCCTCCTCCATGGCGTCCAGGTAGATCTGTTGGGTGGCGGGTATGACGATACAGCGCACCCCAGCGGCCACCTTCCGGCCCCGGAGGACCGCCGCGGCCTCCCGCAGGTCCTTCAGCCGCCCGTTGGTGCACGAGCCGATGACCACCTGCTGGATTGGCCTGCCCGCCGCCTCGTCCACCGTTTTGGTGTTGGAGGGCAGGTGGGGGAACGCCACCGTAGGCCGCAGAGCGGACAGGTCGATGGTGATTTCCTTTGCATACTGCGCGTCCGGGTCGGCCTCAAAGGCGGTAAACTCCCGGCTCACGCGGCCCTTTAAGTAATCCAGCGTTTTCCCGTCCACCGGGAAGATGCCGTTTTTGGCCCCGGCCTCGATGGCCATATTGCAGATAGTGAAGCGGTCGTCCATGTCCAGGGCGGCCACCCCCTCCCCGGCGAACTCCAGGGACTGGTACAGCGCCCCGTCCACCCCGATCCTGCCGATGAGGTGGAGGATTACGTCCTTGCCGCTGACATAGGGGCCCAGCCTGCCCGTCAGGTTCACCCTGATGGCGGAGGGCACCTTGAACCAGGCAAGCCCCGTGGCCATCCCGGCGGCCATGTCGGTGGAACCCACGCCGGTGGAAAACGCCCCCAGCGCGCCGTAGGTGCAGGTGTGGGAGTCCGCGCCGATAATGACCTCGCCGGGGGCGGCCAGCCCCTTTTCCGGCAGCAGGGCGTGTTCGATGCCCATCTGCCCCACGTCGTAAAAATGGGTAATGGCATGCTCCCTGGCAAATCCCCGGCAGGCGGCGCACAGCTGGGCGGACTTGATGTCCTTGCAGGGGGTGGAATGATCCAGCACAATGGCGATTTTCTCCCGGTCAAAGACGGCGGACAGCCCCGCCTTTTTAAACTCCGTGATAGCCACCGGGGTGGTGATGTCGTTGCCCAACACCAGATCCAGCCTGCCCTCGATGAGCTGGCCCGCCTCTGCCTGGGGAAGCCCCGCGGCACGGGCCAAAATCTTCTGGGTCATGGTCATGCCCATAAAAATTCCTCCTAAAAATATTGTGCACTCATTATGCCAAACGCCGCCGGGAAACAATGTAAACTGTGATACAGTTCATCGGAAGAATAGGAGGCGCATCCATGGCAAACTGGAACCTTCTGGCCGAAGGCCGCCCGCCCCGGCGTTACCGGGCGGGGCAGCTGGTTTATTTACAGGGCGCCCGCCCGGATTGCTTTTACTATCTGGCCTCCGGCTCGGTGCGGAGTTTCATCAGCACCCCGTCGGGGGAAGAACGGGTGCTGGCCGTCCACCAGGCCGGGGATCTGATGGGGGAGGCATCCTTCTTCGACGGCTGCCCCCGGGTGACCTCCGCCATGGCGCTGGAGGACTGCCGGATTCTCGCCGTTGGCCGGGCCCAGCTGGACGCCGCCTTCCAGCGCCACCCCGAGCTGGCCCTGCCCATGCTCCAGCACCTGGCCCGGACTGTGCGGACCCTGTCCGGCCATGTGGAGTCCTCCTCCCTGCCCGCCCGCCAGCGGGTGGCCCGGTGGCTGCTGGCCCAGCCCCCGGGGGAGGACGGTTCCCTCCGGGCCACCCATGAGGGCATCGGCCAGGCGGTGGGCCTGTCCCGGGTGACGGTGAGCCGGGTGCTGGGGGAGCTGTCCTCCCTGGGGCTGGTGGGGCTGGGCTACCGTTCGGTGGCCGTTCTGGAACGGACGCAGCTGGAGGCGCTGGCCCTTGGGACGTGACAAGGCCCCGGGAACCCCCGGGGCCTTGCTCTGTGCGCGCCAATCAACGGCAGGCCTTTCACGCCGCGCTGCCGCCGTCTGGAATTTCGTCCGTTTTTCCAAAGAACTGGGCCAGTACCTCGTCGGCGTTGTCCAGTATCTCATCGTCCGCCTTGCCCGCCAGGGCCGCCGGCTCAGGCGCCTCCATGTCCGCGTGGCGGGCATAGCGCTCCAGGAAGAGCTTGGCCTGCCCCACGGTCACCAGCTCGTCAGGGGCGAACAGCTCCTCCGTCATGCCCTTGGCCACGCCGTTGGCCTGGGCCCAGCTGATGGCGTCGAAGCACTCGTGGCCGTCCACATCCGTAAAGGTGGATGGCTCCGCCTCCGGCCGGCCCGCCTGCACCCAGAGGTAGCTGACAAGCTCGGCGCGGGTCACCAGGCCCGCCAGGGGAACCGCCACGTCCTCCAGCTCCACCTCGCCGCCGGCGCCGTCCAATTCAGGCAGGCCGCCCAGGGGCACGTCCGGCCCGTCGATTTCCACTTCGGGAGGGGTGACGGGCGTAACGGGAGGAATGGCCGGCTGGCCGGGGCCTTCGGGGTCTTCCGTTCCCGGCTTGTCCGGGTCTTCCGTGCCCGGCTT
>CATABD010000079.1 GCA_949494735.1 uncultured Oscillospiraceae bacterium
GCGGCTGCCTTTGTGTTTTGTCAGAAGCCGTATCAATATTTTGCGACGGCCGCCCGGATCATGGCCACGCACTCGTCCACAATGGGGCCGTCCCCCTCCGCCAAGGGGGCCAGCGGGGCGCGGACGCTGCCGATGTCCGGCCCGCCGGAGCGGCGGAGGATCTCCTTGATAACGGCGTACAGGTTACCGTGGGCGGAGCACATCTTGTAGATGATGCGGCAGCAGTCGTTCTGCACCTGCCGGGCCTGCTCCAGCTTCCCCGCGTAAAACAGCTCCCAGGCCTTCAGGTACAGCTCAGGCATGGCCGCGTAGGTGCCGCCGATGCCGCCGATAGCCCCGGCCGCCAGGCCGGAGACGAACTGCTCGTCGGGGCCGTTGAACACGATGGCCCCCTCGTCCTTCCACATCTGGATGTCCTGCACCGGCATGGAGGAGTTTTTCACGCCGATGACCCGGGGGTTCTTCAGCATCTCCCGCAGCAGGGGGAGGGACAGGGCCACCCCCGCCAGCTGGGGGATGTTGTAGATGATGAAATCGGTGTCCGGCGCGGCGTCCGAGATATCGTTCCAGTACTTGGCCACCGCGTGGTCGGGCAGGTGGAAGTAGATGGGCGGGATGGCGGCGATGGCGTCCGCCCCCTGCTCCTGGGCGTGGGCGGCCAGCTCCCGGCTGTCCGCCGTGTTGTTGCAGGCCACGTGGGCGATGACGGTGAGCTTCCCCTTTGCCTCCGCCATCACGTTCTCCAGCACCAGCTTGCGCTCCGCCACGCTCTGGTAGATGCACTCGCCGGAGGAGCCCCCCACGTACAGCCCCTTCACCCCCTTGTCCGCCAGGTAGCGGACCAGGGCGCGCACCCGCTCCGGGGAGACGGCGCCCTCCCCGTCATAGCAGGCGTAAAACGCAGGGATGACGCCCTGGTATTTGGAAAAATCTTTCATACGTTATGCTCCTTCGTTGATTTTGACCTTAAACACCGCCTTGGTCACGGTCTCGGGGCCGTCCACCCGCATTTTGATCTTGTGGGCGTCGTCGGGGAACACCACCAGGAAATCGCCGGGGGACAGGACCAGGCTGTGCCGCCCCTCCCCCCGGTAGGCGTAGAAGTCCCCCTGGCAGTCGAACTGCTCCAGCGCGGCGGGGGAAGCGATCTCCACCCGCTCCGAGCCGGACAGCATCAGGTGGATGTCCAGGTAAAGGCGGTGGGCCTCGAAAAACGCCTCATCCTCGGGGACGGTCTCATAGGTGAATCTGGTGCAGTAGACCTCGTCCCCCTTGAGCTCCACCCTCTCCTCCCCCAGGGAGGAGAGGAATTCCGGCGTGATGTGCTCCAGGGCCAGATCCAGGTTAGGGTGTATGCCCCGGTAGTCCAGGGCGGTGGAATTGGATGCGAGAATCATGCGCTCACCCCTTCACAGCGCCCATGGTGATGCCCTTGGTGAAGTACTTCTGGAACACCAGGAACACGATGATGATAGGGACGGAGGCCAGCGCCGCGCCCGCCATGAGCAGGCCGTAGTCCTGGCCGAACTCGCCCATCATCTTGGAGATGCCCAGGGGCATGGACAGCACGTTGGTGCCGGTGAGCATGAGCAGCTGCATGAAGTAGTCGTTCCAGGTGTTGATGAAGGTGAAGATGGCCAGCGCGCCCACGCCCGGCTTAATCATGGGAAAGACGATGGTGGTAAAGGTCTTCAGCTCGCCGCCGCCGTCGATGCGGGCGGCCTCCAGAATCTCGCCGGGGATGCCCTCGGCGAACTGCTTCATCAGGAACACGCCGAAGGGCCAGCCTACCACCGGGAAAATCACCGACCAGAGGGTGTTGGTCAGGTGCAGGCCGTCCATCTCCCGCAGCAGGGGGATGAGGATCACCTGTTTGGGCAGGGCCATGGCGCACACGATAAGGGAGAACAGCACCGCCCGGCCGATGAACCGCTTCTTGGCCAGGGCGTACCCGGCCAGGGCGGCGGTGCCGCAGGTGAGCACCATGGCGGCCACCGACATGAACACCGTGTTGATGAGCCAGCGGAAGGCCGCGGGCAGCACCGGCCCGGACAGGAGCACGACCTGGCTGTGGTCGCTGGTGAACCATTCGCTCAGGGGGACGTGGAGCTCCCACAGGGGGGCGCTGCGCTTGCTGAACAGCTCGTTGAAGTTGCGCATGGTCCACTCGCTGGGCCACCACTCGGGGGTGGAGCTGTTGACGGAGGCGGGCGTTTTGAACGCGCCGGTGAGAATCCAGTACAGGGGGAAGAGGAAAATGACCGCCGCGACGACGATAATAAGGATCAAGGTGATGGTCCGATAGACGGACGTGCGCTTTACGCCTGTATTCATATCTTCCCCTCCCCTCAGCTGTCGGACTTGGCCAGCTTGAACTGGACCGCGGACAGCGCCGCAATGCACAGGGCCAGGATCACGCCCATGGCGTTGGCGTAGCCGTACTTGTACAGGGTGAACGCGCTGTAGTAGATATAGTACATCACCGTGTCCGTGGCGTGTTCCGGCCCGCCGGAGGTCAGCAGCTGGATCAGCGCGAAGCACTGGAAGCTGTTGATGGTGGTGATGACCAGGATGTACAGGGTGGTGGGCATGATCTGGGGCCACTTCACCTGCCAGAACACCTGGAGGTCGGTGGCGCCGTCCACCTGGGCGGCCTCCACCAGGGTCTGGTCCACATTGCCCAGGGCGGAGACGTACAGCACGATGGGCTGGCCCACCGAGGTGGTGAACAGGATCAGGATGATGCAGCCCAGGGCAAACTGGGAATTGCCCAGCCAGTTGATGTTCTTCTCCCACAGCCCCAGGTTGGTGCCCACGTAGTTTAAAACGCCGTTGTAGTAGTGGTAAATCCACTTCCACACCACGGTGACGGCCACGGAGCCGGTGACCACGGGCAGGTAGAAGATGACGCGGAAGGCGGAACACGCCCAGTTCTTCATGTTGTAGATCCGCGCGCCCACCCACAGGGAGAACACGCACACCGTGGGGACGGACACCACCACAATGATGACGGTGTTCACCAGGGCCTTCAGGAAGGTTTTATCCTGGAACAGGTCTACATAGTTTTTCAGCCCGATGAAGTCGCTGGTGCCGCCGGCGCTCATGGTGGCGTTGGTCAGGCTGGTGATTACGCACATCACCATGGGGTAGACCACGAAGGTCAGGAAAAACACCAGACTGGGCAGCAGAAACAGATAGCCGGAGATGGTCTCGCGGCGCACCAGGGCGCGGCTCATGCTGCCGGGTTTGGACTTTGCCAAGGTACAGACCTCCTCTCTAGTTCTGGAAAAGGGAAGCGCCCTCCCAGCGCCTAAACGCAGGGAGGGCGCGCGTTACCCTATATGCCGGTTTGGTTCAGTCGCCGCAGGCTCAGCCCGCCTCGGCAGCCTCGGCGGCCGCGTTGGCCTCAGCCGCGAAGGCATCCAGCTCGGTCTGGACGTCGCCGCCGTTGCCGATGCGCTGCAGGGCGTTCCACCAGGCGGTGCGGGCCTCGGGCCAGCCCAGGGTAATCTGGTAGTAGGGGCCCATGAAGGGGACCAGCTTGCCGTACTCGGTCATCAGATCCTCATACTCGTCGCCGGCGTACAGGCCGGACACGTCGCGGGTCGCCCAGTAGCCGGTGGCCTCCACGATCTTCTTGTACTGGGCCTCGTCCTCGGTCATGAACTTGGCAAAGGCCTTGGCGGCCTCGACCTTGGCGGCGTCGCCGTTGTCAAAGATGCCGAAGCCCCAGATGCCGCCCTGGAGGACAGGGTCGCCGGACTCGGTGGGGAAGGCCATGGGGAAGATCTCGAAGTTGGCGGTCTTGCCCTGGGTGTCGCTCTTGGCGGCGCCCACGTTCCAGCAGGTGGCCATGGCCAGGGTGCCGTTGCAGAACAGGTTGATCTCGTCGCCGCCCACGATGCCGGAGTCGAACTCGATGCCGTTCACGTCATACAGGGCCTGGAGGGCCTTGACGTTCTCGGCGCAGTTGGCCTCGTAGCGGGTGAAGGAATCGTTGGTGTAGTGGCCGCCGTACATGTTGGTGACGAGGGCGCGGTTGCCCTGGTCGCCGCCCTGGCCGCCGCAGAACACCACGCCCACGTTGGGATGGATGGCGGCAACGGCCTCCACGGCCTTCAGGAAGTCGGAGGTGGACTTCCAGGTATGGGTATCCTCATTGATGTACTGCATGGCGTCGGCCTGGGTAAACAGATCCTTGTTGATGCCCATGCAGTGGGCGGTCTGGCAAACGGGCAGCTCGTACACAGCGCCCTCGGCGTTGGTGCAGGAACCGACGGTCACGTCATAAGTACCGGCGGGGATCAGGTCCTTCAGGTCCACCAGGTAGCCCTTGGCGCCCCAGTTGGCCACCAGGCGCTCGGGGCCCTCGAAGATCAGGTCGGGGGCGTTGTTGGCCTCGATCATGCCGTTGACGGTCTGGTCGCCGTTGGTGTAGTCCAGGTAGACCAGGTCGATCTTCACGTCGGGATACACGGCGTTGAAGTCGGCGATGAGGGCCTTCACAGTGGCCTCGTCGGTCATCTTGCCCACGGGATAGGTGGCCAGAACCAGATTGGCCGCCAGGCCGGCGGGCTCATTGGCCGGCTCGGACTGGGCGGGCTCGGGCGCCTTGGTGGGGTCGGGAGCCTTGGTGGGATCAGGGTCCTTGCTGCCTGTGGAACAGGCAGCAAGCGTCAGCACTATGCATAGTGCCAGCACCAGCGCGAGGGCCTTCCGAATCGTCTTCATTCTTATGTCCTCCTCATTTTCAATAATTCTGGCCCGCTTCTCACTGCGGGCTCTTGTACAGATTGTATAATGATTTCCAGCCGTTGTCAATATGATTATGCAAATTATTTTTTCTTCTCTTTTCTGCCCGAAAAAAATTTCATTTTTCCAGCAGTTCGCCCAAAATCCCATCCACCAGGATGAGGGAACGGGGCACGTGGAAGGGACCTTTAAAGGTGGAGCCCTTGGTGGACGGCATGGTGGGCAGGCCGTCCCGGCGCAGGTAGCCGTACCACTCGCCGTACTCCGGGTCGGCAAAGTGGGCCTTGCAGTAATCCACCGTCTTGTAGAACCAGTCCAGGTACTTTTCCTCCCCGGTGTCCCGGTAGAGCATGGAGGAGGCGATGAGGATCTCATTGTGGGGCCACCACAGCTTCATGTCGTGTTCATAGGCCTCGGGAGGCTTGCCCAGGCAGTCGGTGAAGTAGAGCAGCCCGCCGTACTCGTGATCCCAGCCCATGCCGATGGCCCAGTCGAAAATCTGGGCGGCCTTGTCCACCAGCGCCTTGTCGCCGGTGCGCGCCGCGTGCTCCAGCAGGAACCACACACCCTCGATGTCGTGGCCGGGGTTGACGGTGCGGCCCTCGGTGTAGTACAGCCGGGGGGTTCCGTCCACGTCCACGTTCTCCAGCACGCACTTCAGCTCGGGCTTCACGTGGTATTGGAAAATTTCGTCCACGCACTGCTGGGCCCGCTGCTCATAGAGCTCCTTCCGCTCCGGGTCCACCCGGAGCATCACCCCGGTGACGTTGAGGATAATCATGGGCCCGCCGAAGGAGCGGCCCTGTCGGGTCTCAGGGATGGTCTTGGGCCCCAGCCCCGTGGGGTCGGCCATGCCGTGGCCCAGATCCCAGTAGAGGTCGTAGGCCCGCCGGGCCCGCTCCAGCCGGACGGCCTCGCCGGTGACGCCGTAGTATTCCGCGTTGGCCAGGGCGTAGAACGCCTCGGAGAAGTAATAGCGGCGCTGGCGCAGGGGCCTGCCGTCCCCGGTGACGGTGAAGTACATCCGCCCGCCCGCGGCGCGGTTGATGCAGTGCTCCTCCATGAAGTCCAGGCAGCTCCGGCTGGCCTCCAGCCACTCCTCCTTCACGCCATAGGTGTGGCACAAAAAGGCGAAAATCCAGCCGCACCGCCCCTGCATCCACACGCTCTTGTCGGTGGAGTAGATCTCCCCCGTCCGGTCCAGGCAGGTGTAAACCCCGCCGTGCTCCCTGTCCATGCCGTGCTCCAGCCAGAAGGCGGCGCAGCGGTCCAGCTCATCCCGCACCCATTGGCGGGTCTGTTCCATTTTTACCCGGTCCATCGGTATCTCCGTCCTTTCCTTTGTGCGCTCCGCGCAAAGCGGATGGTTTTTCTTCCCCGCGGCTTGTTGGATTTCCACAGTCCGCATCCACATTGTACCACTCCGGGCAGGATTTTTCAAGGCATATATTTTTTGAAAATTTCTTCTATTTTTCGCCAAAAGGACGTGACAGCCGCCCCCGGCCTATGGTATCATAGCCTCATCACAGTTTGGAGAACGGAGGTCTCTTCATGAAAAAACACATCGTCTGTATCGGCGACTCCAACACCCACGGCTACTGCGCCGACCCGGCCGACTGCGCCGACGGCGGCATCCGCTTCAACGAGGACGAGCGCTGGACCTGCCTGCTGCAAAAGGCGCTGGGGGAGGGCTGTCTGGTCACGGAGGAGGGGCTGAGCGGCCGCACCACCGTGTTCCCCGACCCCCTCCATGAGTCCATGGACGCTCTGGGCGTCCTCTACTCCCTGCTGAAGAGCCACGAGGCGGTGGACCTGCTCATCATCATGCTGGGCACCAACGACACCAAGGAGCGGCTGGGGGCCAACGCCGCCTGCATTGCCATCGGCATGGAGCGGCTGGTCCGCAAGGCCCAGAGCGTGGACTGCTGGGGGGACCACGCCCCCAACGTCCTCATCGTCTGCCCCCCCGCCATCCTGCCGGAGATGGAGGGCAGCGAATGCGGCATCCCCATGGGAAAGGGCTGCCTGGAAAAGTCCCGGGAGCTGCCCGGCTACCTGGAGAAAACCGCCCGGCTGGTGGGCGCCCACTATGTCGACGCGGCGCAGTGTGAGTTTAACCGAGTGGACGGGATGCACCTGACCCGGCGCGGCCACGCCCAGCTGGCCCAGCTTCTGGCCGGCCTGGTCCCCACGCTGTTATGAACCAGATCTTCAATCCGGAAAATTTCTTTTGGAAATGTTTTGACAAAATGGCCGATGTGCTGGGCCTGAGCCTGCTGTGGCTGCTGTGCTCCCTGCCGGTGGTCACCGCGGGCCCCGCCTGCGCCGCGCTGTACGACGCCGCCGCCCGCTGCGTCCGGGGCGGCGAGCCCGGGCCCTACCGCCGGTTTTTCCGCACCTTCCGCCGGGAATTCAAGTCCGCCGCCCTGTGCTGGCTGGCGTGGGGCTCGGCACTGTTCCTGCTCTACGCGGGCTACCGCATCGCCGCCGTCCTGGCCCGCCAGTCCAGGGCCATGGTGGTGCCGGCCATGGCCTACCTGGTCCTGATGGTCCTCCCCGCGGGGCTGCTGTGCTGGCTGTTCCCGCTGGTCTCCCGGTTTGAGTACACCTTCCGGGCGCTCAACCGCACCGCCTTCCAGTTCTGGTTCGCCCACCTGCCCTCCACCCTGGCCATGACGGCCCTGCTGCTGCTGTGCGAGCACCTGTGCGTCCAGTTGCTCTTCCCCATATTCTTCCTGCCCTGCCTGCTGGCGCTGGCCCACTCCCTCTTCACGGAGCGGGCGTTCCGCAAGCATTCCCCGCGGGACAGCCAAGATGGGGACGAGCCGGCCTAGGGCTTACCTGAGCATCGTCAACATACCCAGACGGCGGCTCTTTCCCGCGCGACAAAGGAGGGCGGACCCAATTGGGTCCGCCCTCCCTTCGTCTTCCTCAAGGCAGCGCATCGTACGCTCCCGCGTCCACCGGCCCGCACCACTCGGTGGAACAGCCCTCGCCGGGGGCCTCAAAGGCCACGTGGGAAAACCAGCTGTCCTTGGCCGCGCCGTGCCAGTGCTTCACCCCGGCGGGAATGGCCACCACATCCCCGGGCTTCAGCGCCCGGGCCTCCTGCTTCCACTCCTGATACCAGCCCCGGCCATCGGTGCACAGCAGGATCTGTCCGCCGCCTTTCTCGGCGCGGTGGATGTGCCAGTGGTTCCGGCACCCCGGCTCGAAGGTGACATTGGCCAAGAAAATGGTCTGCTCCGGGTTGGTGAGGGGATTCAGGTAGGAATTGCCCACAAAATATTGGGCATAGGCGGTGTTGGGCTCGCCCAGGCCGAACAGCCCGCCATTTGCACCCGGGTCGTCCTTATACGCCTCCACCGCCATGCGGAAAGCCGCCCAGGCGTTGGGCCAGCCCGCATAAAAGGCCAGGTGGGTGAGAATCTCCGCCATCTCGTCCTTCGTCACGCCGTTTTTCTTTGCGGCGGCCAGGTGGTACTGGAAGGAGCTGTCCACCAGCCCCTTGCTCACCAGGGCGGACACGGTGAGGATGGAGCGCAGTTTAAGGGACAGTTTCCCCTCCCTGCCCCACACCTCGCCGAACAGCACATCATCGTTGAGCTGGGCGAATTTGGGGGCGAAATCCCCCAGGCTGTCCCGGCCCGCAGTCTGCTTCACCATGTCAAAATGCCTCCTGTCTGTTTACGGACAAAACGTTCCGCACGAAATAATGATGATAAGTTTGCTGGAGCGCGAGAAGCAGGGAAAACTCATCCCGTTTCCAGATAGAGCCTGCTGCCGCCGCCGGGCGGAAACCTGGAAGCTGCGGCGGCTTGTAGGGCGAGTTCAGTCCAGCCAGCCCTCCCGGCCCTTGACGCCGAAGCGCTCCTCCATCAGGTGGAGCTGCGCATCGGTGATGGTGTTCACCAGGGGCAGGTGGGCAATCTTCATGTAGATTTCCGCCGCCTTCTCCGCCGTCTCAATGAGGCCGAAGGTCTCGTCCAAATCGCGGCCCGCGCCGTAGATGCCGTGCTGGGACCACACCACCAGCCGGGCGGTTCCCATCTCCTCCGCGGTGGCCTGGCCGATCTCGTTGGTGCCGCACAGCATCCAGGGCAGCACGTTCACCCCCTCGGGGAACACCACAATGCACTCGGTGCACATCTGCCACAGGGTGCGGGTGAAAGCCCGGCTGTCCAAGTCGTGCACATACGTCATCGCCAGCAGGTTGGCGGGGTGGCAGTGCATCACCACCCGGTGGTCCGGGTCCACGGAGAGCCGCGCGGCGTGGCTCATCATGTGGGCGGGGAACTCGCTGGTGAACTTGCCGCCGTCGGTGAAGCCCCACAGGAGCTGGGCGTTCCTGCCGCCGTCCGTGATGTGGATGAGGCCCAGGTTACAGGCCGGGTCGTACTGCACGTTCTTGAAGTACTTGCCCGTCCCGGTGACGATGAAATACTTCCCGTCCAGCGTCGGGGCTTCAAACCCGGTGGGGATGTCCCGGATCACCGCGCCGACGTCCAGGTACTGGGACACGTCGGCCTCATCCAGCAGCCAGCTGATATTGCCGCCGTTGCGCTCGTCCCAGCCGTGGGCGTACATATTGGTGCAGGTACGCACCATTTCGATCAAAAAGGGCGCCTCTAAGATGTTTTTCATGGCAATCAACCTCTCTTGCTGAGTACGTCAGCCTCGTATTTCTCAACGGCCCCGAACCACTCCCCGTCGGCGGGCGCGCCGCACACGCGGCAGTATTCGTCCCACACCTCCCCGAAGGGCGCGGTTTTCAGCTCCTCCTGGAGCACCATGAGCTTGGTGAAATCGCCAACCTCCTGGAGCCGCTTTTCCTCCTCCGCCGGCTGGAGCAGGGCAGACAGCAGGGCCTTCTGTAAATTGCGGAACCCGGTGGCCCAGGCCGCCACCCGGTTGATGGACGCGTCGAAGTAGTCCAACGCGATATTGACGTGCTCCGCGCCGCAGCGGACGATCTCCCGGCAAATCTCGCGGGTCTCATCGTCGAACAGCACCACGTGGTCGGAATCCCAGCGGATGGGCCGGGTGACGTGAAGGGCGATCTCCGGGAAGAAAGCCAGCAGGGCGGGGATTTTGTCGCTCACCACCTCGGTGGGGTGGTAGTGGCCGTTGTCCATCAACGGGATGCACTTGTCCTTGTTGAAGGCGGCGTAGGAGAGGGCGAACTCGGCGCTGCCCACGGTATACGCCTCCACCCCGATGCCGAACACCTTGGACTCAATGCAGGGCTTCACCTGGGCAAAGTCGTAGGGCTCGGACAAAATCTCGTCGATGGCCTGACGGTAGCGGACGCGGGGCCCCATGCGGTCACCGGGGACGTCCTTGAAGCCGTCCCCCGTCCAGATGTTCATCACGCAGGGCTGGCCCAGTTCCTGGGCTAAGTAGCTGGAA
Source organism: uncultured Oscillospiraceae bacterium (assembly GCA_949494735.1). Taxonomy (GTDB): domain Bacteria; phylum Bacillota; class Clostridia; order Oscillospirales; family Oscillospiraceae; genus Enterenecus. Next base: position 10,162 of record CATABD010000079.1, read on the forward strand.
ATGCGGATGCAGGCTTTGCCGTGGTCAATCCAGAATTTCCGCGTCTCCTCGTTGGGGCTGGACAGGGTCAGCGGGTCGCATTTGGGGTGGGAGAAGAAGGTGGGGTTGAAATCGCAGCCCAGCCCCCGCGCCTTGCAGAACTCCACCCACTTGGCGAAGTGCTTCGGCTCCAGCTTGTCCCGGTCGGCCCACTCCCCGTCCTCGAAGATGGCGTAGCTGGCGTGGAGGTTCAGCTTTTTCATGCCGGGGCACAGCTTCAAAACCACGTCCAGGTCGGCCATCAGCTCCTCCGGCGTGCGGGCCCTGCCGGGGTAGTTTCCGGTGGTCTGGATGCCCCCGGTGAGGGGCTTGGAGGGGTCGGTGTCGAACCCCCGCACGTCGTCCCCCTGCCAGCAGTGGAGGGACACAGGGATGGTTTTCAGCCTCGCGATGGCGGCGTCCGCGTCCACCCCCAGGGTGGCGTATTTGTTTTTTGCCTCGATATAGCTCATTTAAATTCCTCCTGTTGTGTGATGTTCCGCGCCCCGTGGCCGGGAGAAAATGCGGGGAAATGCAGCTTTTGGTGGCGTATTCAAGTTCTTTTTGCTTCTTTTTCTTTTAAGAAAAAGAAGCCTCCATCTGAATTTTGAGATTACCCAACGCGGTGGCCTCGATGGGCAGGGCGATGACGGTTTTGCCGGTGGCCTCCTGCGTGAGACGGTTCAGAAGCGCGTTTTTCGCCCCGCCGCCCACGATGTACAGCTTTTCATAGGTTTTCCCCGTGTTTTCCTCCAGCTCCCGGATGGCATCCCGGTAGCTGAGCGCCAGGGAGCGGTAGGCGCAGCGGAAGTAGTCCCCCACGGTTCGGGGCTTCACGGACAACGCCCCGTCAAAGGCGGCCTTCATGCTCTCCGGGGCCAGGAAGCAGGGAGCGTTGGCGTCCACCACGCCCTCAAAGGCGCTGGCCTCGGCTTCCGCCACGATCTCCCCGAAGGGTTTCTCCGGGCACAGCTCATCCCGCAGGCGGTTGACGATCCACATCCCCATGATGTTCTTCTGATAGCGGTTGTAGCCCACGCCGCCCTCGTTGGAGTAGTTGGCGGCCATACTCTTTTTGTCTGTCAGTGGTTTGGGGGTTTTCACGCCTAAAAGGCTCCAGGTGCCGGAGGAGATGTAGGGCTGCGGGGCCCCCGCAAGCTCGAACGAGCTTGTGGGGAGAGCCGGAGCGACAGAGCGGTCGAGCCGGCCCGCGCTGCGGGGCGGGGCGACAGCGGCGTCCGCGACGGCAAGAATCCCCTCCACTGCGGAGGCGGTGTCGTGGGTGGCGCACAGCATGGCCTTGATGCCCTGATACTCCCCGATCACCGTCCCCGGCTTTTGCAACTTTGGAAATAGATGGGCGGGCAGCCCCAGCTTCTCCACCAGTTCCAAGTCAAATTCCCCGGTTGCGGCGCTCACCAGCCCCGTGGTAGTGGCGTTGGTGTACTCCTTGGATTTCGCCCCGGTGAGCTTCCACATCAGGTACTCCGGCACCATGAGGAAGTCCGTGACCCCCTCCAGGCGGCCCCGCGCCAAGTCGTCGCAGAGCTGGTAAATGGTGTTGAAGGGCTGGAACTGGCAGCCGGTGTGGGCGTACAGCTGGGCAAACGGGATTTTTTCATGGACAGCGGGGATGATGCTCTCCGTCCGCCCGTCCCGGTAGGCGTGGCAGGGCCAGACCTCCTCGTCCCCGCGCAGCAGCACATAATCGCACCCCCAGGTGTCGATGGAAAAGCTGTCCAGCGCGCCGAACTCGTCCAGCGCCTTGTCAATCCCCGCCTTCACGTGGCCCAGCAGGGCGTCCACGTCCCAGGTGAGGCGGCCGTCCCGCTCCGCCACCCCATTGGGGAAGCGGTAGACCTCTTTGGTTTTGACCTCGCCGTCCTCAAGCCAGCCCACGATGTGACGGCCCGACGATGCGCCGATGTCAATGGCTAGATAGCGCCGTTCCATTCACGTCCCCTCCCCCGTTTGCTGCCCCCAGTATACCCCTTCCCCGCGGCAGGGTTAAGGTCCTGGCTTGAAAATTTTCGGACGTTATTTGCAATCCATTCCCGTGCTGTGATATACTGAGCCTATCAATGTAAGGGGGGCTGAGCCTTGCGTCAGGAGCTGCTGGATTACCTGCGGAAAATCACCCCGGAGGAACAGGCCATTCTGGACGGCGGAGACGGCATCCGCCGGGATCTGTACACCTTCTGCCGGGAGTTTGTGGTAGACAGCCGCAAGCTGCTGGAAAAGGGGCGGCTCATTGAGATCCGCCCCCACACCCGCTTCGCCCCTTTCCCCCGCCACCGGCACAACTATGTGGAGATGGTGTACCAATGCGCCGGTTCCGCCGGCCACATCGTCTACCATGCCGGACGCCGGCAGGCCATCACCCTGCGCCGGGGGGACCTGCTGTTCCTCAACCAGAACGTGTCCCACGAGGTGCTGCCCACCCAGGCGGACGACCTGGCGGTGAACTTTATCATCCTGCCCCAGTTTTTCTCCCGGCCCGTGTCCATGATTGAGCGGGAAAATGTGCTGCGGGACTTTCTGCTGGCCACCCTGTCCGGCACAGTGGACGGCTCGGGCTGGCTCCACATCCGGGCGGAGGGGCTGGTGCCGGTGGAAAACCTGCTGGAAAGCATGATCTGGACTCTGGTGGATCATCGAGGCGGCACCAACACTATTTTGGAAACCAGCATGGGCCTGCTGTTTATCAACCTGTCCATGTACGCCCCCATTGTGGGCCGGAGCGGCCCGGATCAGGGCGAGCAGGCCCTGGTGTTCGCCGCGCTGAAGTACATTGAGGACCGCTATCCAGACGGCACCCTGGCCCAGCTCTCCCAGGATCTGGGGTGGCCCGGGTACGCCGTAAGCCGCCTGTTAAAAAAATATACCGGCTCCAACTTCAAGGAGCTTTTACAGCAGCGCAAGCTCCAGCAGGCCGCCTACCTGCTCTCCCACACCCCCCTGCCCATTGAGACCATCCTGTCCTACATCGGCTATGACAACAGCAGCTATTTCTACCGCCGTTTCCGCCTGCGCTA
>CATABD010000080.1 GCA_949494735.1 uncultured Oscillospiraceae bacterium
ACGGCTTTGCGTTCGGCTTCCGGGCGGACACGGCGCAGTATGCCTACCTGATACGGCTGCAACCCTACAAGGGGGAGGAAAACCTGTTCATCTACTGCTACCGCCGGGACTGGCTGGACAGCCACATGAAACAGGCTGAAAAGGGCATCCGTTTCATTACCCCGCACTATGATGAAAAGTTCAGAGTTGCGGACGGCGACAGTGTGCGGATCAGGTGTCAGGACGGGCGGGTGCTTGACCGGGTATGCCGCTATATCGACGAGTGCCATGTGGAGGTGGGCACCGGCTGGGACAACCTCTACCATATCTGCCAGTTTGCCGAAATGATGGAGCGCAACGGTAACTCTGTGATCCCCCTCAGAAACTCCCTGCCAGCGGTGTGTTACGGCAAGGTGCCGGAGAAGCGGGCCATCGTCATGTTTGAGCGGGGCTTTGACGGCTACCGCTCCGCGTCCTTTGCGACAAAGGGCCGCACCAGTCAGAAGCTGGTGGACGAGATGAACGGCGAGTTGGGCGTCACCAAGGCACAGGCAGCGGCGATGCTGGCCGGGGCCATGCGGGGCTGGGCCGACCCCGCCGCCGACCCGAAGAACTACGACGAGCAGGGCCAGCCTATCAAGCCCCGCCGCCCGGACAGGGGTGATGCCCGGTGAAGGGCGTACCCATTGATAAGGCCCTGTGCGAGTACCTGAAGAAACACCGCCGTGGACAAGAGAGCGCGGCCTCCAGCAAAGAGTTGGAGGCCGCGTTCCATGTCAAGGGGACGGAACTGCGGCGGGCCGTCAACCGACTGCGCTGTGACGGCCACCCCATTTGCAGCGACGCCACCGGCTACTTCTATGCGGCGCGTCAGTCCGAGATCAGGGCCACCGTTGCCCAGCTCACCGGGCGCATTTCCAAAATTGCTGCCGCCACCAAGGGGCTGCTGAAATCTTATGAGGAACAGGAGGGATAAATCGTGGCTAAAAAATTGGAATCCATTGTCCAGCTTGCGGCGCAGACCGCCCAGCAGATCTCCGCCAACAGCGGGAACTATATGGCGTTCCTGACCACCGCCGCCCACAACTTCAAGTACAATTTCCGCGACCAGCTCTTGATCTACGCTCAAAAGCCGGACGCCACCGCCTGCGCTCAGATCGACTTCTGGAACAAGTATGGCCGGTGGGTGAACCGGGGCACCACGGGGATCGCCCTGCTGGTGGACACCGACCGGGGCTATAAGCTGCGGCACGTCTTTGATATGTCCGACACCAACAGCCGGGAGGGGCGAACCATCCCCATCTGGCAGATGAAACCGCAGTATGAGGGGCCGGTGGCGGAGGCGTTGGAGAACAGCTATGGGGAGTTTGCCGACAAATCCGACTTTGCCGAGTGCCTGTTGCAGACGGCGAAGATCATCGTAGAGGACAACTTTGGTGACTACTACACCGAATTGTGCCGTGTCAAAGAGGGAAGTCTGCTGGAAGAACTGGACGACCTCAACACGGAGCAGTGGTTTAAGGGGCTGCTGGAAAACAGCGTGGCCTATATTATGCTGACCCGGTGCGGTATCGACCCCCAGGAGTATTTCAGCGGCGAGGATTTTGCCCATGTCTTTGACTTCAACACCCCGGAAACCCTGTCTATCCTGGGCGGCGCTGTCAGCGATATTTCCGAAATGCCCCTGCGTGAGATCGCCAGCACGGTGCGGAATCTGTACCGGGAGGAACAAGAGCAAAATCGCACATTTGCCGGGGACGCCGACAGGCGGTATAATGACGGCAGAGTAAAACGTGAAAGGAGCGTTGAACATGGAACTGACGTATCGGACAGAGGGCGACTACCGCCTGCCCAACCTGGAAGCGCCGGAGGCTCCGAAGGTGGGAAAATATGGGATGCTGCGGCGCAGTTACCTCAAAAGCCACAGGAACGGCTACTACACGGGGATGCAGTTGAGCGGCAGACTGAACGCCCATCTGGAGAAGATCGACCGGGAGGCCACCGAGATGGTGGAGCGGCTGACGGCGCGGATGGCGCGGGAGCAGGGCGTGACGGAGGAACTGAAAGCGTCCGATCAGATGAAGTGGGTGGGGCTGATGAACAACATCCGGGCGTCGGCGGAGGAAGTGGCGCTGGCGGAGCTGATCTACACCGACGTGTAAGCGACACCCTCCCCGCCGGGGAAGAACCGGCACAACCCCCTATTGACTGGACGGCAGTAGGCCCCACAGGTCTGCAATTCAGCCACCACGACTTTTCTGCCCCCTCTGAAATCCTCTATTATCATGAGGACAGTGAGAAGACCGAACTGCTCCGTACCTGTGACGCCCTGAAAGACCATAGAACTGAAATCGCCGCATTCTTTGCAGACCATCCGGGCCGCAAGGAGCGCGGCGATTTTATCAAGACTTTTTTCAATAACACTTACGTTGAGATTATCCTGGACAACGGGCAGCGGGCCGGGTATCGGGCATGGGACGATGTGCTGACCCTCTGGCGTGGGGCGTACCTGTCCCGTGAAAAAGAGGTATTCATGCGGTGGGAGGGCGTTGCCGACACCATCTATGGGATGATCCTGCTTGACCAGTGGCTTGACCCGGATGAGCGGCCCCTCCCCAGCGAAGCGGAGCAAATCTCCTTTATTCAGCAGGTCGAAGCGGAAAAGGCTTCGGCCTTTACCATTCCCCAGGAGGCCATTGACTATATCCTGTGCGGCGGGAGCGGCATATCCCAAGGAAAATACCGCATTTTTGAGCAATTCCAGAAAAACGAGGGAAAACAGGAAAATATCAAATTCCTGCGGAATGAGTACGGCGTTGGCGGGCATTCCGACGCCATCCCCGGCAGCGGCTATTGGGAGGATCACGATGGCAAGGGCATCACTATCTCCCGCGACTATGGCGACCCTGACGGCAAATTTCTGTTGTCCTGGGCCAAAGTGGAGAAGCGCATCGGGGAACTGATCGCCGCCGACCGCTATCTGAACCGGGCTGAAAAAGAACATTACCCGGTCTATCAGGCACAGATAGAAGAACGGAAAGCGCGATGGGCCATTGCAAAGGAAATCAGCTCCATCATTGACGATTATGTGGACTTCAAGACCCAACTCGGTGAAAAGGAGCAATGCACGGAAGTTTTGCTTGCCAAAAGGTGCGCGGATAGTTTTGGGGCAGGGGATAAAAAATGCTACGTTCTGACGAAGGAGGGCAGCTTTGTTCTGCCTACCTTGCGGGACGCCATACAGACCATCATCGGGGATAACACCCATCTGACGGAACGGTGCGAGGCCATGCTTGCCGAGTTGAACGGCCCCCTGGCCGCGCCGCTGGAACCGACCTATGAGGAACTGAACCCGCCGCCCTCGCCGAAAAAGGAGTACCGCTTTGTCCTGGGCGACACCGTGTACCTGGGGGCGCAGGAGTATGAGCTGCTGGCCTTTGACGAGCAGACTGTCCGGCTTTTTGACCCAGCGTTTCCCATTATCAACAAGGAACTGCCCCGCGAGGAATTTGACCGTCTGCTGGCGGAGAACCCTCTCAATGACCGTTTGCTTCGTCTGGTAGAGGATGTGTCCCCCGCCGTTGAAGCGGTGGAGCCTGACATCCCACGACGCATTGGACGTATCGACTTTTTAGGCACTAACGGCGTGGTGGGTGAAAGTGTTGAGTACACCGACGCGGAGCAGTTTGTGGCGGCAATCAAGGAAGAAAACCATGTTGGCACTCCCATGAGTATCGTCCTTTACCGCGACAGCGAGGGCCAGACCATCCCCCAGGACTTTGTGGCGGAGCTTGACCCGCCGCCCCAGGGCTTTGAGGTCATAGATTACGCACAGGCGCAGATGGATCGGGCAAAACGGCTTATTAACGAGTATTGCATGGAGGTATTCGAGCAGGAGGCCGACTTTTCCGACCTGCACCACGTTGATCTTGCCTTTGGCAGTACCAGCGACAGCGAGCATACCGTTGAGGTCAGCGCCGACCTGATCGGCTTCCGCTTAATCTACCAGGTAGACGGTGAGGCGGCTGCGTCCATTCAATGCCACGATATGGATGATTTGACCGGGCTTCTTGCTAACCTTGACTTTGACGAGATGATCGCCTTTGCCGAGGACGAGTACAAAAAGCAAAAGGAGCAGAACCGTCGGCCCCGGCAGGAAACCGATGATTTTTCCGATATTGACCCCGCCGCCATCCGTGCCGCCCTTGCGGAGAACGGCATCGTGGACGGCCATGTGGTAGACCCGGAGAAGCTGGGCGCAAACCCCTTTATTCAGCAGGTCATGGCCGATGTGGAGCAGATCGCCGCCAATGCGCCCCCCGCACCCGAACGCTTTTCCGTCATTGAAACGGAGGGCGGCTACGCCGTTTGGGATGATGCCCAAAATGGGATATATGTGGACAGCGAGGGTGTCCGGGAGGAATTTACCAGCGAGTGGCAAGCCGAGGACTATCTGAAGCAGGTCAGAAAAGCCGTGGCGGACAAGGAGGCCGCAGAATGGCTGGCAGTGGAACGGGCCAAGCAAGGAACGCCGGAACCGGCTGAAAAGGAAACTGCGGCGGGGACGGTTGAAAAGGGCGCAGAAAGTTTAGCGGATGGGCACGGCCATGACGGTGATGGGCCAGCCCCAACCCTGTCTGCGCCGCCTGCGGAGAAACACCGTGACCCGCTGGCTCCAGCTTACAAGGTGGGAGATACGGTTTATCTGGAAAATACACCTTTTCTCATTGATGAAATTCGAGATAGCGAAGTATCCCTGCGCGACCCTACGTTGGTCTATCCTATCTTCCGTTCGGAGAGCAAAGAGAATTTTGAGCGGTTGCTTCGGCGGGATGAGAAGAATCTTTTCATTACAGATTATTTCCCTATTTCAAAGATTGGCCCCGCTGATAATGGGGACGATTTGCGCAAAGTGCTGACAGGTCAGGGTGGGCTGTTGGACAGTGTGGGGATAAACGAAGTGTCGTCCTGGCTGCGGGACGGGCTGGGCAACACCGAAATTGCCCGCCTTTTGGCCGAAAAGTATGATAGGACAGACAAGAGCGTAACGCTTGAAACTGGCGAAACAGTGGAATACAGTTTCTACAACGGCAATTTTTCGATTGACCTTCGTAATAAGTCCAATACCTTTGTCATGTATGACATGAGGACGGTTGCCGGAGTGCTGCGCTCTATGTATCAGCAGGAAATGGGTGGTTTTATCCGCGAACCCATCAAAGCGGCCCCGGAAACGGAGGCATTGACCGATGGGCCAGCCCTGCCCCCGCCCGCGCCCCGGCGCAGGGCCAAGGTGTCCCCCTTTGTCCTCCATCCCGAAGTCCCTGCCGCAGACCGGCATGAGTACCATATCACCGATGACGCCATCGGCGCGGGGACGCCGGGGGAACGCTTCAACAACAACGTCCGGGCCATCCGTCTGTTGAAAAAGCTGGAAGCCGAAGATCGGTTTGCTACCCCGGAGGAACAGGCAGTTTTGGCGCAGTATGTGGGCTGGGGCGGGCTGGCCGACTGCTTTGACGAGCGCCACAGCAAGTATGCCGAACTGAAAGCCCTGCTGGACGAGGACGAGTACGCCGCCGCCAGAGAATCCACCCTCACTGCCTTTTACACCCCGCCCGTGGTCATCCGCTCCATCTATCAGGCATTGGAGAACATGGGCTTCAAGACCGGCAATCTGTTGGAGCCGTCCTGCGGCATCGGCAACTTCATCGGTATGCGCCCGGAAACGCTGGCCGACTCCAAAATTTACGGGGTAGAGCTGGACGGTATCAGCGGACGTATCGCCCGCCAGCTCTATCAAAAATCCTCTATCGCTGTCCAGGGGTTTGAGAAAACAGACCTCCCGGACAGCTTTTTTGACGCCGCCATCGGCAACGTACCCTTTGGCTCCTTCAAGGTGCCGGATAAGCGGTACGACAAGCACAACTTTCTCATTCACGACTACTTCTTTGCCCGGACGCTGGATAAGGTCAGACCGGGCGGCATCATCGCCTTTGTCACCAGCAAGGGCACCATGGACAAGGAAACGCCCACCGTGCGGAAGTATATCGCACAGCGGGCCGATCTGCTGGGGGCCATCCGCCTGCCCAACAATACGTTCAAGGATGCCGCTGGCACGGAAGTGACCAGCGACATTCTGTTTTTGCAGAAGCGGGACGCCCTCTCCAGCGAGGAACCGGCCTGGGTACACCTGAACACCGATGAAAACGGGCTGAAAATAAATCAGTATTTCATCGACCACCCGGAAATGGTCATGGGCGAAATGCGGGAGGTCAGCGGCCCCTATGGGCCGGAAACCGCCTGCCTGCCCCATGAGGGACAAGACCTGGGGGAGCAGCTCACCGCCGCCATCCAGAATATCCAAGGCTCCATGACCGACTATGTGCTGGACGACCCGGAAGCGGAGGGCGAGGATAAATCCATCCCCGCCGACCCGAATGTGCGGAATTTCAGCTATACCGTGGTGGATGGGCAGGTGTACTACCGGGAGAACAGCCGCATGAACCCGGTGGAGGTGTCGGTGACGGCGGCGAACCGCATCAAGGGGCTAATCGGCATCCGGGACTGTGTGCGGACGCTCATTGACTATCAGACCGAGGACTGGCCCGCCGAGGATATTCAGGCCCAGCAGCGCAAGCTCAATGCCCTCTATGACGCCTTTGTGGAGAAGTATGGGCGTATCAACTCCCGCGCCAACAGCAGCGCCTTCAGCATGGACAGCGCCTACTTCCTGCTGACCTCCCTGGAAGTATTGGACGATGAGCGCAACTTTGTCCGCAAGGCAGATATGTTCACCAAGCGCACCATCAAGCAGAAGGTTGTCGTCACCAGCGTGGATACGGCGTCCGAGGCTCTGGCCGTGTCACTGGCTGAAAAGGCCAAGGTGGATATGCCCTTTATGATGGAGTTGACCGGCAAGACCGAACAGGAGGTGTACGCCGACCTGACCGGCGTGATCTTCCTGAACCCCATGCACGGGTATGGCAGCGGCACCGAGGAAAAGTACCTCCCCGCTGATGAATACCTCTCCGGCAACGTGCGGGAAAAGCTGGAATGGGCAAAGCGGAGCGCCGAACTGTACCCGGAGGACTACGCCGCCAATGTGCAGGCATTGGAACGGGTGCAGCCGGTAGACCTGACCGCCAGTGAAATCTCCGTGCGGCTGGGGGCCACCTGGCTTCCCCCGGAGATCGTGGAGCAATTCATGTTTGAGTTGTTCAGCACCCCCAACTACTGCCAGTGGAACATCCACGTCCGCTACTTCCAGCACACCGGCGACTGGAATGTTGAGGGCAAATCCTACGACAAGAGCAACATCAAGGCGCACAACACCTACGGCACCTCCCGTATCAACGGCTACAAGATCATTGAAGAAACCCTGAACCTGCGGGATGTGCGTATTTTTGACTATGTTCAGGATGAGGAAGGGAGAAAAAAGCCTGTCCTGAACAAGAAGGAAACCGCCATCGCCCAGGGTAAGCAGGAACTTATCAAACAGGCATTCCAGGACTGGATATGGAAAGACCCGGCCCGGAGAGAGCGGCTGACACGGCTCTACAACGACAAATTCAACAGCACCCGCCCCCGTGAGTATGACGGGAGCCACCTGAACTTTGTGGGCATCAACCCGGAGATCACCCTGCGGCCTCATCAGGTGAACGCTATCGCCCATATCCTCTACGGCGGAAATACCCTGCTGGCCCATGTGGTGGGTGCGGGCAAGACTTTTGAAATGGTGGCGGCGGCGCAGGAGAGCAAGCGGCTGGGCCTGTGTCAAAAGAGCCTGTTCGTTGTCCCCAACCACCTGACGGAACAGTGGGCGTCGGAGTATTTGCAGCTCTACCCCTCCGCCAATATCCTGGTGGCGACCAAAAAGGACTTTGAAACCAAGAACCGCAAGCGGTTCTGCGGCAGAATCGCCACCGGGGACTATGACGCCATCATCATCGGGCACTCGCAGTTTGAGAAAATCCCGGTGAGCGTGGAGCGCCAGCGGTATCTTCTGGAACAGCAGCGGCGGGAAATCCTGGACGGCATAGCGGAACTGAAGGCCAGCCACGGGGAACGCTTCTCCATCAAGCAGATGGAGCGCACCAAGAAATCCATTGACGCCAAGCTGGAAAAGCTGAACGACCAAAGCCGGAAGGATGATGTGGTCACGTTTGAGGAATTGGGCGTTGACCGCATTTTTATTGACGAAGCACATTATTATAAAAACCTCGCCGCATTTTCCAAAATGCGGAACGTGGGCGGCATCAGCCAGACCGAAGCGCAGAAGTCCAGCGACCTCTATATGAAGTGCCGCTATCTGGACGAGCTGACCGGGGGCCGGGGTGTTATTTTTGCCACGGGCACACCTATCAGCAACACAATGGTAGAGATGTATACCATGCAGAAATATTTGCAGTACCGCACCCTGGAACGGAACGGCCTGCTTAACTTTGACGCATGGGCCTCCACCTTTGGGGAAACCGTCACCGCCATAGAGCTGGCCCCGGAGGGCACCGGCTATCGGGCCAAGACCCGGTTCTCCCGGTTCTACAACCTCCCGGAACTCATGTCCATGTTCAAGGAAGTAGCGGACATCCAGACGGCGGATATGCTCAATCTCCCCGTCCCCAAGGCCAACTATCACAATATCGTGCTGAAACCCTCGGAACAGCAAAAGGAAATGGTGGCGGCGCTGGGGACGCGGGCCGAGCGTGTCCGAAATAAGATGGTGGACAGCACCGAGGACAATATGCTGCTCATTACCAACGATGGGCGCAAGCTGGCCCTTGACCAGCGGCTCCTTAACCCCATGCTCCCCGACAGCGACACCGGCAAGGTGAGCGCCTGTGTTGAAAATGTATTTGAGCAATGGTTCTACACGGCTGACAAACGCTCCACACAAATGGTGTTCTGCGACCTGTCTACTCCCAAGGGGAACGGCGAGTTTAATGTCTATGACGACCTGCGCGACAAACTGATTGCCAAGGGCATTCCACCTGAACAAATCGCCTATATCCATTCTGCGAGTACGGAGGTGCAGAAGAAAGAACTGTTCGGCAAGGTACGCTCCGGCCAGATACGGGTGCTGATTGGCTCCACGCAGAAAATGGGTGCTGGCACCAACGTACAGCGGAAACTTGTAACCTTGCACCACCTTGATTGCCCGTGGAGGCCCTCTGATTTGCAGCAACGAGAAGGCCGGATCATAAGGCAGGGCAACGAAAATGACGAGGTTGATATTTACACCTACGTTACCGAGAATACCTTTGACAGCTACCTTTATCAGTTGGTGGAGGGCAAGCAGAAGTTCATCGGCCAGATCATGACCAGCAAAAGCCCGGTGCGCTCGGCAGAGGACATTGACGAAACCGCCCTGTCCTACGCTGAAATCAAGGCCCTTTGCACCGGCAATCCCTATATCAAAGAGAAGATGGATTTGGACATTGACGTGCAGCGGCTCAAACTCCTGAAAGCCAACCATTTGAGCCAACGATACGCCCTGGAGGATCAGATCATCAAGTATCTGCCCCAAAAAATAGTGTCCCTGGAACAGCGCATTGAGGGCTACACCGCCGATATGAACCGGCTGAAAGAAAACACCCATCCCAATGAGGACGGCTTTTCCCCCATGGAGGTGGAGGGCACCGTCTACACCGACAAGAAAGCGGCGGGCAGCGCCATCCTCGCCGCCTGCAAAGCTATGACCAGCCCCGATCCTGTCCCCCTGGGCCAGTACCGGGGCTTTGCCATGGAGTTGTCTTTTGAGAGTTTTACCAAGGAGTTCCGAATCACCCTAAAAGGGACGCTCACCCATACCACCGGCCTGGGCACGGATATTTTCGGCAACATCCTCCGTTTGGACAATCTGCTGGGCGGCATGGAGGAACGGCTGATAGCCTGCCGGGAACAGCTTGAAAATGTCAATGTCCAACTGGCTAACGCCAAGCAGGAGGTGGAAAAGCCCTTCCCCCAGGAGGACGAGCTGAAAACAAAATCGGCCCGTCTGGATGAACTGAACATCCTGCTGAACATGGATAAGCGGGAAAGCGAGATCGTGGACGGGGAACCGGGCGAGGATGCCCCCGCCCGTGATGACCCTGACCGGGATCGGTGAGCATCGCACATTTGCCGCGCCGGTAGCCATGCGGTATAATGGCCGCAGATAACAGGCGGAGGTGAAAGCGGTGTCTGACCAGATAAAATTTGAAACCTTTGTGGACGCTCAGGGCACGGCGTTTCAGGAGTATGTGAGTACAATCACCGCGAAGCTGCCCAAGACGGATAAGGAGTACCGGGCCATCCGTGACAGGATGGAGGGCATCTTTCAGCAATATCCCCGTGTGATGGATGTGTTCGACACGGAACAGGCGACGGCGCTGACCGAAAAGGAGTGCGCGGCGCTCATTCAGGTCATGGGCCTGCAAAACCAGCTTGTGGAGATAGAGATGCAGACGCTCTACCTCCGGGGCTGCTATGACGGCGTGGGCTATCTCAAAAAAGCGTGTGTCCTGTGACGAAGGGCGGCGCTGGCAGTCAGCCAGCGCCGCCCCCTACATAACCGGGAATAAAAAATTCATAGGAGAAAAAGCTAAAAAATGAAAATTTCCGTCAATCAAGTCCAGTGTAAACGGTGCGGCAGTATCATCACATCCGAACACAGCCACGACCTGAAATGGTGTAAGTGCGGGGGCGTGGCCGTGGACGGCGGCAGGGACTATCTGAAACGGTTGACCGGCGACCTGCCAAGCGAATATATTGAACTCAGCCAGTGGGAGGAATAGCCGTTCACTCGTTGATAATCAGTTTATTCAAGTCAAATAGCGCCGCCTTATAGTTTTGCACCCGGTACAGACGCTTATTGGGATCGGGCTGCTCTATCACATGGCCCTCTCTCTCCAAAAGCTCCTTTTGCGCTTCTTTATCAAAATACCGGCCATAATCTATCAGCATCCCCCGGAGTGAAATCATGCGCCAATAGGGGATCAGGATACCCTTATCAGGCTCGCCGTACTCTTTGAGGTCTGTGATAAAGTCCACCCGCTGAACATCGGCGGGCCTCCAGAACAATTTTTTGTCAAAGGGCATGATACCGCCGCCCTCGATCTCGCAGAAGTCAGCCCCCTTCCGTCTGGCCCACATCTCGCAGATGGCCTCCTGGGTGGTGAGTTTCCCTGCGGGTATCATGCACATAATGGTGGCGAACGTCTGCTTGTCCAGGTACACCGCCTTTTTTGCGGCGGGGATATGTTCACGGTCTGCCATGCAGCACCTCCATACAAAGTTTTGCGTTTGCCGCATTATACCATCTTTTTCGTCCTGATACAACAGGAACCGTACATAGCCGGGGAGATTTTCAAAGTCTCTCCGGCTATTACTATCTCAAAAAAGGAGCTGATGAACCATGACAGGCGAGGAACTGTGTACCAAGCTGTACCAGCGCATGACCGCCGAACAGGAACAGTACCGGCGTTGGCTGCTGGGCCAGCCCCCCGGCGAAATTCTGAACCACGCCGCCGAGTACACTGTCCGGGAGGACATCGTGATGGTGATGGAGGAATTGGAGCTGCCGGAGGCCCAGGCCAGGGCGCTGCTGAAATCCAAGGCCCCGCTGGCGGACGTTTACAAGGAGTGGAACAAAGTGGAAACCCACCACATGGAGGACTTGCGGGATGTGATCGAGGCCCGCGCCGACAGGGTAATACGGGCTGAAAAGGAAAAGGGCCAGCGGGAGGGACGGTAGATGGGCTACGTCACGCCGGAACAGATCACCCAGGCAAAGGAGCTTGACCTGCTGACCTACCTCCAGCGGTTCGACCCCCATGCGTTGGTACACGTCAGCGGGAACACCTACTGCACCCGTGAGCATGACAGCCTGAAAATCAGCAACGGCAAATGGAATTGGTTTTCCCGCGGGATTGGCGGCAAGACGGCCCTGGACTATCTTATCAAAGTCCAGGGCTTTTCTTTTACCCAGGCGGTGGAGGCCCTGGTGGGCCAGAATTTCTCCCCCCTGCCCCGTGCGCCCCAGGCCCAGCCGAAAAAGCAGGAACCCAAGGTGCTGACCCTGCCCAAGTCCAGCCGGTGCGCCACCCACATGGTCAGCTATCTCCACGGGCGGGGCATCGACTATGACGTGATCGACTACTGCATCCAGACCGGGCGCTTATACGAAAGCCTGCCCTATCACAACTGCGTGTTCGTGGGCCGCGACCTGAAAGGCCAGCCCCGGTACGCCGCCCTGCGCGGCACCGTGGGGGACTTCAAGGGCGAGGCCCCCGGCAGCGACAAGCGGTACTCGTTCACGATCAACGAGAACCCCAGCGCCCCCGGCGTCCACCTGTTTGAATCGGCCATCGACCTGTTGAGCTACGCCACTTTGCTGAAAATGAATGGCCGGGATTGGCGGCAGGATGCTCTACTCTCCCTGGGCGGGGTATTCAAGCGGAAACAGGAGTTTGTTATCCCTCTTGCTCTCAGCCAGTACCTCCAAGACCACCCCGGCACCAACACGCTCTATCTCCACCTGGACAATGACGAGGTGGGCCGGGACGCAGCGGCGGGCATCATGGAGGGCCTGGGGGACAAGTACACGGTGCTGGATAGGCCCCCGCCCTATGGCAAGGACGTGAACGACCTGCTTCAGCGGAAGCTGGGGCTGACACAGCGAAAGGAGGAATGGAGCCGGTGAAAGAGTATCAGGGCATGAAGATCATCGGCATCGACAACGGCTATGGCAACATCAAGACCGCCAACTGCTGTTTCCCGGCAGGGCTGACCGCCCATGACACCGAGCCGGTGTTCAAGGACGAGCTGCTGGTGTATGGCGGGCGGTACTACCTGATCGGGACGGGCCACAAGGAGTTTACCGCCGATAAGACCGGGGACGACGACTATTATATCCTCACCCTGGCCGCTATCGCCCGTGAGCTGAACGTGCATGGACTGACCGACGCCACGGTGCGCCTTGCGGTGGGCCTGCCCCTCACCTGGGTGAGCCAGCAGCGGGAGGATTTCAAAGCCTACCTTATGCGGAGCCGTGAGGTGTGCTTTACGTTCCGGGGAAAGCCCTACCGGGTGGAGATCGCCGGGGCCGATGTGTTCCCCCAGGGCTTTGCGGCGGTAGCCAGCCAGATCAGGGACTTCCAGGGCGTGAATATGCTGTGCGACA
>CATABD010000081.1 GCA_949494735.1 uncultured Oscillospiraceae bacterium
GTTGCACTTTTCCTGGGGTCGCCCCCGGCGGGTGTTACCCGTTATCCTTGCCCTGCGGAGCCCGGACTTTCCTCACGGACGGCCTTTCGGCCCGGCCGCGCGGCTGCCCAGCTTACTTGCAATTCTGATTTTACTTCATTTTTAGGTGATTGTCAAATGGATAAGGATGGGGTATAATAACAGCTATATAAAATTGTGGAATCAGCCCAGCCCTGGGGGCAATGACTTGGGAGGTGCGGTTATCAATGAACTCAGTGCTGAAGGAGTACCTCAACTCGCTGAGAGGAAAGAGGGTGGCGGTGATCGGCCTGGGCGTGTCCAACAGGCCGCTGGTGGAGTCGCTGCTGGACGCAGGCGTGCCGGTTATGGTATGCGATAAACGGCGGCGCGAGGAATTCAACGGCCTTGTGGAGACGTTGGAGCGCCGGGGCATGTCAGCCGTTCTCGGCCCGGAATACCTGGATCATCTGGAGGGGGCGGACGTGATCTTCCGCACCCCCGGCCTGCGGCCCGATGCGCCTCAGATCGCCCGGGCGGTGGCGGCGGGGGCGCAGCTCACCTCGGAAATGGAGGCGTTCTTGGATCTGTGCCCATGCCGGATCATTGCGGTGACCGGCTCCGATGGAAAAACCACCACTACGTCCATTATCGCCGGCCTGCTCAAGGCGGCGGGTTACCGCACCTTCGTGGGTGGAAATATCGGCCACCCCCTCTTGTGCCAAGTAGACGACATCCGCCCGGACGACATGGTGGTGCTGGAGCTGTCCTCTTTCCAGCTGATGACCGTCCGGCAGAGCCCCAGCATTGCGGTGGTGACCAATCTGGCCCCAAACCACATGGATGTACACAGAGATATGGACGAGTATGTGGCGGCGAAGCGGAATATTTTTGCCCATCAAGACGCCTGTGACCGGCTGGTACTCAATGCGGACAACGAGATTACCGCCGGATTCATCAAACAAGCCCGTGGATCGGTAACCCTGTTCAGCAGAAAGAAAGCGGTGGAGGGCGGGGTCTACCTGAGGGAAAAGACAGTGATGTGCGGCGGACGGCCCGTATTGACCACGGATGACATCCTTCTGCCCGGTCTGCACAACCTGGAAAATTATATGGCGGCTATCGCGGCGGTGGATGGGCTGGTGCCGGATGAAGTAATCCGGGACTTCGCCCGCACCTTTGGCGGGGTGGAGCACCGCATTGAGCTGGTGCGGGAGTTAGGTGGCGTGAGGTATTACAATGACTCCATTGCCTCCAGCCCCAGCCGCACCATTGCAGGGCTGCGCAGCTTTGACCGGAAGGTGATCCTAATTGCGGGGGGATATGACAAACATATTCCCTATGATGTGCTGGGGCCTGAAATTATAGAACATGTAAAGGTACTTCTCCTGACAGGAGATACCGCTGGAAAAATCAAGTCAGCCACCATAGCCGCTCCCGGTTATGTAGAAAACGGGCCAAAAATATGGGAATGCGCCGATTTGGGGCAGGCAGTAGAGCGGGCCAGAGAGCTGGCCGCGCCGGGCGATGTGGTGATTCTGTCCCCGGCCAGCGCGTCCTTTGACCGTTTTAAAAATTTTGAGGAGCGGGGCAAGGTATTCAAGGACCTTGTAAACGCCCTGGCCGAGTGAGGTGGTACTGTTGGAAATGGAACAGATTTTGAGAACCCTTTGTGGGGTGGGGGGACCCTCCGGCTTTGAATCCCAAGCGGTGCTGGCGGCAAAGGAGCTGCTGGGGCCTCTGATGGATGAGGTATGGACTGACCGCCTGGGCAGCCTGGTGGGTGTGCGCCGCTGTGGGAAATCGGGAGCGAAGAAACTGCTGTTGGATGCCCATCTGGACGAGGTGGGCTTGGTGGTTACCGGGATGAAGGATGGTTTTTTGCGCTTCAAGGCAAACGGGGTGGATGTTCGGATGCTGCCTGACCGGGAGGTGGCCATCCTGACCGATCCGCCTATGCTGGGAGTGGTAGCCTGCTTGCCGCCGCACGTGCTTTCGGCGGAGGAGCGAGAAAAAGCCCCAGAGATTAAGGATCTATTTGTTGACACCGGCCTAAGCCAGGAGGAAGCGGAGCGGAGAATCCCCATTGGTACGCCCATGGTATACCGCACCGATTTCACTGCTTTGGGAGAGCGCCAGCGGTGCGCCAAAGCAATGGATGACAGGGCCTGCTTTGCCGCCCTGCTGCGGACTGCACAACTGCTTCTGAATAGGGAACTGGACGTTGACCTATATATCGTGGGCAGCGTGTGCGAAGAGACGGGCGGCAGGGGCGCCCAGGTTATGGCCCAGGGGCTGGGGCCTGATTTCTGCATAGCTGTGGATGTAACCCATGGCAAGACGCCGGACAGTCCCAAGGATGGCGCCTTTGTGATGGGCGGCGGCCCGGTGGTTGGTATCGGCCCCAATATGGCCCGTTGGATGGTCCGGCGGCTGTTGGCTAAAGCGGAAAAGCTGGGCATGCCCATTCAAAAGGAGGTAATGGAGGGGAGTTCCGGAACCAACGGCTGGGAAATGCAGATCGCCAATGAGGGAATTGCCACCGCCATACTGTCCGTGCCCTTGAAGTATATGCACACTCCGGTGGAAGTGGTGGAGACAGGTGACATAGAGGAGACTGCCCGGCTGCTGGCCGCTTTTGTGGAAGACCTAGGAAGGGAGGAAGCTGTGCTGTGATTGAGACACTAAAAACCCTGTGTAATTTGTCCGGCGTATCCTCCCGGGAAGAGCAGGTGCGGGATTACATCCGCCGGAGGGTGGAACCGCATGCCGACAGCGTCCGCACAGATTCCCTGGGAAATCTCATCGTGTTCAAGCGGGGCGCGAAGTCTGCGGGCAGCAGGCTGATGCTTTGCGCCCACATGGATGAGGTGGGTTTGATGGTAAAGTCGGTCACCGAGGAAGGATACCTGAAGTTCGGCTGTGTGGGCGGCATTGACCGCCGGGTGTTGCTGGGGAAACGGGTGACGGTGGGGGAGCGGGGACTGCCCGGCGTCATTGGGTTGAAGGCTATCCACCTGACCACCCAGGAGGAGCGAAAAAAAGTGCCGAAGCTCACCGACCTCTACATTGACATTGGGGCAAAGGGGAAAGCCGAAGCCGAGGCGCTGGTAGAATTGGGAGATGTGTGTACCTTTGTGAGCGATACGGTAGAGTTTGGAAGCGGTATGCTCAAGGCAAAGGCTATTGATGACCGGGTGGGGTGCGCGGTGCTGGTAAAACTGTTGGAGGAACCCCTGCCCATGGACTGCACATTCGTGTTCACAGTCATGGAAGAAGTGGGCACACGGGGGGCTTTCGGCGCAGCGTTTTCAGTGACGCCGGAGGTTGCCCTGGTGCTGGAGGGCACCACCGCCGCCGACCTGCCCGCGCTGGAGCCGGAGCGGCAAGTGTGCTGGGCCGGGAAGGGCCCGGTGCTGTCCTGGATGGACGGCGGAACCATTTATGACCGGGAGCTGTTTGAGCTGCTGCGCCGTCTGGCGGAGGAAAACGGACTGCCCTGGCAGATGAAACACTACCTGTCGGGCGGCACTGATGGGAAAGCCATACAGCGCACAAAGGCGGGCGTGCGGGTGGCCGGTATTTCGGCTGCCGTACGCTATCTCCACGCGCCCAGCAGCGTGTGCAGCATTTCGGATGCGGAACAGATGCTTACCCTGGCCCGGCTGTTCGTCCAGGCTATAGCGGAGCGCTGACAGGAGGAATATGACATGGAATTGATAAAGACCTTGACCAGGCTGGTAACGTCCTTTGGGCCGTCAGGCAGTGAGGGGGAGATATCCCAAGCCATTGAAGAGCTTGCCCGGCCTTATGTGGACGAGCTTGCCCGGGACGCCATGGGAAATCTCATCTGCCGTAAAAAGGGCAGCGGCCCCCGGATTATGTTCTCCGCACATATGGATTCCATTGGCCTGGTGGCCACCCATATTGATGAAAAGGGATTTGTCCACGTAGGGGCGTTGGGCGGAGTGAGCGCAGGGGAGGCTCTTTTTACCCCAGTGCGCTTTCAAAACGGCGCTTGCGGGCTGATTTGTGCCCCGGAGGATAAGGATAAGGGCAAACTGAAGGCGGCCGATTTACTCATTGATGTGGGCGCGGCTGATTTCGAGGAGGCAAAAAAGCTGGTTCAGGTCGGGGATCCGGCGGTGTACGATACCCCGGTCCGGGTGGCGGGGAACCGGGTGATCTCTCCCTATCTTGACAACCGGGTATCCTGCCTGGTGCTGCTTATGGTGATGGAACGGCTGGCTGGGGCGGATAACGACTTATATTTTGTGTTCTCCTCCCAAGAGGAGGTAGGCACCCGGGGGGCCAAGACGGCTGCCTGGGCCATTGATCCCGAGTATGGCATTTCGCTGGACGTGACAGGAGTGGATGATGAGCCAGGCAGCAAGCATCTGGCCAGCGCCCTGTGCGGCAAGGGGGCGGCGGTAAAGGTGATGGACCGCTCTGTAATCTGTACCCCGGCGCTGGTGGATAAGCTGCTGGAATTGGGGGCGGAGCAGGGTATTCCCGTCCAGCGGGATGTGCTCCAGGCAGGCGGAACCGATGCCGGGCCGATCCAGGCCACCCGGGCCGGGGTGTATACAGGGGGAATTTCCATCCCCTGCCGGTATACTCACACGCCCACGGAAATGGTGGATTTGGGGGATGTACAAGCCTGCGTAGATCTGGCGGCAGCATTTGCATGTCATAATTTCTAAACCTATGATGGGACGGTAGCTATAAATGAATTCTCCTTTACAGATTTCAAAGCGGGTGAGGGACTTGGCTGCCCAAGCGGAAGAGGGCTTGACGGCGCAGTTTTCCCGCATTGACGCCATTGCCCAGGCCAACAGCCAGCGGGTGCTGTCGGCATTTCAGACGCACAGGGTGGCGGAGAACTTTTTTGCGGGAACCACCGGATACGGCTACGATGATTTGGGCCGGGACAGGCTGGACCAGATTTACGCAGATTTGTTCGGCACGGAGGACGCCCTGGTACGCATCCAGTTTGTCAATGGCACGCACGCCATCACTTGCGCTTTGTTTGGAACGCTGAAAGCGGGTGATGTGCTGGTGTCTGCGGTTGGGGCGCCCTATGACACCCTGTTGGGAGTGGTTGGTGCTGTGGACAAGGGGCACGGCTCCCTCAAGGACTACGGTGTGGAATACCGCCAGGTGGATTTGGCTGACAACGTGCCGGACAAAGAAAAACTTGCCCAGGCGGTTCGGGAACCCAGGGTGAGGGCTGTGCTGATCCAACGCTCCAAAGGGTATGCCACCCGGGCGTCCCTGTCGGTGGATGAGATTGGGGAGTTGTGTGCCATTGTGCGGGAGAACAATCCTAATGCCGTTATTTTGGTGGATAATTGTTATGGGGAGTTTGTAGAGGAATGGGAACCCACCCATGTTGGGGCGGATCTGGCCGTGGGCTCCCTCATCAAAAATCCCGGCGGAGGGTTGGCCCCCACCGGGGCCTACATTGCCGGACGGCGGGATTTGGTGGAAGGCGCAGCCATGCGCCTGACCTGCCCTGGAATTGGACGGGAGTGCGGGTCAACTTTGGGAAACAACCGACTGCTGTACCAGGGGCTTTTTTTGGCCCCCCATACTGTAGCTCAGGCGGTGAAAACCGCTGTATTCTCCGCCCGGCTTATGGAGCTTCTGGGCTACTCCACAGAACCCAAATCGGACGCAATTCGCCATGACATTATACAAATGATCCATTTGGGGAGCCCGGAGGCGGTTAAACGTTTCTGCAAGGGCATCCAATCCGGGGCCCCCGTTGATTCCTTCGTCACCCCGGAACCCTGGGATATGCCCGGATATGACAGTCAGGTCATTATGGCGGCAGGGGCCTTTATCCAAGGAGCGTCTATCGAATTGTCTGCCGACGCGCCCATGAGGGAGCCCTATACGGTATATCTCCAGGGTGGGCTTACCTATGAGTCGGGCAAGACCGGCGTGATGCTGGCGGCGGAGGAGCTGCTGCGGAACTGACATAGGCCGAGCTGTTTTGGGCATACAGTAACCTATCGGGGGTGATTGTATGCCTGTGAAGCTAAAACGCTTGGCATTCTACCTGCGGCAGGGGGGCGCTGTAACGGTGGCGATACCTGCTCTGGCGGCATTGTTGGTATCGGGATTATTGCTCCACGTGGTAAATGGCAGGCTGCGCCCGGTGCTGGAAGCTGCGGCATCTGGCCAAGCCACCAGCTTGATGACCCAGGCCATTGCCATAGCCGTGGACAACTGCCTCCAGGAAAACAGCATGGGCTATGGTGATTTTGTCACCATAGAAAAAGACGCCGCCGGGAAAGTGACGTCTATTACCAGCAATACGGCGTCCAACAGCCGGTTTAAACGGCAGGTTGTGGAGGCGGTGACCCGCCAGCTGAACACCTTGGACAGCGGCGCGCTAGGTGTGCCTTTGGGCACACTTTCCGGCCAGGCTTTACTTTCGGGTATGGGGCCGCCTGTGCGGGTGCGGGTGGACTCGGTGGGGGAGATCACCGCCGACTATGTCAACTCCTTCACCGCTGCCGGGGTAAACCAAACGCTTCACCGGGTTTGCCTGGAAATTACGGCCACCATTTACCTGTTTCTACCGGGGGAGGTGCTTCCTGTGTCTGTCAGCAGCAGTGTGTGTGTGGCAGAAACCGTCATCGTGGGCGAGACACCCGACACCTATTTAAATCTGGAAAAGGGGAACGGCTGATATGGACTTCAGAACTCAAGCCGCGCGGCTGCGGGATGAGCTGAACGGGCACAATTACCGCTATTATGTGCTGGATGCGCCCACTATCTCCGACTTTGAATACGACAAAATGCTTCGGGAGCTGGAGGAGCTGGAGGCCGCCCACCCGGAACTGGTTACCCCTGACTCGCCCACCCAACGGGTGGGAGGCAAGGCGCTGGACAGCTTCCAGCAGGTAGTTCACCGGGTGCCGCTCCAGAGTTTGCAGGATGTGTTTTCACCAGACGAGTTGCTGGACTTTGACCGCCGGGTGCGGGAGAGCGGCGCACAGCCGGAGTATCTACTGGAACCCAAAGTGGATGGACTGTCTGTGGCGCTGGAATACGAAAACGGTGTGTTTGTCCGAGGGGCCACCCGTGGGGACGGCCAGGTGGGGGAGGACGTAACAGAGAATCTGCGAACCATTAAGTCCATCCCTATGAGGCTGAACTGCGCCCCGGTATCGCTCATTGTCCGTGGGGAGGTTTATATGCCCCGCAAGACCTTTGAGCGGCTTAATGGGGAGCGGGAGGTACGGGGAGAGCCGCTGTTTGCCAACCCCCGCAACGCCGCCGCCGGCTCAATGAGGCAGTTGGATCCCAAGGTTGCTGCCGCCCGGGGATTGGATATGGTGGTGTTCAACATCCAGTATACCGACCGCGCTCCCTTTGAAACGGACAGCGCCGGCCTGGACTGGCTTCGAGAGCTTTGTTTCAAAGTAATTGATTTCCGGCTGTCCGGGGATATGGGAGAGATACAGTCAGCCATCTTTGATCTGGGCGACCAGCGGGAAAAATATCCGTTCGAAATTGATGGAGCTGTTGTAAAGGTAAATTCCATGACGCAGCGCGACATGTTAGGGGAAACAGCTAAATTCCCGCGATGGGCAGCCGCCTACAAGTATCCGCCGGAGCGGAAGGAAAGCGTAGTAGAGGATATTGTTATCCAGGTGGGACGCACCGGAGTACTCACCCCTAAAGCAGTGGTAGCCCCTGTCCGATTGGCAGGTACCACTGTTACAAATGCCACCCTTCACAACCAGGACTTTATTGCCGAAAAAGATATTCGCATTGGGGACACTGTGTTGATCCAAAAAGCGGGAGAGATCATTCCTGAGATCGTGTCCGTGGTGAAGGAGAAACGGCCAGAGGGAACCGTGCCTTTTTTACTGCCTGCAGAATGCCCGGTATGCGGGGCCGCAGTGGCCCGGGATGAGGACGGTGCGCACATCCGCTGTACCGGAGCGGAGTGCCCGGCCCAACTGCTGCGCAACCTGACCCATTTTGCCAGCCGGGACGCTATGGACATTGAGGGCTTGGGTCCCGCAGTTGTGGAGGCGCTGGTAAACGCCGGGATGGTCAAAACTCCTGCCGATCTTTATCACCTGGACAAGGATCAGATAGCTGAACTGGATCGGATGGGGAAAAAGTCGGCGGACAACCTGTTGTTGGCCATCGAAGAGTCCAAGCAGAACGACCTGTCTAAGCTGCTGTTTGCCTTTGGCATCCGGCAGGTTGGGCAAAAAGCGGGGAAGGTTTTGTCGGCCCGGTTTGGGTCGTTGGATGCCTTGGCCCAAGCTACCGAAGAGGAACTCACCGCCATTGACGACATTGGTTCCATTACGGCACAGTACCTGACGGAGTGGTTTTCCGCACCCCAGAGCCAGCATCTCATTGCCTCATTGAAGAAGGCAGGAGTGAACATGGACAGCAAAGTCGCCCCGGTGGGGGACAAGCTGGCGGGACTTACTTTTGTACTCACTGGAGAATTGTCGGCCTATTCCCGGAAAGAAGCGGGGGATAAACTGGCCGCGCTGGGGGCGAAGGTGTCCGGCTCTGTATCGAAAAAAACGGGGTGCGTGGTGGCCGGAGAGGCTGCCGGTTCTAAGCTGCGTAAGGCGCAGGAACTAGGCGTTCCCGTGCTGGACGAGGATCAGCTTCTCATTCTGTTGGGGGAGAGGGACGGAGATGTAGACGCCCTGTTAGTCAAGCTGAGAAAATAGAAAAAGGGGGGCGGGCCTATGAAGATGAAATTTGCCAGCCGAATGGACAGCTTTGAGCCAGGCATTTTTAATGTGTTGGATGAGAGTAAAAACCGGCGTCTGGCCCAGGGAAAACCGGTGTATAACCTGTCCATCGGCACGCCGGATTTTCTTTCGGAACCCCATGTAGTAGAGGCGTTGGCTCGGGCGGCCTCTGGCCCGGCCAACTACCGCTACTCTCTGGGTGAGACGGCGGAACTGGTACAGGCAGTTCAAAGTTGGTATGGGCGGCGCTACGGTGTGGAGTTAGCTCAGGATAAGCTGATGGCGGTATATGGCTCCCAAGAGGGATTGACCCACATCGACTGGGCGCTGTCCAACCCCGGGGATGTGGTACTGGTTCCTGATCCTAGTTATCCTATTTTTGAGCTGGATCCCTTCCTGTGTGGGGCTAGGTGCGTCCGCTACCCGCTGTACAAGGAGAATAATTATCTGCCCGATTTAGAGAATTTTGATTCTGCTTTGGTGGAGAAAGCGCGGTTTTTGGTGGTTTCCTATCCAGCCAACCTCTTGGGGGTGGCCGCGCCGGATGAGTTTTATCCCAGGTTGATTAAATTTGCCAGGGAGAATAGCATTGTGATCCTCCACGACAATGCCTGCTCTGAAATTATTTTTGATGGCCGGGTAGGCAGGTCATTCCTGTCATTTGAAGGGGCAAAAGAGGTAGGCGTGGAGTTCAACTCCTTATCAAAAAGTTACAATCTCACTGGGGCACTGGTGTCCTTTGTGCTGGGGAATCGGGAAGTAGTGGCGGCGTTTAAACGACTGCGAACCCAGATTGACTATGGGATGTTTCTGCCCATTCAGCAGGCGGCAGTGGCGGCGCTCAACGGATGCCAGGATAGCTTGGCCCATAACCGCGCGGAATATCAGGCACAGCGTGACACGCTGTGCAGCGGCCTGCGATCTATTGGCTGGGATGTGCCGGACAGCCAAGGCAGTGTGTTTGTATGGATCCCTCTCCCGATGGGATACTTAAACTCGGTTGATTTCTGCTTTGAACTACTGGACCGCACAGGATTACTGTGCACCCCAGGTTCCGCTTTTGGATTGCAGGGAGAAGGATACGTGCGCTTTGCTTTGGTGCGCCCTGTCTCTATTATGTATGAGATTGTGTCCACGGTTAAGGCCAGCGGAATTTTGGAGGGCAGGTCATGAGCGCCCGCACAAACAGGCGGCAGCTGGCCAAATTCAGCAGGGAAAAGCTCATTTTGCTGCTGCTGGTTCTTATGGTGGTGGTGGCTGTAACCGCCCTGAGTCTACACCTAAACGGTTCGCTGACACTGGAAAATCTGCTGGCGGAGTTGGGGCTTAAGCCCCCGGCCGTAGTGTCAGTGGAGGATGTACCGATTTATTCAGGGGAACCATATGTGATCCTCCAGGATAACCAGCCAAACTTTGACCTAAAAGACTTAACATTGGAACCTTTTGAGATTTATAGTGAGCTGGATCACTTGGGCCGGTGTGGTGTGGCCTATGCAAATGTATGCCTGGACATCATGCCGACCGGGTCACGGGGGGATATTGGCCAGGTGAAGCCTTCGGGATGGCAGACAGTAAAGTATGATTGTGTGGATGGCAAGTATCTATATAACCGCTGTCATCTCATTGGGTACCAGCTGGCGGGGGAGAACGCCAACAGACAGAACCTTATCACAGGAACCCGATATATGAACATGGAAGGGATGCTTCCCTTTGAGAATATGGTGGACGGCTACGTGGAGGAGACGGAAAACCATGTGCTCTATCGGGTGACACCCATCTTTGAAGGAGATAACCTGTTGGCTAGCGGCGTGCAGATGGAAGCGTTTTCTGTAGAGGATGAGGGAGAAGGGGTGTGCTTCAACGTATATGTTTACAATGTTCAGCCTGGAGTGGTAATTGATTACGCTACAGGAGAAAGTTGGGAGGAATAAAAAGTGCCCGCCCCGATCTCGGGGCGGGCACTTTTTACGACAGAAGTCATTTATCAAATGCGGGGTTAATGAAGTACACGTTTTTCTGATCCAATTTTTGTTTAGCCAGCTCAATAGCCTCGCCAAACCGCTGGAAATGAACAATTTCCCGCTCCCGAAGAAAGCGGATGACATTGTTTACATCCGGGTCATCAGATAAACGGAGAATGTTATCGTATGTGAGGCGGGCTTTCTGCTCTGGTGCAATGACGAAAGTGCAACTTTTTGCGAAAAATAGCGGAAAATGGCGCTAAATCGTGTCCGCAATGCGGTCAATCTTACGTTGGAGCCGCTCCAGGGTCTTTTGCAGCGCGGCCCGGTCTACGTTCAGATTACTGACGGACAACTGGGCCAGAGCCAGCATTTGCTCCAGAGTGCGCTCAATTTCGCCTACCGCCTGGTCGATGGATTGAATGGATTGTTCAAATTTTTCTTTGGGCTGCATGGGTTTATGCTCCTTAAAAATTCCAGTGGATTTCAATGGGAACGTCATGGGTGCCGGGGATACGTTTCCCAACAGTGATGTGGTCAATGAGGATTTCTACGATTTCTCGTGTCAAGTGTTCCAGATTTACATACTGCTCCACCAGAGCCTTTCGGTTGTCTCCCACGGCAATTCTGTCCTCCAGCTCCGCAAGCTGCCGCTGGCCGTCCAGCAGGACACGCTCCAGTCGGGATTTCTCGGTGGAAAACTCTTTGGAGAGGGCCGAGAAGTCGCTGTCATTGAGCAGGCCCTTGACCTTATCCATGTATAAATCCCGCAGACCCTTGGTGTACTCGGCAATCCGTTTCTCGTAGGCAGAGAGGGTATCCAGGAGTTTCCTTTTCTGGCCTTGTAGATTTTCGCAGAACTCAATGCTCCGCTCCAGCTCGTCCTTATCCAGATACGCCGCCGCCAGTCGGTTCAGCTCGTCGATTACCATCCGCTCCAGCTTTTCCACGGAAATAAAAGAGCCGATGCAGGCGTCCTTTGCCACATGTCGGTTGGAGCATTGGAGGTAGTGCCGCCCGCGATTTTTGGAGGAGCGCATGGTGTAGCCGCAGTTGGCGCAAATTGCTTTCCGGGCGAACAGGCCCACGGTGCCGCAGTCAAATGGCTTGGCCCGCTCCGCAATCATGGACTGCACCCGGTTCCAGAGGGGGCGGTCAATGATGGCCTCGTGGGTTCCCTCCACGCGATACCACTCGCTTTGAGGGCGGGGTTTGTTCTGCTTGGTCTTGTAGGACACACTGCCATATTTGCCTTGCACCATATTGCCAATATAAATCTCGTTGGTGAGCATATCGGAGATAGCAAAATACTTCCAGAGAGTGCTGTTTTTCCGCTTGGGCTGTTGGTAGCGCAGGCCGTGGAGCCGCTTGTACTCGGTGGGGTTGGGGATGCCCCGGTCATTGAGCCTCCGGGCGATAGCCGTCTTGCCGTAGCCCTGGGAAAAGAGGGTGAACACCTCGCGGACAACGGCGGCGGCCTCCTCGTCGATAATTAGGTGGCCTTTCTGGTCGGGGTCTTTTTGGTAGCCATAGAGGGCAAAGGCCCCGATGTGGAAGCCGTTCTGCCGTCGGTTGGTGAGGACGCTGCGGATGTTCTCCGACATATCTTCCAGATACCACTCGTTCACCAGACCATTGATCTGCCGGGACTTCTTGTTGCCCTTGTTGGCGGTGTCGGCGTTGTCCACGATGCTGACAAAACGGATGCCCCAGATAGGGAAGAGGCCGTGGATGTACTTCTCTACAAGCTCCAGCTCACGGGTAAAGCGGGATTGGGTCTTGCAGAGGACGATGTCAAAGCGATGGGCCTTGGCATCCCCCAGCAAGCGGTTAAATTCGGGCCGCCTGCGGTCTGAACCTGTGTAATCATCATCACTATAAAGGTTATAAACTTCCCACCCCTGCTCCATCGCGTATTGCAGCAACATAGCCTTTTGGTTCTGGATGCTGTTGCTGTCATCGGTTTCAAATTGCTTGTTTCTATCTTCTTCGGATAAACGGCAGTAGATCGCTGCTTTCATGTTCATATCTCCTTAGAGATAGGACAAGCTGTTTCCTGCTTACAGTATAGCACACAGAAAACAGCTTGTCACATTATTTTTGGGCCATGGCCTGTTTTTCCTTTTCCAGATGATTGATCAACTCGGTCAGCTTGCGGGTAAAATTTTCTTTTGTTGTTTCAGTGGAGCCATCCTTGAAAATGCTTTTGCATAGCTCCTGTGTCTGCAAATAACATCACCCAGCCTTTCACAACAGCCTATGCGAAATTGCCTGTCCATTAGTCATCTGCGGCAGAGGTGAGGCCGGGTGGTTCCATCAGATTTTTTAAGGAACCACTGAATAAAGCACCCATCAAGCGCATAAGCAACGGGAAATA
>CATABD010000082.1 GCA_949494735.1 uncultured Oscillospiraceae bacterium
GGGCGCAGCCGTTTCCACGGTGCGCCCGCCCTGTTTATTCTTACTCTCTATTTTTACTTCTACTTTGGGTGCTTGCGTTGGGATTCAGCCCTGTGGTCAAAAGGCGCGGCTGCGCACCGTAGCCGACCGTGAGATGGGACTGCGCCAGCAGCGCCTTCACCTCCTCGCGCACCTGGGGATCCTCAATATGCGTGACCTCGACTGCGTCAAAATAATCGTCCGCCGCAATTTTGCGCATGGAGGACAATACGTCCGTATGGGGATAGCTCATCCACTGGATGCTTCTTGCCTGAAAATATTTATGGATTGATTCTTTATATATGCTTATGTCCCTTTCATACGCCCAGGTATGCTTTCTTCACGTCTTCGTTATTGAGAAGTTCCCCGCCTGTCCCGGAAAGCAGAACCTTCCCATTTTCTATCACGTACCTGCGGTCCGCGATAGAAAGCGCCATCGACGCGTTTTGTTCGATCAGCAGGACGGTTTTTCCCATGTCCCGGACCTTTAAAATCAGATCAAAGATCTCCTCCACAATGATCGGCGCCAGTCCCAGCGACGGCTCGTCCAGCATAATCATTTTGGGGTTCATCATCAGCCCCGGGCAACGGCCAGCATTTGCTGTTCGCCGCCGGAGAGATTTCCTCCCGCTTGGCCGCGCCGCTCCAACAGCCGGAGAAACAGGGCAAACTGTGCGTCTACCAGCTCCGCGATCTGTGCCTTCGTCAGATTCCTGTTCCCCAGCGTCTCCATGGTTTTAAGGCTGTTGGTACAGCTTCTAAAGGGCGGACACGTCGGCACCGGTTGCGGCTGCCAGGAATAGGATGTGGTATCCAGGCAAGTTCAATTAGGAGGATGATTACCTTGGAAATATATGTTGTAAAGAGCGGAGACACCGTCCATCAAATTGCCCGCCGGCATTCCACACCAGTGGATGGCATTATCGCAGCCAATCAGCTGCAAAACCCCGATGTACTGTCGGTAGGGCAGGCGCTTGTGATTCGAAACAATGAAAACCGCCGCACAGTGGGCCGCGGCGATACCCTGTATTCTATTGCGCGCAGGTATGGCGTAAGTCTTCCGCGCCTCATGGCGGCGAATCCTCAGATTGCCAATCCCAACCACATTTATCCCGGGCAGACGGTCGTTATTCCCACCGATGTCCGGCAAATGCGGGAGATTATCGTCAACGGCTATGTAACCGATGCCTCGGACAGCACGCTGAACGCTGCGCTGCCCTATCTGACGTTCCTCTCGCCCTTTTCCTACCGCTCCGACCTCTTTGGAAACCTGACGCCGACCTTCAACTTAAATGTAACGCTCTCCGCCGGACAGCGCACGGCAAACCTGCTGACGCTTACAAACCTGCTGGAGGCAGGGGGGTTCTCCGGCCAGATCGCCCACGCCATTCTGACTGACCAGAGCGTACAGGATAAATTTTTGGAAAACGTGGAGGCATTGCTGCGGGAGGGCGGCTGGTACGGTGTAAATGTAGACTTTGAGTATATCTACCAGTTTGACCGGGACAGCTACAATCAATTTCTGCGCCGCCTGACGGAGCGGATGCACCAGCTGGGCTACATTGTGGTGACTGCGCTGGCGCCAAAGCTCTCAGACAGCCAACAGGGACTTCTGTACGAGGCCCACGACTATGCTTTCCACGGGCGGACTGTGGACTACGTTGTCCTCATGACGTATGAATGGGGCTATACATACGGCCCGGCCATGGCGGTGGCGCCGCTGGACAAGGTGCGCCAGGTGCTGGACTACGCCACGCAGGCCATACCGGCGGGGCATATTCTGATGGGCATGCCCAACTACGGTTATGATTGGACGCTGCCCTTTGCGCAGGGCACGGCGGCACGCTCCCTCTCCAGTGTTGACGCCGTCACTTTGGCCGGACAGGTGGGGGCAGGCATCCGGTACGATCAAGCCGCGCAATCCCCCTTCTTCCGCTACTACGACGAAGACGGAAGGCAGCACGAGGTCTGGTTCGAGGATGCCCGCAGTCTCCGGGCCAAATATGGTCTGGTGAACGAATACGGTCTTGCCGGCGTGAGCTTCTGGAACCTGAACAACCCTTTCCACACAAATTTTATCGTGTTGGAGTCCATGTTCAGCGTGGAAAAAGTGCTGTGACCATCAATACGATAAAAAGGGAGGGCCGGGTTTTTCCCGGCCCTCCCTTTTTGCCCCTCTCATTATTCCCCGGGGCCAGGGCATATGACCTTCCTGAGGTTCCAGTTTATCGCGGCCTTCCGGGCGGCGTCCTGGCGCTCAGCCTCGTTCTTATAAGAAAGCTCCGCGGTGTGGGCGCCACAGTATCCACACTGAACATACAGGCACCAGCCGCCTTCCTCTTCAATGCTCCCTACGTTACCGCAGCAGGGACAGTCTGCCAAGTCAATCCCGTCAAAACGATCCATAGCTTGTCCTCCTAACCTTTGTTTGGCCGCTTGGCATACTGTACCACAGGAAGCAAAAAAACGCAACGAGGTTTTTGCGCAGGCCGGGCAAAATCATGATGAATTTGC
This sequence comes from uncultured Oscillospiraceae bacterium, assembly GCA_949494735.1. GTDB lineage: Bacteria > Bacillota > Clostridia > Oscillospirales > Oscillospiraceae > Enterenecus. The sequence goes on from CATABD010000082.1 coordinate 2,533, forward strand.
GAATTGACTCCCCGCCTGGGACTCCAAACCCGGTTGGCAGCAAGCGCTTGTTTTGGGCAAAAAAGTTCTAATTTTATTCTGCGTCTATTGGGGCCTGATGTGGGCAATTTGCAGGCAAAGAATTGAGCATTTCATACGAAGCGGCAAGGGGGAACCCTGGCTTATCTGTAAAATTTCACGTGGTTCGACCCGGATTCTTGGTGCCGAAAAATGGCCGAACCCGTTGCAACGCAACGTTTGTGTGAAATTATGAGTAAATTTTGAGCGAATTTATAAGATTATTGTTGACATATGGGGAGGCGGATGGTAAGATATTGAACATTAGGAGAGGTAAAACGCCTGTCAATACTCAGAGCTCAAGGATGGTGCTGCACATGAAAAAGCTGGATTTTTCGTTTTGGAACCCTGTCAAAATTTACTTTGGGAAAAACGCCATGGAAAAGCTGCCGGGGCTTGTGGAGGGAGACCGCGTCCAGGTAGTCATGGATCAATTCCTGATGACGGCGGAGTTTGTGGAGACGCTGCGGAAGGCGCTGGCGGGGAAGGAGCTCCATTTTTTCTCGGACATCGTGCCCAATCCGACAACGGACAATGTGGATGCGGGGGCCGGGCTGGCCCGGGAAAACCGTGCTACGACGGTGATTGGCATCGGTGGAGGCAGCAGCCTGGATGTGGCGAAGGCCGTCGCGTATTTGGCCGGGAACGAGGGGAGCATTCTGGATTACGCCGGCGGGGGCAGGGCTTTTGGCCGGCGGAGCACGCGGCTGGTCCTTGTGCCTACCACTGCGGGCACTGGAAGCGAGGTCACAAACGTTGCGGTGTTCAACAACCCGGCCACCGGCGACAAGAGCCCCATGGTGAATGACGCGCTGTACGCTGACGCCGCGGTTGTGGATCCGGTCCTGAGCTATACAATGCCGAAAAATGTCACGGCAAATACGGGGATGGACGCGTTTTGCCACGCGATTGAGGCGTATTGGAATCAAAACAGCAATCCCGCCAGCGACGAGCTGGGGATAGGGGCCATGAGGCTGATTCTGGGGAATTTGGAAAGGGCGTTTCAGAACCCCTCTGATGAGGAGGCCCGGCAGAACATGAGCCTTGCCAGCCTTCTGGCGGGCCTGGCCTTCAGCCAGACCCGGACCACCGGAGCCCATGTGCTCAGCTATCCCTTGGGCGCGCTGTACCACATCCCCCACGGGATCGGATGCGCCATCTCCATCAGCCAGTTTATCCGGCTGAGCCCGGAACGGGAGAACGAGAAGATGACGCGCCTGGCCAAAACCCTGGGCTTTTCCGGCGTTGCGGCCTTTGCCGACCATGTGGACCGGCTGATGCGCTCACTGGAGATGCCCGTGCGGCTCCGCGAGATTGGGGCCGAGAAGGGGGACATTGACGGGATTGCCGAAACGGCGGTGACACGGTACGCCGGACAGCTGAATTTGTCGCCGGCCGGCATGACCAAGGAGGCAGTGGTGCAGCTTTTGAACAATATTTACTGATGGGGGGAAGAGGTCATGGCCGACTATGGGATGCTTCGAAGGAAAGCCCATGAGATCAGAACACTGACGCTTGAGACCATTGGCCACGTGGGAAAAGGCCATTTGGGCGGCTGCATGTCCCTGTGCGAGGTGATGAGCGTACTCTACTTCAGCCAGATGAACGTCAGGCCCGAGGAACCCCAGTGGAAGCACCGGGACCGGTTCATCCTCTCCAAGGGGCACGCGGGGCCGGTGGTATATTCCGCGCTGGCGCTGAGGGGGTACTTTGACCGGGAGGCGCTGAAGAGCCTGAACGAGCTGGGCACCAACATCCCCAGCCACTGCGATGCGACGAGAACGACCGGGGTGGATGTGACCACGGGCAGCCTGGGCCAGGGATTCAGCGTCGCCGTTGGAATCGCCCTGGCGGCCAAGCTGGACCGGGAGGAGCTCTATGTCTACCCCGTCATCGGCGACGGTGAGAGCCAGGAGGGCCTGGTATGGGAGGCCGCCATGCTGGCGGGCAACAGGGGCCTGGACAATATCATCGGGTTTACCGACTATAACAATCTTCAGATTGACGGGCATGTCTCCGAGGTAAACGGGCTGGAGCCCCTGGCGGATAAATGGGCGGCCTTTGGCTGGGACGTGCAGAGCGTGGACGGCCATGACGTGGAGGAGATAGACCGGGTGGTTTCCAGGGCCAAGCAGAGCAGGGGGAAGCCCCATATGATCATTTTGCGTACGGTGAAGGGAAAGGGAATCTCGTTTGCGGAAGACCTGGTCACAAATCACAGTATGACCATCTCAGGGGACATGCTTGAACGGGAAATGAAGCGTTTGCGGGGCGGGGGTGAGCGAGATGAAGTTTGAAAAAGACGTCAAGGAGCTGAAGCAGACATACGTGGAGCTGCTGATTGAGTACGGCAAAAAGGACGAGCGGATCTGCATTGTCGAGGCGGATCTGATGCGCAGCGCCGGCACGATGCCCTTCAGCCAGGCGTTCCCGGAGCGGACGTTTGACGTGGGCATCGCCGAGGCCAATATGATGTGCGTGGCGGCCGGGCTGTCCTACATGGGGAAGATCCCGTTCACCCAGACCTTCTGCGTGTTCGCGTCGAGGCGGTGCCTGGACCAGATTGAGCAAAGCGTGGTCTATGCCAAGCAGAATGTGAAAATGTGTGGCACGGATCCCGGTATTACAACGGAGCTGAACGGGGGCACCCATCAGGCGATGGATGACCTGGGCATCATGCGGGGGATTCCGGGAATGACTATCTTCGAGCCTGTGGATGGGGCCCAGCTGAAAAAGGTGTTCCCCCAGATTGTGGAGCGGTATGGCCCATGCTATATCCGGTTGTTCCGACAGGCCCCGGACAGGATTTTCTCCGATGAGGCGGAGTTTGAACTGGGCAAGGGTGTCGTACTCCGGGAGGGCAGGGACGTATCCATCTTTGCCAGCGGGGTGGAGGTCAGCGAGGCCTTGAGCGCGTGGGAGATGCTGAGGGCGGAGGGAATTGAGGCGGAGGTCATCAACATCCACACCCTCAAGCCGCTGGATGAGGAGCTGGTTGTCAAGAGCGTGTCCAAAACAGGCTGCGCGGTGACGGCGGAGAACGGCTCCATCCTCAACGGGCTGGGCAGCGCTGTCAGCGAATGCATGGCGGAGAACGCTCCGGCCCCGGTGAGACGGATCGGCGTCAGGGACCGCCTGGGTGAGATCGGCCACCTGAACGAGCTGAAAAAAGTCATGGGGATGGGGGGCTGCGATATCGCGGCCGCGGCAAAGCAGGTGATGGAAAGGAGGATCAGGATATGAAGATCGCGCTGATTAACGAGAGCAGCTGCCTGAGCAAAAACGCCGCGATTTTGAGGGAGCTGGAGCGGGTGGTGGAGCCGCTGGGGCATCAGGTGTTCAACTACGGCATGAGCGAGGAGGACAAGGACTACAATATCAGCTATGTAGAGCTGGGTTATCTGGCCGCAATTTTACTGAACGCCCGGGCGGTGGACTTTGTGGTGACCGGCTGCGCCTCCGGCGAGGGCGCCTGCATGGTGTCAAACAGCTACCCCAATGTGTACTGCGGCTATATCAAGGATCCCGTGGACGCCTATATGTTTGGGCAGATCAACGATGGAAACGCGATCTCCATGCCCTTTGGGAAGGACTTCGGGGTAGGTGGCGAACTGAACCTGCGCTATGTGTTCCAGGCATACTTTCACGCAGAGCACGGGATGGGCTACCCGGAGAGCCGCGCCCAGCTCCAGCGGGAGTTTAAAACGTTCTTTGAGGATATGAAGTCCTGCATCGCGGATGATATGGGCCGGATTATTCTGCGCAGCAGGCCGGACGTGACCAAACGGATTGTTCAGGGGAAGGTGTTCCGGCGGGAGTTTCTGAAGAACGCGGCGGACAATCCCACCACGGACGCAATCCGAAGGTTTATGAGTGGCGCGCTATGACCAGAATACTGATCGCCTCCCACGGCCGGACGGCCAGCGGACTGGCCTCGACACTCAGAATGTTTGTGGGGGATATGGACATTCAGACCATCGACGCCTATGTGGACGGCCCGGACGACACCTACGACAAGGACATCGAGTCGTTTATCGCGGGGATAGAATCCGGGGACGCCGCCTATATTTTCACAGATTTTTACGGGGGCAGCGTGAACCAGCGGGTCACAACCCGGCTGATCGGCACGGGCAAACGCAATATCCGGCTGATTGCCAATATCAATGTCCCTATCATGATTGATATTTTGACCAGCGGCGGCCTGCTCAGCTATGAGGAGATCGACGAAATGATCGAAGAGAGCAAGACCCGGGCGGTCAGGATTGAGGAGCTGCTTTGTGTCAACTCGGATGCCGGGGAAGATGACAGCGGTTTTCTGGACGGCGTCTGAAATTTAGGAGGAAAGGAGATGAAAAAATGATTCCATCGCTGCGCGTTGACGACAGGCTGATCCATGGGCAGATTGCCATGGTATGGTCGAAGGAGTTCGGCACAAACCGCATTGTTGTGGCAAACGACAGGGCGGTAGCCGACGAGGTGTCCAACCTGACGCTGCGGATGGCGACACCGGGCGGGATCAAGCTGCTGATTAAAACGGTTGACGACGCCATTAAGCTGTTTAACAACCCCAAAGCCCAGGGCGTGGACATGTTTGTACTGACCAACAATGTAGCGGATGCCGTTCGCATTGTGAAGGGATGCCCGGGGTACGTCCAGTCGGTGAATGTGGCCAATGTGGGCCGGTTTGATTTGACGCCGCCGTCGGAAAAGATCGTAATCAACGGAGCGATCACCCTGAATAAGGACGAGCTGGCCGCGCTGAAAGAGCTGGCGACGCTGGCTGTCAAGGCGTTCCAGCAAATCCTTCCCAGCGACCGAAAAACCCCGGTCTCAGAATTGCTCAAGGGCCAATGATGTTTCAAATCAAAGAGGAGGGAAACCATGCTGACAAACGCGATTTTATGTGCTGTTGCGTACTTTATCTGCTATGCGGGCAACTACTTCTGGGCGCAGAATATGTGTGACCGCCCCATCGTGGCGGGGCTTGTGGCCGGTATTCTGCTGGGCGATATCCAAACGGGCCTGATTATGGGCGCCACGCTGGAGGCCATCTTCATGGGCGCTGTCAACATTGGCGGCAATATTTCCGCCGAGCCCTGCGCCGCCACTGTGTTCGCGGTGTATATGGCCACCCAGTCCTCGGTGGACGCGGACACCGCCCTGGCCCTGGCCGTGCCCATCTCCATGCTGAGCGCCTTCCTGTTTACGCTGATGAACAACGTCCTTTGCAACTTCCAGGCCCCCTGGGTGGACCGCCTGTGCGAGAAGAACGACACCAAGGGGCTGTACCGACTGTTTTGGGGCACCTGGTTCTTCCGCTTCTTCGTCCCTGTGCTGGTGTTCTTTGTGGGCATACTGGCCGGCAGCGACGCCATTGAGGCCTTTGTCAACGGCATTCCCGTGGTCATTTTGAACGGAATCAGTACGGCAGGCAAGCTGCTGCCTGCGGTGGGCATCTCCATCCTGATGAAAATGGTCTGGCAGAAGGAGCTGGCCGGCTATTTCTTCCTGGGCTTTGTCCTGTTCAAGTACCTTGGCCTGCCCCACGTGGCCATCGTGGTAATCGCGCTGGTGGTACTCGTCCCCATCTGCCTGCGGGACAAGCAGCTTCTGGATCTGGAGAAAAGGACCATGAATATGGCTGCGGTATCCCCCAGTACCAATGAAGAGGAGGATTTCTTGTCATGACAACTGCGAATTCTGCGGTGAAGGCCGCGATGACGGCGGAAGATAAGAAGATGCTTGAGCGCATCTACTGGCGCTCCTTCTTCCAGATGGCGGGCCGCGTGGGCGGACAGGTCAGAATGCACGCTGTCGGCATTATTTTCACGCTGGCTCCCGCGCTGGAGCGGTACTGCAAGACCCCTGAGAAGCACCGGGAGGCGCTGCTTCGCCATTCGACCTTTTTCAACATCACCCAGACCGTCTCCACCTTCTGCCTGGGGCTGGTTACCGCCATGGAACGGGAGGCCTCCGAGGACCCCAGCTTTGACGTCAGCGCCATCACTGCGGTAAAGACCTCCCTGATGGGCCCCATGTCGGCCATCGGCGACTCCCTGTTTTGGGGGGTGCTGCGGCTGCTGGCCGCATCCATCTGCATCCCGCTGGCGCAAAACGGCCTGATCATCGCGCCGCTGCTGTTTCTGGCCATCTATAATATTCCGGGTATGGTGCTGAGACGGTATCTGCTCTTCACGGGGTACACCATGGGCACCACGTTCCTAAAGGAGATCGCGGGTTCAGGAGCGATGAAGATTTTGACGAAGGGCGCGTCCATTCTGGGCCTAATTATGGTGGGTGCCATGATCGCCTCCAACGTGAACTTCACCACGCCGCTGGCCTTTGAATTTGCCGACGGCAGCGTGGCCACCATCCAGAGCTATTTGGACACGGTGTTTCTGGGCCTGGTCCCCCTGCTGCTGTCCCTGGGCTGCCTGTGGGCGCAGCGGAAGAACATCAATACAAACTACCTGACGCTGGGTGTGTTTGTACTGTCCATTCTGCTGGCGCTGATCGGAGTGGTGTAAGCGTTACAAGGCGAACCCAGTCGAAAAGGGCCTTGGCCCGCCGGAGCCAAACGGCACCGGCGGGCCAAGGGAAAGAGTACCTTATAGAATGGGGGAATGTCCCGAAAAGTCGCCAAGTACGCACCTTGACAGTCTGAAACCGCTGGTATATAATGTGCCGGTCAGTTATAATCTGCCAGCACCAAGACGGATGATGCCCTTTACGCCGCCATGCCGGGTGAGCCGTGCGATGGCGGCACTCCGACCCGGCTAATGAAACTCTATACCTGCCGCTTGCGGTTGCATTCAGCGTTCTTTTTGTGCTGGGCGTTAGGCGAAAGCCCTGCTTTTGTCTGGCGCTTTTTCATTTGATTAAGAGAAATAACGCTTTTTTATAAAACGGGTAGGGGAGTCAACATGAAAGAACAACGACAGAGTGCAATGGAAGAGTTCATTAACGTCAGCGGATCGGCCAGTATTGAGCAGCTTTGCAGCGAGTTTAACGTTTCGGTCAACACTGTGAGAAGGGATCTTGCCGAGCTGTCCAAGCTGGGGCGGATCAAAAAGGTGTACGGCGGCGTCATTTCTAACGACGTTGACTCCCAGCACAGCGCGGCCAGCCCCTTTCTGTCTTATAATGAGAGGAGTAAAATGAACGTATCCGCGAAAAAGTCCATCGCAAGGGTGGCGGCCGGTTTCATTGAAAACAACGACATTGTGTTTATTGACGCGGGCACCACAACGATCAACATTGTGCCGTACTTTAAAAATACTTATAACGTCACGGTGGTGACGTGCTGCATTCCGATCATTGCGGAACTGTCCAAGTTTCACAATGTACAGATTCTGATCCCGCCGGGGAAGCTGCTGCACAACGGCCTGTCCATTGTGGGGTCCCAGACGGAGGAATACCTGGCCAATATTGAATTTGATAAGGCGTTTATGGCCTGCACGAGCATCACCCCGGATTTTGACCTGACGACCTCCTACTTGGAGGAATCCGTCATCAAAGGGCGCGTTCTCGCCATCAGCAGGGAGAATATCCTGCTGGCGGACGGCTCCAAGTTCCGAAAGAAGAGCCGGGTCAATTATGGAAAGCTGAATGTGTTCCATCAGGTGATTTCGGACCAAATGCCTACGGAGTCCTGCGCCCAATACATGCAGGAAAATGGGATTGAATTTATCTCGGCAAAATGATACAAGGAGGTTCAAAGCGGATTATGGCTTTGATTTCAAACAAAGAGATGCTGCGCAGGGCGCACGACGGGCATTATGCCGTCGGCGCGTTCAATTTGAATAACCTGGAGTGGACGGAATATATTCTGCGGGCGGCGCAGGATATGAAGTCCCCCGTCATTGTGGAGGTCTCTGAGGCGCAGATTGAGTATATGTGCGGATATCAAACGGTTCGGGGCATGGTGGAGTCTATGATGGACTACCTGGGGATTACGGTCCCTGTGGCCCTGCATTTGGATCACGGTTCCTTTGAGGGGGCAAAGCGGGCCATTGAGGAGGGCTATACCTCCGTTATGTTTGACGGCTCCCATTACAGGTTTGCGGAAAATATCGAAAAGTCAAAGCAGATTATTGAGCTGGCCCATGCCAGGGGAATCTCGGTGGAATGCGAGGTGGGCGGCATCGGCGGCACCGAGGACGGGAAGACCTCGGGCGGTGAGCTGGCGGACCCGGAGGAATGCGCCGCCATTGCGGCGCTGGGCGTGGATTCGCTGGCGGCCGGCATCGGCAATATCCACGGAAAGTATCCGGCGGATTGGAAGGGGCTGAACTTTGAACGGCTGGCGGAAATCCAAAGCAGCACCAACGCGATCCCCCTGGTGCTGCATGGGGGCTCCGGCATTCCTGCGGATCAAATTAAAAAGGCGGTCTCGCTGGGCGTGAGCAAAATCAACGTCAATACGGAGTGCGGCATAGCCTTTTCCGACGCGCTGAAGGAGTATTACGGCAAAAAAAAGGAGGAGGAACCCAAAGGCTACGACCCGCGGGTCATCATGAGCTACGGTATGGACGCGGTATACCGCATGGTATGCGGGAAAATCCAGCTGTTTGGGAGCCGTGACAAAGCGTGACCAGGGCCGGGGGCTCAAATGGTATGATTAAAATTGTGGCAACTCTGCTGGTTATCGTCATATTTCTGGAACTCCTCCTTTCCGTTGTCAGGAAGCGGTGCCAAGGCCGCCTGGTCGATCTGCTTGAGGAGGGGGATTATGAGGCATTTGACGAATACTGTGGGAAATGGGCAATCAAGGCGGCCATACCGGCATATACCGCAAAGGTGATGAAGCTCAACGCGGCGATGCAGAAAGGCGACCATGCCCGGATCAAGGAAACGTTTCAGGAGATTGAAGGCCTGAAATTGACCAGCCAGGAAAAAGCCGACATCTCGCTGCGGGGATTTTACTATTTTCTCCCCAAGCGGGATGGGGAGATGTGTAAAAAATACGCCGCCGGGGTACGGGAGAACTCACGCGACGAGGCGATGAAAGAGACCGTGTCCCGATTTTACGATGTGCTGATTGAAAAAAAGGACGGCATGCTGGACGTCCTGCTGGCGGAGATGGAGGGGCAGGCGGAGCTTGAGCGGTATACCAACGAGTATCTTGTCTCCGAGATCTATCGAAACCGGGGGGATGGGCAGCGGGCGGGGCTGTATTCCGGCCTGTCAAAAAAACACAAGCAGGCGTATCTGGAGGCCATGAGCTCCATGGAGTTTGGGAAAAAATACCGTCCAAGACAGTGAAAGGGCGCCCTGTCCGGGTTGGGACAGGGCGCCCTTTTTCTATCACAAATCCGGCCCTTGGGCTTCGGGTTCCTCGCCGGAGGGGTTGCCGGGCTCGTATGTGCCCTTTGTGATGGCGATATGCTGCTTCACGCTGTTGGAGTAGCTGGAAAAATTCTGCTTGTAGAGGTTCAGAATGATACAGTCTATGAGAAAAAACATGGGCAGGGTTTCTGTATAGTGCAAGAACCGGGTGCGGACGGGCGAGTGCTTGGTTTTGAGCCATACGTCCAGGTCGGGGGCCATGGGGTTGGGGGCCATGCTGGTGACGCCGATGATTTTGAGCCCCAGTTCTTTGGCATGGCGGACCACCCGGTTGGTCATATCGGTGGCGCCGGACTTGGAAAACACGATCAAAAGGCCCCCGCCGCTGTGGCTGCGCATGGCCGATAGGGTGCCGAAGGCGTCCAGGCAGAAAGAATTGATGCCGAACAGCTGGAGCAGCTCGTTCATATGGTGGGCGGCGGAGTGGGTGGAAAGAAAACCGAAGCAGAAGATGGTATCCGCGCCCTGAATCAGCTCCACCGCCCGGGCGAGCTGACCGGGAGCGTTGACCTCCGCCGTCAGATCCAAGAGCAGCTTGACGTGGTTGAGAATTTTTGTGTTGGTGGCCTGCGTGGAGTCTGTCAGCTGGATTTCCTCCAGGCGTTCGCCGGGTTCCCCGGACCGTTCCAGATCCAGCAGAAGGTTTTGATAGCTCCTATATCCCAGCTTCTGGGAAAAGCGGATGACGGTGGACTGGCTGACGCCCAGGCTGTCGGCCAGCTTTTGTGAGGTGAGCCCTGAGATGCGCTCATGGTTGGCCAGAATATATTCGGCGATTCTGGCCTCCTTGCCGGTGAAGCTGGGGTAAACGGCCTCCAACTTTTCGTAGAACAATACTGTCGCCTCCTTAACCGGCGTGACGGCGCGCGTCATTGAAGATTTGCGTGGAGAATTTGGATAAACGGGTCGATTTCCCCAATCTCCCGGATGCAGCCCAGGCGGAACATTAGGGAATCACTGATTTAATCCCCCAAGGGAATAGGGATGTGATAAAATAAGGA
>CATABD010000083.1 GCA_949494735.1 uncultured Oscillospiraceae bacterium
GCCTCCTCAAGGAGGCGCGGGGCACCGGCAACTTGGGCCCGCACAACTGAATCCTTCGGCCGTTGGCACAGCTTCTTACATCTCGTCCCGGTCCTTCTGGTTCCTGATTTCTTCCCGCTGGACGATGAAAATAGCCCGCAGCAGGCGGTCCTGCTCCTTGGGGGGAAGCGACTCAAACTGGCAGCCGTAGCGGATGATCCCCATATCCGGCTCCCCCACCCGCCGCACCTGGCAGCTGAAGCTGAAGGGTTCAACCCCCTCGGCCAGGTAAATCCCGGTAATGGACAGCCGGTCGTTCACCTGATACTCCTCCCGGCTGGAAATCAGCATCCCACCGGCGCTCACGTCCAGGATCTGGCAGGGCGCCGCCTTTTTGGCAGGCCCATTGATCCCGGCCCGGCGGGAACACAGCGCCGCCGTGTCCGGGCTGATGCTCTGGCGGAAGAAGGCCCTCTGCTCCTGGTTATACTTGCTCTCCAGCCGGTCCACCTTCCAAATCAGGTTTGTGCTGCCGCACACACGGGCATTGACCACCACGCTGCCCCGCTCCCCCTGGAAGTAGCGCAGCTTGATCTCCCTGTTGTACATCACCGGCGGAAGGCTGTCCCCCTTGGCCTCCCGGAGGACAACCGCCCCGTTGCGCACCGTTTCCACCTTTCCCACAAAGGTCAGGCGGTTCTCCATGGTCAGCACTTCCACCGTCATGTCTGGGTGCAGTCCAAAGGTTGACGATATGTCCACCTGGGGGAACTGCTCTGTATCGGGTAACTGATTCATAGTCCCGTCTCCTTTTCCTCTTCCTTGCGGGCGGCGGTCACATAGTCATTACAAAGTGGAGGATCACCGCGATTTCCGCCCGGGTGATGTCGCTGCGGGGATTCAGGCGGCCCCGGTTATCCCCGTTCACCGCGCCCAGGCGCACCAGGGTTCCCACCGCATCCCGGGCGTAGCTGGCCACTTCCCGGCTGTCCACAAACCGGGACAGGTCCACCGACGAGCCGTTGCCCAGGTTCCAGCCCGCGGCTGTGAGGGCGTTTTTAATCATCACCATGGCATCCTGCCGGGTCAGCGAACTGTTGGGCCTGAAGTTCACACCGTCCCCGTTGACAATACCCAAGCGTTTGGCCGTAGCCACCGCGTTGGCGTAATAGGCGTTGGTGGGCACGTCGGCAAAGCTGTAGCCGCTGCCGCCGGTGAAGTCGAATGCCCGGCACAGCATCAGCACAAAGTCCCGGCGCAGCATCTTCCGATTGGGCCCATACTGGCCCGGGGCCACGCCGTTGGTCACGTCGTTGGCATAGAGGTAGTCCACTGCGGCCGCGGCCCAGGCGTGCTTGCCCATGTCGGTAAAATAGCGGGACGTGCCGCTGCTGCTCAGGTTGAAGTTGATCCGCCCGTTCACCCGCTCGCCAGTGGTGCTGTAGCCGGTATAGGTCACCGTGGCCGTCCCCTGGGCCCCGCCCCGGGGTACGAAATACAGCTGGTCAATGCTGGGATTTCCCGAGCAGTAGTACCGTCCCCCCACGTTGGCCAAGGTGCCCGACCCAAACCCGCTGTAGTTGGCGTACAACTGGCCCAGGGTAGACGCGGGCAGGCCGGTAATCTCAATATAGGACAGCTCCCGGCTGAGCACCGGATTGCAGGCGTTGCGCAGGGTGGCGGAGCTCAGGCGGATGGGGCTGGCGTTGCTGCTGCTGTAATTCACATCGCTGGGGGACGGATCGCTCACCTGAACGGAAACCGAGCCGGTGAAGCTCTGGCCGTTGATGGCATAGCCGGTGTAATTGAAACGGGCCACGCCGGTGAAGTTAGAGGCCGCCACAAAGGAGATATTGCCGATCAGGTTCTGATAGCCGCCGCCGGTGTAGTAGTAGGACGTGCCGCTATACACTTGGTTGCCGTAGCTGCTGCCGCTGTAATAGTTGTAATACAGCGTCCCCTGGTTGTAGCTGGGCAGCTGGAACTGCACATAATTCAGGGCGGCCCCCGTGGCGGATATGCTGGCGCTGTTGAAGTCGTTGGCCTGCAGGGCCGCAGGCTTGCCCTTGTAGGCGGTGTACTGGATGTTCTGGGCCACGCCGGGGCCATAGCCGTTCAGCCTAATGAGTACCGTCCCGGCAAAGGAGGCCCCGTTGACGCCGATGCCGGTAAAGGGGATCGACACCGTGTCCGAGGCGGTGGCCGCGGGTACAAAGCATACGCTGCCGATTCCCGGTGTCCCATTGCGATAATAGTTGGTCCCGGCGCTCACCGGGGTATTGTAGCTGCCGCCGTAGTAGTTATAGTACAGCGTGCCCTGGCTGGCCGGCGGCAGCTGGAAGCGCACATAGCTCAGCATCTCGTTGGTAGCCGTGTAGCAGGCCATGCTGAAGTCGCCGGCCTGGAAGTACACCGGGGCAAGCTTACTGCCGGAATAGTTCACCAAGCCCTGTCCGGACTGGGCGCTGGCATTGATGGTCACCTGCCCGGTAAAGGGCGTCCCCCCCTGGGGGTAGGCCCGGTAGCTCACGATGACCGTCCCCGAATAGCCCTGGGCCGGGACAAAGCTCACGTTGTCCAGGCGGTTGCTGCCGTAGCTGCGGTATTGGGTATCGGCGCTCACCCGTTCGCCGTAGCCCCCCACATAGCCGTAATACAGCGTCCCATAGGCGGAGGAGGGCAGATAGAAGGTGACGTAGTCCAGGCCCCGGCCCGTCCGGGCCATGCAAACCGCCTCAAAGTCCGCCGACTGGAAGCGGGCGGGCTGCTCCCCGCTGGCGCTGTAGGCGATGCCGCCGGACGCGCCCGTGCCGCTCACCGGCACCCGGATGATGCCGCTGAACGCCTGGCCGCTGGCCGTCCACGCGGTGTAGCTGATGTCCACGCTGCCGGTGGTGGTGGCCCTGGGCACAAAGGACACCTGGTTCAGCGCCAGCAGGCCCTGGGCCCCGCTCACATAATACTGCTCCGTACCGCCCACGCCCGCCCCCGGGTCCGCCTCGGATACATAGCCGTAGTACAGCACGCCCTGGGCGGTGGGCACCGACAGGTTGGTCACATAGCTCAGCGGGCTCTGGTACTTGTGCTGGGCCAGGGAGTTGAGGACGCTGGCCACAGTGCCCGAATAGGAGGGCTGGCCGGGGTTATTCACGTCAAACACGGTGGACGCGCCGGCGGTGGCCATGTTCAGCGGGCGGCCCGCGGCCACATTGGCCGTCCGAATCAGCCCGCTGGTATCCTCGGACACGGTAACTACACACTCAGCCAAATACTGGCCGTCCTTTGTGGTGGCGGTAATTTTGGTGGTGCCCTGGCTCCGGCCCGTCACAACGCAGTCACCGCCGCTGCCGGTGACCGAGGCAATGTCCCCGCGCTCGCTCCTCCACTCAATCGCCTGGCCCACCGCCTCGCCGAAGCCCGGCTTGGTCACCGCCAGGGTTTCCGTTTTGCCCACGGTCACGCTCAGGGTAGGCTTGTTCATGGTGATGCCGGAGATCACCAGGTCGAAGGCGTCCGTCAAAACCTTTGTGCCGCTGGTCACCGTCACCGTGATGGTGGTCTTGCCGGGCTGTGTCCCCCGCTTGACCAGCCCCGTTACGGGGATGGCGGCGTCCGCCTCTACCGGCGTCACGGTGGCCACGGCCTCGTTGGAGCTTTTCCACTCCACCTTGTCCACCGTGGCCCCGTCCGGCTTCAGCACCGCCGTGTACTGCCAGGTTTTGTTCAGATCCTTGGCGTTCTTCTGGTCATCGTCTATGGTAAAGCCCAGGCTGGTGGCCTCCACCAGCGCCTTTTGCACCGTCACCACACATTTGGCCTCTTTGCCGCTCCCATCCTTCGCCCTGGCGGTGATGGTGGCCGTGCCCTCCCGGACGGCACTGACGGTGGCGGTCTTGTTGTCGCCCCCGCTCCCCGTGACGGCTGCCACCGTCGGATCGCTGCTCTCCCACGCAAGCTCCTTGCTGCTGGCGTTGGCGGGCTCCACCGTGGCGGTCAAGAGCCCGCTCTCACCCGCCCTGAGGGTGAGGGCGGCGGGGTCCAGGGACACGCCGGTGACGGGGACGTTGGCAGCGGCGCTGGTGACGGACACCTTCATCGTGTCGGTCACCACATCCGTGTTGTCGGTTTCGTTAACCAGCGTGGCGGTAACTAAATAATCCCCCGCCTGGGCGGGCGCGGTCATTGTGGTTTCAAAAGAATCGCCGGAAACCGGGTTAAAGGTGAGTGAACTGGTTACCACACTGGAGCTGGTCCATGTGAGGGTGCCGGCGCCCGCATTCCAATCCTGGCCCGCAAACTCAATTTTCAGCTTCGCCGTCCCGCCGGACTTTATTTGCAGCGTGTCGGTCGCGTTATCATAGTAGCCATCGGTAAACTGGTCCGCCGTGATTTGGATGCTGGTGCCCCCCTCGCCGGGGGCCGCCCACGCGGGCGTGACCGTCAGGGACAGCGCCATGGCAAGCGCCAGCACCAACGCGCCGAAACGGCGCAAAAAAACATGTTTCATAAGCCGTACTCCTTTGAGTTCATGCTGGAAGCCGGGGGGCGGGGTGCGCCCCCCGGCTTGGGTGGTTACTTGTCCGTCCGGGCGTCCCAGGAGGCTGTCACGGTGAGGCTGGCATCATACTCCACGGGCACTTCCGCGGTCCCCGTACCGGGCCTCTTTGTAACCTGCACCTTGACGGTGAGGGGGGTGCGGTTCAGGCCGTTGCCGTCCTTGTCGCACACGGTATTGGCAAAGGAGATGCCGAAGCCGCTCTGCACCTTGGTCACGTTCAGCTCCACCACCGAAATGGGCGCCTTTTTCACTGCTTCCGCATGGGTCGACTCATAGCGCACCGTAACGCCGGCATTTTCGGAGGTGGTGATGATGCTGCCCAGCGCGGCGTACTTTTTGGCGGTGACCGGGCCATGGGTAGAACTGTTCAGCGCGCAGCCGTCCACGGGCAAAGTGGTCTGCTCGGTGCCCGACTTGGTATTGGAGTACAGCCCTTCGCTGAACACCAGGCTGATGGTGCCCTGGGCAATCTGGGGGGTGTTTTTCCCTTTTGCATCCTTCACCCATCTGTCCACCTTGATGATGGCGCTGGTAATCATGGGCGGCTCGGTATCCGCCTTCTGCACCGGGCGCACCGCCCGGAAAGCGTCTCCGGAGCCCAGCACGCTCTTGCCCACCGCCAGGAAGGTGTAGAAGCTTCCCTCCAGCATGCCGGTGCAGGCGATGCGGTTGGCCGTGCCGCCGTTACCCGTCAGAGTGACCCGCTTGGAGCCGGTCATCACCACGGTGTTGCCCGACACCTCCTGGCTGCGGATCAGCCCGGCCACGGTGTCCTTGCCCCTGGCGTTGGCGTAGTGGTCAAACACGCTGCCGTCGTATTCCCTGGTATTTTTGTTATAGTGCGGCGCGGTCAAAGCGTCCAACACCGTCTTTACATTGGCCGCATCGGCGTCGTCGGTGGGCTTTGTTGCATGAGCCGTCATGGCTGTATTTCCCCAGAAGTCGGCCCGGATCGCCGCGTCCTCGCTGCCGCTGCGCACCAGGATGTAGTTCAGGTCGGTGGTGCGGTCCACCTCAATATTCACATTGGTGCCGCTGATGCTGGCGTTGATGGTGGGCCGCACGGACTCCTGGGTGATGAAAGCGTAGCACTCGGCAAACCTGGAATAAATGGCCGAGGTGCCCTTGGTCACCAGGTAGACATAGTACAGGGTGTTGGGGTCCAGATCCTGGAGGGTGATGGTGTAGCCCACGTTGGCCTCCAGCGCCGGGGTGGAGCCGTAGCGCACCTTGCCGCTGAACTTTCCGCCGGTGATGGTGTTCACGCCGGGGGCGGACAGCATCATGCGGTCGTGCTTCCCTCCGATGGGCGCCGGCTCCGTGGCCTTCTTGCCGCCCACCTGGGGAACGGCGCTGGCCCCCTGGGGCAGGGGCAGGCCGGTCTCCACATTCTGGACCTGGCTGGTATTATCGGCCAGCAGGCCCCAGCCCGCCATTTCCGGCACCACCGGGGTGGTATAGCTGGTAACCCCGGCCAGGTCGCTGAATTTCAGCTGGCCTGTGGGGGCAAAGTCCTGGTTGCCCTTTTTGAAGTTGCTCAGCGGCACCGCCACATAGTACACCTGTCCGGGGCGGTCCAGCATCACGTCGATCTCCGCGCCGATATCGCCCGCGGCGATGGAGGGGTAGTTCTCCACAAACTGGGGGGGCTCGGTGTCGCTGAACTGCTTGCGGATGATGCGGGGGTCTGGGTTGCCGATGGAGGACACGCTGGCGCTGTCATCCCCCAGGATATTTTCCCAGTCGGTCTGGTAGCTGCCGTTGGCCAGGTTGGACAGGTCGTTGGGGAGGCCGGCCACCACCATGATCTTCACGGTCACCCGCCGGTTCCAGGCGGAGGCGTCGTTGCTGTCCCCCAGGGACTTCACGTGGATGGCGTACTCCACATCATCGGTCAGGGTTCTGACAGGGTTGAAGGTCACCCTGCCCGTTACCGGGTCCCGCTGGAAGGCGCTGCGCAGGCTCTTGTAGGCGAAGCCGTCCGGCGCGCCGGTGACGTTGATGTCCGCCGTGCCCTCCAGCGTCCAGTTTCCGGTGGCCCCGCCGATCCCCGTGGTCCTGGAGTAGAGCTCATAGGTCATGGTGGTGTCCGTCCAGATGAGCATATCCCAGCACATGGACTCCTCCACCATGCTGGTAGAGCTGTCGGGGTCCAGCACAAAGTTGAAGTCGATGCGGCCCCCGGCGGGCGGGGTCCCTCCCGTGACCCCCGCGATGGTCGGGGAGGTGCCCATGTTCACGTTCACCTGGGCAAACACGGTCTTGAAGCGGTCCAGCCGCACCGTCTCATTCTTCTGGCCGTTGCTGTCCAGCAGCGGGTTGGCGACTGTGGCGGTGTCGTAGATGTGAGTCAGCTCGAAATAATATTCCGCGCCGCTCTTCAGCTTCAGGGCGCTCCTGTTCCCCGCCGTATCGGGCAGGTCATTGGTGGTGGGGAAGCGCACCACTACGCTGCCGTTCTCCGTCTCCACCTTGGCAAAGCGGTAGTCGATGGTCCAGTCCAGCCCGCCCTGGCTCTCATTCATCTTGTCCCGGACCGTCACCGGAATCCCCTTGCCCCCCGTGCCGAGGGGGGGCACATAGAACAGCGTGATGTGCTCCTGGAGCGCCGTGCCCAGCTCCTCGCGGGTCTTGTCCAGATTGCTCCTGGCGTCGTTGGTGGGATTGTTGGCATAGGCCGCAGCCGCCGCCTCCACCTTGGCGTACAGATCCAGGAATATCTTTTCCCCGGGGTTGGTGCCGCCCTTGACCGACTCGGAGAACACCAGCTTGATGTCGGTGTCAGCCATGGGCTCGTTCGTCTTGTCGCCGTTATACTTGGTGAACTCCTGCTTCACGGTGGGGTTCTCAGTATCGGTGGTTTTGACCTCGTAGGCCTTCACCGCCTCGGAGTAATTGCCCGCCTTGTCCTTGGCCAGATAGTACAGGGTGTAGTTGTTGGTGCCCGTGGTCTTGGAATTCAGGCCGGAGATGGCAAATTTGATCTCGGCCTCCGCCTTGCTGGCGTTGCTGGACCCCTTCTTGAGGGCCCCGGCGCCCGATTCCACCTTGATCTTGGTCAGCTTGCCGGTCATGCCCTCCTCCTTCTCAGCCTCAGTGATGAAGGTGTTGTTGGTGGAGGCCACGATGGCCCAATAGAGGGTGGCCGGTTCGTTCACCGTATAGGTGATGCCGGCGGAGGTGGCCTGGAAGTCATGCTGCCACAGGTTGGTAACCACGGGCGGGGTATTGTCGTCGGTGGTAAAGGTGAGCTTCTTCACCGCCGAGCTCTTCACCCCGTCATGATCCACCAGCCACAGGTAGAGGTCGTACCTGGTGACCTCGTCCAGCTTGACGGCGTTCACCTGGATGGGATGGGTGACGTTCTTCACCACGCTCAGCGAGCCGTAGCCCAGGTTGCCGCTGACGGCGCCGGTTTTGAACTCGTTGGGCGTGGGGGCGGTGCTGCCGTAGGGCAGCAAGGCGTAGTACAGCCGGCAGCTCTTGTTGGTCATCACGGTGACCTGGGCCAGATCCACGCTGGTCTTGGTCATCACCGGATAGCCGGAGGTGAAGGCGGGCACGGTGTTGTCCGGCGTAGTAAAGGCCGCAACCTTCACAGGACTGCGGTTATCCCGGTCATCCACCAGGATTGCGGTGACATAGTAGGAGCCGTCCGGGGTAAGCCCGTTCACCTGGGCGGTGTACTCGGTGTTGGAGGCGGCCGCCCTCACAGTGCCCGCCTTGAGGATCTTGCCGCCGTAGACGGGGGGCTCCAGCAGATCCTTCTCGCTCACCGAGCCGTCGGTCACCGCAGAGATCGCCCAGTGGACGGTGCCCGCCTTATTGGTGCTGAACACCAGGGTGGCGGAGTTGGGGGCCACGTTTTTCACCGTGGGGTAGCCAGCCATCAGCTTGGGATCGGCGGAGGACTCGGCCGCGGTGACGCTGTCCATCTCGGTGCCGTGGATGTTGCCGGTGATGCCGGGGCGGATGGTGATCTTGTCGGGCAGCATCTCCACCTTGCAGCCCGGCGCGCCCACGTTGAGGTTCTTGATGTCCCCGCCGCCGGTCACCTCCGTGGCCACGTCCAGGTTGAGCTCGCCCACCCGGGCGCCGTTGTCGATGATTACCTTGGACTCGGTGGCGTTTTCGTCCACGGTAACCTTTTCGGCGTAGCCGCGGGCGATCTGGAGGGTTGACTTGGGGGTGAAGTTGATGATTTCCTGCAAATTGCCCGCCAGCTGGAGCAGGGTGCCCTCCTCGCCGTCCTGCTGGATGAGGGCCAAGCCGTGCCCCTCGGAGGAGGCGTCCTCCACATAGGCGTTGGTGCGCACGCTGGTGACGGGTATGTCGGTGTGGCCCTCGGCCCGGACGCTGACAAACTGGTTGGCGATGCTGTCCACCACCATCTCGTCGGCGGTCACGTTGCGCAGAATCACACTGCTCTGGCTGGAGCTGCTCTCACCCGCGCCGCTGACCACGATCTGGCCCAGCACCTCCACGTTTTCCAGCAGTACGTCGCCCAGGTCGATGCCGCCGGTGAGGTAGAGGTTGCCCGCGATCACGCTGTTGCGCAGGGTGACGCCCGAAGTATTGATGGTCACGTTGCCGTACACGCTGCCCAGGGTGTGCTCGCCCTTTTGGCTGATGGGGGTGCCGATGGCCCGCACCAGCATGGCGGCCACCTCCCCGCGGGTGATGTTCCGCTGGGGCTTGAAGGTGCCGTCCTCATAGCCGCTGATGACGCCCTGGGCCACCGCGGTCCCGATGAGGCCCCGGCTCCAGTCGCTGAGGGTGCGGCTGTCGGAGAACCCCAGGGTCTCGCCGGTGGTGCCCCGGAGCATCAGGTTCCGGGAGAGCAGCACCACCGCCTGCTCCCGGGTGAGCGGGTCGTTGGGAGCGGCCGTATTGGGGCCGGTGCCTTTGAAATAGCCGATATTATAGCCGATATCAATATCATCGTAGAACCAGTCCCGGGAACGCACGTCGGTAAACGGCATCCCGTCCAGCTTGTCATAGCCGTAGGCCCGGTTCACCATGGCGACGAACTCCGCGCGGGTAATGCTGCTGCCCAGGCGCAGCGCGCCGCTGGTATCGCCCCGCATAACGCCCCAGTCCACCAGCTGCTGGGCATAGGGCATGGCCCAGTGGTCCGCCGCCTGGGCGGGCAGCGCCATCCCGGGCAGCAGGCCCAGGATAAGGGCCAGAGCCAGTACGCCGGCCAAATGCCGGCGCAGGCGGTGCCAGATCGTTTGATTGCTGCTGTTCTTTCTCATGAGTGTGCCCTTTCCTTTCCGGCGCGCCCTCGGCAAACGCCTGTCCGTTCCATATGCCATGCCGTTACCGCCGCTCAGGCCCCCGGCCCGGCGGGCTTGGGCCGCCCCCGCAGTTGAAGGTTGAATACCGCTTCCCGGAGCATGGTCTCCTCGTCGTTGCAAAGCTCCAAAAACTTGGCCGCATACAGCACATAGGAGGCCCGCTCGGTGGGGCGCATGCGCAGGATCTGGCACCGGACCACCAGCGGCTGGGCGGTGACGGGGATAACCACCTCCACCTGCTCCCCCACCTGGAGGGAATGGTCGGTGAAAAACGCGATCCCGCCGGCGCTCAGGTCGTTGGACTCCACCTGCCTGCGCCCGGCCCACTTGGCGCCCAACGGGTAGATGAAGCTGTTGAAATGAACCACCACCCGCAGGTTTTTGCGCATATCATGGGCGTCTGCGTTGATCCTGGTGACCTCCAGCTGGATCATGTCGTTGCGGCTGCGCACAATGACCCCCTCGTAGGAGGGGCCGGTGTCCATGACGGACAGCAGCTTCAGCTTTTTGTGCTCCAGGATCTCGTCGATCTTGCCGTCCTCCACCTGGATCTGCCAATACTGGCCGCCGGTGCCCCCCTGGACCCGCCCCCTGGCAATGGGGGTGCCCTTGCTGTCCAGCATCAGATACAAGCTCTGTTCCATCCTCACTCCTCCTGTTCCGCCTGCGCCCCGCGCTCACCGGCCGGGGCAGCCGCCTTGGGCTGTCCGCCTTCTTTTACTTTATTGGGGTCGAAGTGGAGAAAGTACACATAAATCTCCACAATCGCCTTGTACAGCTCCTCCGGAATCTCCTGGCCCAGCTTCAGCTGGGTCAGGATGGTGGCCAGGGAGTTGTCCTCATAGACGGGCACGCCGCTGTCGGCGGCCACCTCCACAATTTTTTCCGCCATATAGCCCATACCCGAGGCCACGATCACCGGCGCGCTGTTCCCCGCCTCATATTGGAGGGCCACCGCCTTTTTCGACGGGTTCCGCCTGCCATCATACTTTGACATTCACGCTGTTCTTCCCTTCAAAGATTTTGGGGAACACCTCGGTGAGGGTCACCGGACGCTCCATTTTCCGCACGCTCACCCCGGCGGAGTTGAGCTCGTTGCGGGCCAGGATCCGGGAGATGTTCTGTTCAATCTCCTTGGAGAAGGGGACCACCCCCTCGGGGCAGGCCACCACAATGCTCACGTCCTTCTCCCGGTTGGCCAGGACCACATCGAACAGCCCCAGCCCCTGCACATCGATCTTAAAGAGGAACTTCATGCACTTCTCGCCCTGCCCCTTGTCCCCCTTCTTCTCCTCCGCGTCGGCGTCCACCCACAGCTCGGAGAACAGCATCCTCCCGTCCAGCTCCATGGGGATCAGGAAATGGGCCAGGGGCATGTACACACTCTCGTTAATCAGCATGGACGACACCAGGTTGCGGAACGCCTCCTGCACCTCGGCGCTGCCCTCCCCCCGCAGGGCCCGGGCGGCAGCGGCGGCCAGATGGTCGGCAAACTGGGCGGCAATCCCCTTCTGGCCGGGGAGGCTGCCTTGCAGCAGTTTGAGCAGCGACTTATCGTCCACGCCGCCCAGCATCCCTTTTAGTGTACCATATCCGCTGAGCTGATGGAAGGTCTCCAGCAGTTTTTCTTCCGAGCCGTTTTCATACCTGGTCACATCCAGCGCCAGAAGGCTGAGCAGCTCCCGGGGGGTGCCCATGTCGTGGGTCTGCCCCACGTAGGCGGACATGAGGGGGAACACCTTCTGCTGCAAAAGGCTGATATTCCCCTGCCGGTCCCCGGCGGCCACGCCGTTTTCCAGCTGGGCCAGCAGCTCCCGCAGCTTGTCTCCCCAGCTGGCGGGCATGGAGTTTGCCATACCGGCCAGGTTGCGCAGCAGGTTCCCCTCAATATGGCCGGTGGACGACCAGTCGCTGTAGCTCTTCAGGAATTGGAGGATATCCCCCCGCACGCCCTCGGAATCCGCCCGGGCGTAGGCGTTCCTGAGCATGGCAAACAGGGCCCCGCCAAAGCGGGTCCCCGCCTTCATCTGCCCGCTGAGGAACGCCAGCAGCTGGGCCTGGTCCATTTTCAGCAGCCCCATGACCTGGGCCATCTCTTCGGCGATGCCTTCGCTCATGCCGGAGGTGACCACCGTCCCCTCCCGGACCATCAGGCCGGACAGGGTCTGTCCCGCCCCCTGGCTCCGCCTCAGCTGCTGGAGGAAGGTCTGGAAATTGGAGTCGTAGCGGATTTTCTCCCCCGCCTGGCCCGCGTCCTGCTGCTCGGTGCGGTGGTCCGCCCCCGTTACCCGGTCCAGGTCGGGGACGTTCTGCACCTGGGTATTACTGGGGGAAATTGGGATATTACGGTTGACGTTGGTATTGTCATAACCCGGTACCGGGTTGGTCGCTCCCAAAAGATCAGGCATTTTTTCACACCCCTGCGATAAAACTTGGAAAACCTACTTAATTTTCAACCGCTCCCTGCCGATAATAACAAAGATAAAAGATATTTACTGAGGTGGTGCTTTTTATGGGCAGCGGAAACGAAATTCTGGATATGTACATCTACGAAACCGGCACTCTGCTGGAGCAGCTGGAAACCATCGTCCTGGAGGCGGAAAAGGTTGACACCTTCTCTCAGGAGAACGTGAACGAAATCTTCCGCATCATGCACACCATCAAGGGCTCCTCCGCCATGATGGAGTTCGACTCCCTGGCCACCGTGGCCCACCGGATTGAGGACATGTTCTTCATCATCCGGGAGGGCACCATGTCCGTGGTCTCCGAAGAGAACCGTCCGGCGCTGTTCGACGTGGTGTTCCAGTCCATCGACTTCTTCCGGGGCGAGGTGGAGAAGGTGGAAGCCGACGAACCTCTTAGCAAGGATATCGACACCTTCCTTTCAAATATTAATACCCTGATCGCTAAAATTAAGGGTGAAGAGGTGCCGGAGGCGGCGCCTGCGCCTGCGCCCGCCGCCGCGGCGAGCGCACCTGCGGCCCCCGCCCCTGCCGGCGCGGCAGGCTTCCCCTATGCCTTACGGGTAAACTTCGAAGAGGGCTGCGGCATGGAAAGCCTGCGGGCCTTTATGGTGGTCACAGCCGTCAAAGACGTG
>CATABD010000084.1 GCA_949494735.1 uncultured Oscillospiraceae bacterium
GCAGGAACCAGGTGGCGGCCTCATTGAAGTACCAGTCGCCCAGCTGGCTGCCGGTAATCACGCTGGTGAAGCCCAGGGCATTGTAGATGCCCTCGTTCAAGCTGCCCCAGGGGATGAAGCCCAGGATCATAATCAAGAAGGAGAAGGCGAACACGATCAGCACGCCCTTCTGCCGGCCGGTGAGGCGGACGTTGCTGGAGATCTCGGTGGAGGTGCCGTAAGCGGCCTTGCACTCGCTGATCTGCTCAGCGGTGAGGATGGAGCCCTTGCCGTCCTTCACCTTCTTGGCGTAGGCAGTGACGAACAGGGCAGAGAGGATAAAGGTGCCCAGCCAGAGGATGATGGCCACAACAAAAATGGTGCCCATGTTCACATCAACGCCGGCCGCAGCCACGGCCGCGCCGGTGGCGAAGGGGTTCAGGGTGGAGCCCAGCACGCCGGAGCCGGCACCCAGCAGGACGGTGGCCGCGCCCACCATGGGATCGAAGCCCGCCGCCATCATGGTGGCCGCCAGCAGAATATAGAAGCCCACAGTCTCCTCGCCCATGCCATAGGTGGTGCCGCCGATGGAGAACAGGAACATCAGGATCCAGACCAGCACCAGCTCTTTGCCGTGGAGCGCCTTCACCAGCACCTGAATGCCGGTTTCCAGCGCGCCGGTGGCGGTCAGGATGGACAGGAAAATGCCCAGGCAGAACACGAAGCCGATTACATCTCCGGCGTCATGCCAGCCATTGAGGGGAGCCATCAGGATGTCGCTGAGGGAAGCGCCCTGCACAGCCATCTCCACGGCCTCGCCGGTCTCCTCGTCAAAGCCGGTGTAGGTCTGGCCGCTGGCAATCCAGGTGACGATGGAAACCGCCAGCAAAACCACCAGCAGAATCACAAATGTATTTAACGAGCGCCTCTTTTTCTTCTCTGCCATGACAATCTCTCCTTTTACGTTAGACGTTTCATTGTACCTGCGGATATCACCTCAAACGCCGTCCGGGCGGGGGCTCAGGGCCCCCGCCTTTCCGGCACTTTCAGTCAGTTGCGGCGCGGGGACGTTACTTCTCCACCACCGTGCCCGTCTTGCCGTCCAGCGCCTCGGCGGCGCGGGCCAGGGAGGTGATGAGGGCGGTGCCGCCGTGGGTGTTGCTGGCGACGAACTCCATGCAGGACTGGACCTTGGGCAGCATGCTGCCGGGGGCGAACTGGCCCTGCCTGATATACTCCTCGGCCTCGGCCAGGGTCATGGCGGGCAGCTCCCGCTGGTCGGGCTTGTTGAAGTTGACGCACACACGGTCCACCGCGGTGAGGATGATGAGCTGGTCGGCCTTCACGTCCCGGGCCAGCAGGGAGCTGGCGCGGTCTTTGTCGATGACGGCGGCCACGCCCTTCAGGCCGGTATCGGTCTCGACGACGGGGATGCCGCCGCCGCCCACGGTGATGACGATGACGCCGGCGGACACCAGCTGCTCCACCGTCTCAATCTCCACGATGCGCTTGGGGATGGGGGAGGGGACCACCCGGCGGTAGCCGCGCCCGGAGTCCTCCACGAAGGTGAAGCCCTTTTCCGCCGCGATGGCGTCGGCCTCCTCCTTGGTGTAGAAGCTGCCCACGGGCTTGGTGGGGTTCTGGAAGCCGGGGTCGGACTCGTCCACCACCACCTGGGTGACCACGGTGGCGCAGGCCTTGTGGATGCCCCTGGCCTTCAGCTCGTCCTGGATGGCCTGCTGGAGGTGGTAGCCGATATAGCCCTGGGTCATGGCCCCGCACTCGGGGAAGGGCATATAGGGGGTGTTGCCGCCCTTGTTGGCGGAAAACTCCATGGCCAAGTTAATCATGCCCACCTGGGGGCCGTTGCCGTGGCCGATGATGACGTCATAGCCCTTTTCCACCAGGTCCACGATGGGCTTGGCGGTGCCCTTCACCAGCTCCAGCTGCTGCTCGGGGGTATTGCCCAGGGCGTTGCCGCCCAGGGCCACTACAATACGCTTACCCATGGCCGCACCCTTACTTCAGCGTGGCGTACATGACGGCCTTGATGGTGTGCATACGGTTCTCGGCCTCGTCGAACTGGCGGGCCTGCTTGCCCAGGAACACGTCGTCGGTGACCTCCATGGCGGGCAGGTCGAACTTCTGGTAGATGTCCTCGCCGATGGTGGTCTCCCGGTCGTGGAAGGAGGGCAGGCAGTGCAGGAAGATGGCGGTGGGCTTGGCCTGGGCCATCAGCTCCTTGTTCACCTGGTAGGGCCGCAGCAGCTTGATGCGCTCCGCCCAGATCTCGTCGGGCTCGCCCATGGACACCCAGATGTCGGTGTACAGCACGTCGCAGTCCTTGGCGCCCTGCTTCACGTCGTCAGTCAGCTCAATGACGGCGCCGGTCTCGGCGGCCACGGCCTTGCACTTCTCCACCAGGTCGGCGGCGGGCATCAGCTCCTTGGGCCCGCAGGCGCAGAAGTGCATGCCCAGCTTGGCGCACACAACCATCAGGGAGTTGGCCACGTTGTTGCGGGCGTCGCCGAAGAAGGTGAGCTTGCGGCCGCGCACGTCGCCGAACTCCTCCTTCACGGTGAGGATGTCGGCCAGCATCTGGGTGGGGTGGAAGGCGTCGGTCAGGCCGTTCCACACCGGCACGCCGGAGTAGCGGGCCAGGTCCTCCACCACGGACTGCTTGAAGCCGCGGTACTCAATGCCGTCGTACATGCGGCCCAGCACCTTGGCGGTGTCGGCCAGGGACTCCTTCTTGCCCATCTGGGAGGAGCCGGGGTCCAGGAAGGTGACGCCCATGCCCAAATCGCGGGCGCCCACCTCAAAGGCGCAGCGGGTGCGGGTGGAGGTCTTTTCAAACAGCAGCACCACCTGCTTGCCGGTGAGCCACTTGTGCTCCACGCCGTTGTTCTTCATCCGCTTGAACTCGGCGGACAGGTCCAGCATATAGTTGATCTCGGCGGGGGTGAAGTCCAGCAGGGTCAGGAAGCTCCTGCCGCGAATGTTGATGCCCATGGTAAATTCCTCCTAAATAAAGTAGTGGTATGACGGGAAAAACAGCACGGTGACAATTACTCGGCGCGGATCAGGGGCATGGACATGCAGCGCGGGCCGCCGCGGCCCCGGGACAGCTCGGCGGAGGGCATCTCCAGCACCGTCAGGCCGTTGTCGCGCAGGATGGTGTTGGACACGTCGTTGCGCTGGTAGACCACGATCTTGCCCGGGGCGATGCACAGGGTGTTGGAGCCGTCATTCCACTGCTCGCGGGCCGCCGCGATCAGGTCGTCGCCGCCGCAGAAGATGAGCTGCACGTCGTCCACGTGGGTGTACTGCTCCAGAATGTGCTTCAGGTCGGAATCCACCCGCTTGATGTGCAGGTCGGCGGGGTCGTCCTGGCCCGGGGTGATCTCGTACACGGTGAGGGGGCCCAAGATGGCGGGATGGACGGTGTACTTGTTCACGTCGATCTGGGTGAACACGGTGTCCAGGTGCATGAAGGCGCGGCTCTTGGGGATGTCGAAGGCCAGCACGGTGCGGATCCTGGCCTCGGGGTCGGTGAACAGGTTGCGGGCCGCCGCCTCGATGGCGTCGGGGGAGGTGCGCTGGGAGATGCCGATGGCCAGGGTGTCCTCGGTGAGGTTGAGCACGTCGCCGCCC
The DNA here is from genome assembly GCA_949494735.1 of uncultured Oscillospiraceae bacterium. Classification (GTDB taxonomy): domain Bacteria; phylum Bacillota; class Clostridia; order Oscillospirales; family Oscillospiraceae; genus Enterenecus. The sequence goes on from CATABD010000084.1 coordinate 3,634, forward strand.
TCGATGTTGGCGTGGAGATCCCGGTCATAGTAGCGGGTCACCAGGCCCTCGAAGTCGGGATGGTACTTGAAGATATAGTCGGCGTAGATGGTCTCGCGGCAGCGGGTGACGGAGTACATCTTGTGGAGGAACACGCCGGTGCCCACGCTGGCGAAGGGGTCGCGGGTGAAGTACAGGTTGGGCATGGGATGGACCACCAGGTCGTCGGGCGGGGCCACCAGGTCCTGGAGGGAGTAGGCCCGGGCGGCGTCGCCCATCTCCTTCAGGGTGATGCCCTCCATGGTCTTTTCCACCAGGGCCTTGCCCTTGAAGTTGGTGGTCAGGTACTCCAGGCACTTGTCCTGCCAGCGCCGGGTCTTGATATTGCCCTCGAACAGCCACTGGCGCAGGAAGGGCTCCACCAGCTTGGGATTGAGGCTGAGCACGTCGGTCATCAGGTCTTCCAGATAGACCACCTCGGTGCCGTTGTCGCGCAGAATCTGGGCGAAGGCGTCATGTTCCTCCTGGGCGACCTTCAGGAAGGGGATGTCATCAAACAAAAGCTCTCCCAGGGTGTCGGGGGTCAGGTTCAGCAGCTCTTTGCCGGGGCGGTGCAGCAGCACCTTTTTCAGCGGGTTGATCTCGCTTCTGACACAAATGCCTTTCATGGCTCCTCCTTATGCGGTTTGCATGAATAATATTTTTGGCCGCGCCTGCGCGCACCGGCGGGCCAAATCATGACCATCCTTATCATAACGCACGGGGAAAGAATTATATGGAAATATACAAAGCCCTATATTGTATATTTTCGCTAATATTGCCCTGCGCGCCGCGGGGAAAATTGCGCACTCTAACGGGGCCGCCCCTCCCCGCCCTGCCGTCCGCCGTCAGTTTGCGCATCTGTGCCGCAAGATATTCACAAAATGGCCGCTTCTGCCGCCGTTTTTTCTGACATTTTGCCTCCCCCTGCCCTCCGGGCGGCGGTCACTTTCTGCCGAAGGGCCACCAGCCCCTGCGCCCCCTTTTCTGCTCCGGCTTTCCGGTGGCCGGGGCGGGCCCGGGCTTGGGCTGCGCAGCCTCTCCCGCGCTCAGCCGCTCCAGGGCCTCCTGCGCTTTTTGGTGCTTTTTGTCCGCGGCTTGCCGGTAGAGCTCCCGGGCCTTGTCCAGGTCTTTGCCCACTCCCAGGCCCTGCTCATAACAGCCCCCCAGCAAATACGCCCCCCGGGCGCTGCCCCGCTGGGCGGCCTCGGCGTATAGGGCGGCGGCCCGGGCCTCGTCCCGCCCCACGCCCAGCCCGGCGGCGTAGCACTCCCCCAGCGAGCAGGTGCCGTCGGAGTTTTTCCCCTGGTGGGCCAGCGTATACAGCTCCACCGCCCTTTTCCCGTCCTTTTCCACGCCGTAGCCGTTTTCATAGCACTCGCCCAGCAGGAATTCCGCCCGGTGGTGGCCCTGGGCGGCGGCTTTTGCAAACCACTGAGCCGCCTGGACGTCGTCCTCCTCCACGGCGATGCCCAGGTAGTAGAAAAAGCCCAGATTGCATTGGGCGCGGGCGTTGCCCGCCTGGGCGGCCTGGCGGTAGAGCCGCGCGGCCTCCCCCTTGTCCTCCTCCACACCGCGGCCCAGCTCATAGCAAAGGCCCAGCGAGCAGGTGCCCGCCAGATACCCCCCCTCGTGGGCGGTGCGGTAGAGGCGGAAAGCCTCGTCAAAGTCCTCCTCCACGCCGTAGCCGTACTCATGGCACTCGCCCAGCAGGAAGCTGGCCCGGGCGCTGCCCTGGGCGGCGGCCTGGGTGAACCACTTCACAGCCTCGGCGTCGTCCATGTCCACCCCGATGCCCTGGTAGTAGCAGTAGCCCAGGTTGCACTGGGCCCAGGCGCTGCCCTGCTCCGCCGCCTGGCGGTAGAGCTCCGCCGCACGCTTGGCGTCCCGCTCCACGCCTCGGCCAAACTCGTAGCACACTCCCAGCGAACAGGTGCCGGCGGGGTAGCGCTGCTCGTGGGATTTGCGGTAGAGCTCCACCGCCTTCTCCAGGTCCTTTTCCACGCCGTAACCGTTCTCATAGCACTCGCCCAGCAGCTGCTGAGCCCGGGGCTGGCCCGCCTCGGCGGCCTTGGAAAACCACTTTACCGCCTCGTTGTTGTCCTCCGGGGTGCCGATGCCCCGGTAGTGGCAGAAGCCCAGGTTGCACTGGGCCTGGGCATAGCCCTGCTCCGCCGCCTCGCGGTAGAGCTCCACCGCCCGGGCGGGGTCGGCCTCCACGCCGGAGCCCAGCTCGTAGCACAGCCCCAGGGAGCAGGCGGCGGGGGGATAGCCCGCCTCATAGGACAGGCGGTAGAGCTGGGCCGCCCTGGCTTCGTCCTTTTCCACGCCGTAGCCGTTGTCATAGCATTCGCCCAGCAGCTGCTGGGCCCGGGGGTACTCCTGCCCGGCGGCCTTGGCGAACCACTGCGCGGCCTGACTGTCGTCCTGCTCCACGCCGATGCCCTGGTAGTAACAGAAGCCCAGGTTGCACTGGGCCCGGGCATCCCCCGCCTCGGCCCCCTTGCGGTAGAGCTGGGCGGCCCGCGCCTTGTCCTGCTCCACCCCCCGGCCCAGCTCATAGCACAGGCCCAGGGCGCAGCTGCCGGCGGGGTGGCCTTTTTCGTCCGCGTCGGCGTAGAGCCGGGCGGCCCGGTCCATGTCCTGCTCCACGCCGAAGCCGCCCTCATAACACTGCCCCAGCAGGAACAGGGCCCTGCCGTGGCCCTGCTGGGCGGAACGCTCGAACCAGAGGACCGCCTGGCCGTTATCCTCCTCCACGCCGATGCCCCGGTAGTAGCAGAAGCCCAGATTGCACTGGGCTCTGGCGTCCCCCGCCTCGGCGGCCTGGAGGTAGAGCTCCACCGCCCGCGCCATATCCTGCTCCACCCCGGTGCCCAGCTCGTAGCACAGCCCCAGCGAGCAGGTGGCGGGGGGGTAGCCCGCCTCGCTGGCCGCCCGGTAGAGCTGGGCGGCCTTCAGGTGGTCCTCCTCCACGCCATAGCCGAAATCATAGCAGTCCCCCAGCAGGCCGAGGGCCCGGGGGTATCCCTCCTCGGCGGCCAGCTCGAACCAGTGGACGGCCTGGGCGTCGTCCACATCCACGCCGATGCCCCGGTAGTAGCAGAAGCCCAGATTGCACTGGGCGGGGACATAGCCCCGCTCTGCCGCCTCCCGGTAGAACTCCACCGCCCGGGACGGGTCGGCCTCCACCCCGGTGCCCAGCTCATAGCACAGCCCCAGGGCGCACACGGCGGGGGGATAGTCGTTCTCCCTGGCCCGGCCGTACCACTCCACCGCCTGGGCGGGGTCCCGCTCCACGCCCTGGCCCAGCTCATAGCTCTGCCCCAGCAGGAACTGGCCCTTGGGGTAGTCCTCCTCGGCGCACCGGCGGTACAGCCGGGCGGCCTCCTCCATGTCCTGCTCCACGCCGATGCCCCGGTCGTAGCACACCCCCAGGGCGCAGGTGGCGGCCTCAAAGCCCTGCTCGTGGGCGGCGCGGTAGAGCTCCACCGCCCGCTTCTCGTCCTTCTCCACGCCCAGGCCGGCCTCGAAGCACTCGCCCAGCAGCTCCTGGGCCCGGGGGTATTCCTGCTGGGCGGCTTTGGCGAACCAGCCTGCCGCCTCCTCGTAGTCCTGTTCCATGCCGATGCCCCGGTAATAGAAGAAGCCCAGATTGCACTGGGAGGGGGCGTGGTCCTGCTCCGCCGCCTCCCGGTAGAGCTCCGCCGCCCGTTCCTTGTCCATCTCCACCCCGGAACCCAGCTCGTAGCACAGCCCCAGCTCACACTGGGCGGGAGGGTAGCCCTGTTCCGCCGCCTGGGAGAAGAGCTGGACGGCCCGCTCCGGGTCCTTCTCCGTGCCGATCCCCCGGCCGAAGCACATGCCCAGGCCGTACTGGGCGGCGATATAGTCCCCCTCCGCAGCCCGGGTGAACCACCGGAAGGCCAGGCTTTCGTCCCGCTGGGCGCCCCCGGTGCCGTTGCAGTAGTTCATGGCCACCCGGTACTGGGCGTCCAGATCCCCCTCCTCCGCCGCCTCCAGCAGCTCCCGGAAGCTCTGCTCCTTTCTGGCCGATACGTCCGCCATGCTCTGGATCAGCTCGGGGTTGATGTATACCATCATCGCGTCCTGCCCCTCGGGCAGCAGCTCGTCGTTGCGCTCTTCCGCCATATGTGTTCCCCATCCTTTCCGTATTTCCCCGCGCCGCGGGTGCTTTTTGGAGCATTGTACCACATGTGCCGGGAAAAATCCATATGGGATTGTCGGGACGCCTCCCAGACGCGAAAAGCCGGCCCGGCGTGGACGCCTGGGCCGGCTTTTCATATCTGACGGGCCGCCCCGCTTTCGGCAGCGGCGGGCGATGCCGCCGTCAGCGGCCCTCCGCTCCCTCTTCCGGCCCCCGGCCCCCGCCGGGGGCGGGCTCTTCCAACAGCTCCGCCGCCTCCCGGAGGCTGACGCCCCGGGCCCGGGCGATGGCGGCCAGGTCGTCGAATTCATACTTCCGCCGCGCCACCCCATAGCCCGACGCCCGCTTGCACCGGACGGGGCCCAGGGGGGTGTCCAGCGCGGCGCATTCCCGCTCCAGCACGTGGCGGCGCAGGGCGCACTCCCGCACGCCCAGGGTGGTGGTATGGCGGAAGAGCAGGGCGCACAGCGCGTCCCGGTCCGCCGGGGCGCACATCACCCGCAGCAGGGTGCCGGGGCGGCACTTCTTCATGCCGATGGGGACGGTGTACACGTCCAGCGCCCCCCCCTCAAGCAGCCGCTCCATGGCGAAGCCCAGCTCCTCGCCGGTCATGTCGTCCACATTGCAGGACAGCTCCACAATTTCGTCCCCGCCGCCCTCCGTCTCCCCCAGCATGGCCCGCACGCAGTTGGCCGCCGGGAAATCCTTCTGCCCGCAGCCGTAGCCCACGGCGGAGGGGCGCATCACCGGCATATCGCCGAAGCGGGTGACGAAGTGCTTGAGCAATGCCGCGCCGGTGGGGGTGCACAGCTCCCCCTGGATGTCCCCGCCGTAGATGGGCACGCCCTGGAGCAGCAGTGCGGCGGCGGGGGCGGGCACCGGCAGCAGCCCGTGGGCGCAGCGCACCTGCCCCGTCCCCACCCGGACGGGGGAGCACACCACCTGGGCGGGGGCCAGCGCGTCCATAAGCATACAGGCCATGGTGATATCGGCCACCGCGTCCAGCGCGCCCACCTCATGAAAGTGGACCTTGTCCACCGGCACGCCGTGGACCTGGCTCTCCGCCTGGGCGATGAGGGAGTATACCGCCATGACCTGGTCCTTCACCCGCGCAGGGAGGTCCAAGTGGTCTTGGACAATGTGCCCGATGCCGTCCATGCCGCTGTGGTGGTGATGGTGTTCGTGCTCATGGTGGTGGTCGTGCTCGTGGTCATGGCCGTGGTGGTCGCAGCTGTGTTCCTCCCGGCCGTGGACCGTCACCGACAACCGGGTGCCGGTGATGCCGCACTTGACGGCCCGCTCCCGGGAGACGTGGACGCCGGGCAGGCCCAGGGCGTTGACCTGGGCCACAAAGGCGTCCGGGTCGGGCAGCAGCTCCAGCAGGGCGGCGGACAGCATATCCCCCGCCGCCCCCATGCCGCAGTCCAGATACAGTATTTTCATCGTGTGTGCGCTCCCTTCATCGTGGTTCGCCGGCCCGGGGCTCCAGGTCCAGCAGCACCGCGGAATATTTTCCCTTCAGCCCGTCCAGCACCTGGCCGCGCCGCTCCAGCAGGAGGGGGAGCTGCCCCTCGGGCAGCTGGATCATGGCCCGTCCTCCCAAAAGCCGCACCCGGAAATCGGAAAAGCCCAGGGAGAAGAGCAGCGACTCCGCCGCCTCGGTTTTTTGCAGCTTTTCCCGGGTAATCTCCTCCCCGGCGGGGATGCGGGTGGCAAGGCAGGCGTAGGCGGGCTTGTCCCAGGTGAACAGCCCAGCTTCTTTTGACAGACGGCGGACCTCCCCCTTGGTCAGTCCGCACTCCCGCAGGGGGGAGCGGACGGACAGCTCCTCCAGGGCCCGCATGCCGGGGCGGTCTGCCGCGTCGTCGGAGGCGTTGGTGCCGTCTATTAAAAGGGGGAATCCGTCCGCCCGGGCCGCCTGGGAAATGGCGGAGAAAACGGCCCGTTTGCAGTGGTAGCAGCGCTCCGGCGGGTTGGCCGCCACCTCCGGCAGGGCCAGCACGTCCAGCTCTACCGCCCGCAGCCCCACCCCCAGCTCCCCGGCCAGCCGCCGGGCGTCTTCCCACTCAAAGGCGGGCTGGAAGGGGGAGCGGGCGCAGTAGGCCCGCACCCGCCGGGCGTACCGGGCGGCGGCGTACAGCAGGTAGGCGGAGTCCGCCCCGCCGGAAAAGGCCACCGCCGCCTCCGGGTTGGCCTGAAAAAATTGTTTCAGCGTCATAGCGTTTCTTCCTCCCCCCGCTCAGCGCTCCAGCTGGTGGGCACGGTAGTAGCTCAGGCAGAGGAAGCGGCGGGCCAGCTCCTTCTGCTCCGGCGGGAGCTGGGCGGTCAGTTCCCCGGCGGCGGTGAGGCGGGCGCCGTGACTGTGGATCACGGGAAGCTCCGCCCGGCACGGGTCCACTGCCTGCATATAGGCGTCCCCCGTCCAGCCCAGCTGCTCAAACAGCACATTCATCAGGAAGCAGGGGGAGATATCCGGCCCCTTCCCCCGGACATCCCTGCCCAGAGCGGCCTTGGCCGCGCCGTTGGCCCAGATGAGGTAGGGAGTGGACCAGTAGTTGTAAAAGCCCTCCTGGCTGTCCTGGTCCAGGGTCACGCCCAGGGCGTGGTAGACGCTGTTGCCGTTGCCCAGCCAGGGCTTGTGGTCCCCAAACACCACCAGTACGATGGGCTCATCCGAGGCACGGAAAGCGTCTACCATGTCCGCCAGGTGCCTTTGGGTGGCCATCACCGAGCCCAGGTAGTTGGACAGGATATACCGGGAGGCGTCGTCAAGCCCCGGATTGGTGAAAAAGTCCTCCGGCTCCCCCCACCAGCACTCCCGGTCCCCGTAGGGGCCGTGGCCCTGGTAGGTGACGGAGAAGGAGAACAGCGGCGCGCCGCCCCCCTCCAGCTGCTCCAGGACGCTGCGGGTGAGGTCGGGCAGGAACCCATCGTCGTTGAGAACCGGGTCTGCGCCATACACCGGGCCGAAGTAGTCCTCCGTGAAGCGGTAGGAGTCGAAGCCCAGGTAGGCATTCACATTCTGCCGGTTGTAAAACCAGTTGTAGCTGGGGTGGCTGCCGGTGGCCCGGTAGCCCTGGCCCTTGAGGTAGCGTACGTAGGAGGGGGCGTCCCCCCGGTAGTCGTAATTCCCGTCGCCCACGCCGGTGAGAAAGGCCCGCTCGGTATTGACGGTGCCCCCGGCGAAGATGTTGGCGAGCAGAGAGCCGGAATAGCCCTCCTGCTCCAGGGCGTGCCAGACGGCGTAGACATCCTGGGAGAACTGGATCTCCTCAAACTGGGAGAAGTCGGTGAAGGCCTCCAGCATGATGCCCACAAGGTTCACCTTTTTGTCCTCCGGGATGGCGGCGTCCTCATATTGGGCCAGCCACCCCTCCGCCTCCCGCTGGTCATAGCCCTCCGGGGGGCGGGGGAAGGCGTCCTTCACGCTGTGCAGAAAGGGGTAGAGCAGGCCCCGGGACACATACTGCTGGGTGACCGACCACTTGTTGATATGCTCCTCGTTGGCGTTGTCCTGATACACCTGGTCGCTGGCGTACAGGGGGGACAGGGCGGCGGCGCACGCCAGGGCCGTTCCGGCGATGCCCGCCCGGAAGCGCCCCAGGGGCCGGCCCCGGGCCAGCAGGGCCAGCAGCAGCGCGCTGACCAGGGCGCAGCCCAGGGCGGCGGCCAGCTTGCCGAACAGGAACAGCTGGTATTTGCCCGCCATATTCCCCGCCTCCCCCAGCAGCAGCAGGTCGGCGGCGATCACCGGGTCGTCCCGGAAGAACATCTTATAGGCATTCCCGGCGGCCAGTCCCAGCACCGGCAGGGAGGTGAGCGCATAGGCCAGCCATGCCCGGCCGGAAAGGCCGTAGAGCAGCGCCATGAGCACCACGGGGGGGAGCAGGTTGAGCGCCACCAGCGCCGGGTGGTCCAGATAATCGTAGAACAGCTCCCAGCCATACTGGGCGGGGGCCAGCATCAGGCACAAAAGGCCCAGGGCCAGCGCCGCGCCCAGCATGAGCAGCCCGTTCCAAAGCCAGAAGGCCGCCCGGCGGGGGGCGGACAGCCCGTCCTCCGGGCGCTTTCGGAATAAAAAGCAGGAGAATAGTTGTTTCATCGCCGCGCCTCCACAGAAGATATACCGGCGGCAGGCAGCCCATGTTTGGATGCCCGCCGCCGGTATTCTATCACAATTCGCCCCGCTGTGCACGGGCAAACGCGCAATTTTACGAAAAGTTAATAGGCCAGCTTTTCCTCCAGCCAGTTTTTCAGCCCGCTGATGGGCACACGAACCTGGTCCATGGTGTCCCTGTCCCGGATGGTGACGGCGTGGTCGGCAATCTCGGTCTCGCTGCCCACGGTGGCGAAGTCCACGGTGACGCAGTAGGGCGTGCCGATCTCGTCCTGGCGGCGGTAGCGCTTGCCGATGGAGCCGGCGTCGTCAAAGTCCACCATGAAATGCTTGGACAGCTCGGCCTGGACCTCCCTGGCCTTATCGCTCAGCTTTTTGGACAGGGGGAGCACCGCGCACTTGAAGGGGGCCAGGGCGGGGTGCAGGCGCAGCACGGTGCGCACGTCGTTCTTGGCCTCGTCCACCACCTCCTCGTCGTAGGCGTTGCAAAGGAATGCCAGCAGCATCCGCTCCACGCCCAGGGAGGGCTCGATGACATAGGGGACGTAGTGCTCGCCGGTCTCCTGGTCGAAGTAGGTCAGGTCCTTGCCGGAGGTGTTCTGATGGGCGGTGAGGTCGAAGTCGGTGCGGCTGGCCACCCCCCAAAGCTCGCCCCAGTCGGTGAAGGGGAAGGCGAACTCAAAGTCGGTGGTGGCGTTGGAGTAGTGGCTGAGCTCCTCCGGGTCGTGGTCGCGCAGGCGCAGGTTCTCCTCCTTGACGCCCAGGTTCAGCAGCCACTGGTGGCAGAAGTCTTTCCAGTAGGCGAACCACTCCAGCTCCGTGCCCGGCTTGCAGAAGAACTCCAGCTCCATCTGCTC
>CATABD010000085.1 GCA_949494735.1 uncultured Oscillospiraceae bacterium
CCCGTCCTGCGGACGCGCCGGGGGCCCTTTGGATTTCAATGCTCGGGCGGAATGAATCCGCCCTGCGCAAATTCTCCGCTGCGCTCCGAATTTACGGCGCACCCGCGCCGTCCCGCCTCCCGGCGGGGGTAGGCCGCCCGCTTACTGATACAGCTCGATGAGCTTTTGCAGGTGCTCCCACCGGGCCATCGCGGCCTCCTCGTTCTCCTTGAAGAGCTTTTCGGCGCGCTCCGGGAAGGAACGGGTGAGGGAGGAGTAGCGGGCCTCGTTCTTCAGGAACTCCTGATAGCCGCCCGCGGGCGCCTTGGAGTCCAGGGTGAACGGGTTCTTGCCCTCCGCCTTCAGGGCGGGGTTGTAGCGGAACAGGTTCCAGTAGCCGCAGGCCACGGCCTTCTTCATCTCGCTCTGGCAGTTGGCCATGCCGCCCTTGATGGAGTGCATCTCGCAGGGGCTGTAGCCGATGACCAGGGACGGGCCGTGATAGGCCTCGGCCTCGCGGATGGCGGCCAGCGTCTGGTTCGGGTTTGCGCCCATGGCCACCTGGGCCACGTAGACGTAACCGTACTGCATGACGATCTCCGACAGGGACTTCTTGCTGATGGCCTTGCCGGCGGCGGCAAACTGCGCCACCTGGCCGATGTTGGAGGACTTGGACGCCTGTCCGCCGGTGTTGGAGTACACCTCGGTGTCAAACACGAAGATGTTCACGTCCTCGCCGGAGGCCAGCACGTGGTCCAGTCCGCCGTAACCGATGTCATAGGCCCAGCCGTCGCCGCCGAAGATCCACACGGACTTCTTGTTCAGGTACTCCTTCTGGGCCAGGATCTCCTGGATGAGCTTGCAGGCGTCGCAGTCGCAGAACTGGGCGCCGGAGTCCTTGAGCTGCTTGGCGTGGGCCTGCATCTCGGCCAGCTTGTCGCCGAAGGCGTCCTTGGCGGCGGGGCTGTTGACGAACCCGGTCACCTCGTCGATGGTGCACAGGCCGTCGTTCAGCGCGGCGATATAGGCCTTTGTGGCCTCCTGGTTGGCCTCGCCGTCGTCCATGGTGTCCAGCCACTTCTGGGCGGCCTCCTTGAGGGGAGCGTAGGTCCAGTCGATGGCGATGAGGGCGCGGGTCTTGTCGGCCAGGGCGTTGCGGATGGCCTTCTGGCCCAGGTGCAGCCCTAAGCCGTGCTCGGCGTTGTCCTCAAACAGGGAGTTGGCCCAGGCCACGCCCTTGCCGTCCTGATTGACGGTGTAGGGGGAGGTGGCGGCGGGGCCGCCCCAGATGGAGGAGCAGCCGGTGGCGTTGGACACGTACATCCGCTCGCCGCAAACCTGGGTGACCAGGCGGGCATAGGCGGTCTCGGCACAGCCGGCGCAGGAGCCGGAGAACTCCAGCAGGGGCTGCTTGAACTGGCTGTCCTTGACGGAGGCGGTGCCGGCCATATCGGCCTTGGGGGCCACCTTGGCCACCATGTAGTCGAAGGCGGGCTGGCGCACGGCCTCCTTCTCCAGGGGCACCATGGACAGGCTCTTGGTGGGGCACACGCCCACACAGACGGAGCAGCCCATGCAGTCCATAGCGGACACGGCCAGGGAGTACTTGTACACACCCTTGCCCTTGCCGGCCTTCACGTCCACGATCTGGGCGCACTCAGGAGCGGCCTTAGCCTCCTCCTCGGTGAGGGCGAAGGGACGGATGGTGGCGTGGGGGCAGACATAGGCGCACATATTGCACTGCACGCAGGTGTCGGGGTTCCAGGCGGGGACGGACACGGCCACGCCGCGCTTCTCATAGGCGGAGGCGCCCTGCTGGAAGGTGCCGTCCACGTGGGGCACGAAAGCGGACACGGGCAGGCTGTCGCCGTCCATGCGGTTGATGGGCTCCATCACGTCCTTGACCATTTCCACCAGCTCGGGGCGGCCCTCCAGGTCGCCGGCCCCGGCCTTGTCCTCGGCGGTGGCCCAGGAGGCGGGCACCTCGAACTTCTTGAACGCGGTGGCGCCGATGTCGATGGCCTTGTGGTTCATGTCCACGATGTCCTGGCCCTTCTTCAGGTAGGAGTGGGTGGCGGCGTCCTTCATATACTGGATGGCCTCCGCCTCGGGCATCACCTTGGCCAGCTTGAAGAAGGCGGACTGGAGGATGGTGTTGGTGCGCTTGCCCATGCCGATCTCGATGGCCAGGTCGATGGCGTTGATGGTGTAGACCTGGATGTTGTGCTCGGCGATGTAGCGCTTGGCCACGGCGGGCATATGCTTGTCAAGCTCCTCGTCGGACCACTGGCAGTTGATGAGGAAGGTGCCGCCGTCCTTCACGTCCCGGACCATGGGGAAACCCTTGACGATGTAGGCGGGCACGTGGCAGGCCACGAAGTCGGCCTTGTTGATATAGTAGGGGGCGCGGATGGGCTGGTCGCCGAAGCGCAGGTGGCTGATGGTCACGCCGCCGGTCTTCTTGGAGTCGTACTGGAAGTACGCCTGGATATACTTGTCGGTGTGGTCGCCGATGATCTTGATGGAGTTCTTGTTGGCGCCCACGGTGCCGTCGCCGCCCAGGCCCCAGAACTTGACCTCGATGGTGCCCTCGGCCGCGGTGTTGGGGGAGGGCTTCTCCTCCAGGGACATGTTGGTCACGTCGTCCACGATGCCGATGGTGAACTGGCGCTTGGGGGCGGACTTGGTCAGCTCCTCATACACCGCGAACACGCTGGCGGGCGGGGTGTCCTTGGAGCCCAGGCCGTAGCGGCCGCCGATGACGGAGATGTCGGTGCGCCCCGCGTTGGCCAGGGCAGTCACCACGTCCAGGTAGAGGGGCTCGCCCTGGGCGCCGGGCTCCTTGGTGCGGTCCAGCACGGCGATGTGCTTGCAGGTGGCGGGGATGGCGGAGAGCAGCTTGTCGGCCCGGAAGGGGCGGTACAGCCGCACCTTGATGAGGCCCACCTTCTCGCCGTGGGCGTTCAGGTAGTCGATGACCTCCTCGGCCACGTCGCAGATGGAGCCCATGGCGATGATGACCCGGTCGGCGTCGGGCACGCCGTAGTAGTTGAACAGCTGGTAATTGGTGCCCAGCTTGGCGTTGACCTTGCCCATGTACTCTTCCACGATGCCGGGGATGGCGTCGTAGTACTTGTTGCAGGCCTCGCGGTGCTGGAAGAAGATGTCGCCGTTCTCATGGGAGCCGCGCATCACGGGGCGCTCGGGGTTGAGGGCGCGGGCGCGGAAGTCGCCGATGGCCTTCCAGTCCACCATCCCGGCCAGGTCCTCATAGTCCCAGATGGCGATCTTCTGGATCTCGTGGGAGGTACGGAAGCCGTCGAAGAAGTTCACGAAGGGGACGCGGCCCTCGATGGCGGCCAGGTGGGCCACCGCGCCCAGGTCCATGACCTCCTGGGGGTTGGACTCGCACAGCATGGCGAAGCCGGTCTGGCGGCAGGCCATGACGTCGGAGTGGTCGCCGAAGATGTTCAGCGCGTGGCTGGCCACGGTGCGGGCAGACACGTGGAACACGCCGGGGAGCAGCTCGCCGGAGATCTTGTACATGTTGGGGATCATCAGCAGCAGGCCCTGGGAGGCGGTGTAAGTAGTGGTCAGGGCGCCGGCGGCCAGGGAGCCGTGGACGGTGCCGGCCGCGCCGGCCTCGGACTGCATCTCAATGACCTTGACGGGCTGGCCGAAGATATTCTTGCGGCCAGCGGCGGCCCACTGGTCCACGTTGTCCGCCATGGGGCTGGACGGCGTGATGGGATAGATGCCGGCCACCTCGGTAAAGGCGTAGGACACGTGGGCGGCGGCGGTGTTGCCGTCCATAGTTTTGAACTTGCGTGCCATAGGCGTTTTCCTCCTTTTCATATGAGAACGTTCACCTATTCGGTTCGTTCCGTTTCGCGGTGAATAGTCTATCACATCCGTCCCGGTTTTGCAATTGGAAAAGCTCAATTTTTCGGTAAACTTTCTGGACAATTTGGCTTTCCAGCCCCTTCCAGCCCCGCCTTCCCCGCGGGTCTTGCGCAGCGGGGCAAATCATGGTAAAGTATTGAAAACCACACAGGAAAGGGGCGAGCGCCCATGGTATGCAATGTAACCTCCCTGGGGCTGAACGGGGTGGAGGGCTATCCGGTGGCCGCCGAGTGCGCCCTGTCCGGCGGCCTGCCCGCCTTCGACGTGGTGGGCCTGCCCGACGCCGCCGTGAAGGAGGCCAGGGAGCGGGTGCGCTCGGCAATCAAATCCAGCGGCTTTGACTTCCCCGTCTCCCGCATTACCGTGAACCTGGCCCCCGCCGGCCGGCGCAAGGCGGGCACGGTGTACGACCTGCCCATTCTGGTGGGCATTTTGTGCGCGGGGGGCCAGCTCCCCCTGGAGGGTGAACGGGACTCCGCCTTTGTGGGCGAGCTGTCCCTGGACGGGCGGCTGCGCCCGGTGCCCGGGGTGCTGCCCATGGCGCTGGCGGCCAAACGGGCGGGCATACGCCGCCTGTTCGTCCCCGCGGACAACGCCCCGGAGGCCACCCTGGCCGACGGGCTGGAGGTGCTGCCCGTCCATACGGTGGGGGAACTGGCCCTCCACCTGTCCGGGGAACGGCCCATTGCCCCCGCCCGGCCCTGGCAAGACGGGCTTCCCCCCCTCCAGGGCCCGGACTTTTCCGAGGTGAAGGGCCAGGAGCAGGCCAAGCGGGCGCTGGAGGTGGCCGCCGCCGGGGGCCACCATGTGCTCATGTCGGGCTCTCCCGGCTCGGGCAAGTCCATGATGGCCAAGCGCCTGCCGTCCATACTGCCCGACATGACCCGGGCGGAGGCCCTGGCCTGCACGGAAATCTACTCGGTCATGGGTCTGACCTCCAAGGAGCGCCCCATGGTGCGCCGCCGCCCCTTCCGCGCCCCCCACCACACCATCTCCGCCGCCGGGATGACCGGGGGCGGACCCAACCCCCGGCCCGGCGAGATTTCCCTGGCCCACAACGGGGTTTTGTTCCTGGACGAGCTGCCCGAATTCCGCGCCGATGTGCTGGAGGTGCTCCGCCAGCCCCTGGAGGACGGGGTGGCCCAGATATCCCGGGTGTCCGGCTCGGTGAGCTACCCCAGCCGCTTTATGCTGGTGTGCGCCATGAACCCCTGCAAGTGCGGCTGGTACGGCCACCCCTCGGGGCGCTGCACCTGCACGGAGCAGGCGGTGCGGCGCTACCTGTCCCGGCTGTCGGGGCCCATGCTGGACCGCATCGACATCTGCGTGGACGTGCCCTCCCTGGACTACGACGAGCTGTCCGGCGGCGCCCCCCCGGCGGAGCCCTCCGCCGCCATCCGGCAGCGGGTCAACGCCGCCCGCGCCGTCCAGACCGCCCGCTATGGCCCGGACGGCCCCGCCTGCAACGCCCGGATGGGTCCCCGTGAGCTGCGGGAGCACTGCAAGCTGGACGGGGAGTGCCAGCGGCTTATCCGGGGGGCCTATGACCGTCTGGGCCTCACCGCCCGGGGGTACGACCGCATCCTCCGGGTGGCCCGCACCATCGCCGACCTGGACGGGGCGGCGGATATCGCGGCCCATCACCTGGCGGAGGCGCTGCAATACCGCCCGCCCGAACATCTGCGGATTTAAAAGGGACCCCCGCAAAGCCGCCCTTTGGCTCTGCGGGGAGAGGAGCCGCAGCGAAATGAGCGAGCTTACGCCGAAGGCGGAGTGAGGAATATGGAGCTTGCGGCGACGAGGCGGAGGCGCTGCAATACCGCCCCCCGGAGCATCTCAGAATATAAAAAGCGGCCCCGGCGTCTGCCGGGGGCCGCCCTCTTTACATGTCCGCCAAAATGGACCGCACCAGCGCCGTGGGCCCGGTGAGGATTACCCGGGCCGTGCCCTGGCCCCGGCGGTCCACACCGTAGGAGTAGGCGAAGGACACCCTGCCCTCCTCCCGGTTCACCCGGTCCAGCAGGCGCTGGCGCAGGGCCTCCTCCCCGCCCTCATCCACGGGGATGTCCCGGATGAGGCAGCAGCGATCCTCCGCCATACCGCCCAGCATGAAGTCATAGACCAGCGCGTTGCGGTTGGCCTCCATAGCCCGCTGGGCGCCCGCGTCCTGGAACAGCCGCTGAACGTCGCCCGGGGAGAAGCGCCACGCCCCGTCCACCTTCTCCCCGGCCAGCCGCCCCTCCTGGAGATAGGTGCGCAGGGTGCGGTCGGTCAGCCCCGTAAAGGCGGCCACATCCTCAATAGTAAACGTCCTTTCCATAATTGATCGCCCTCCTGGTTGTTAATTGTTAGAACCTGTATCCATCGCGCTTGACGGTCTTATCTTATCAGGGGGCCGGACGGGTTTCAATTTGAAATTCCGCGGGATTTTCAGGGCAAAAAAGCTCCCTCCGGTACACGGAGGGAGCTTTTCACGCGGCGGTTCAGGACAGGGACAGCAGACACAGGGCCAGGGTGAGGACCATGAACACGATGGCCACCCACTTGGTCATCTTGGCCAGCCGGGCGTCGGCGGACTTGGCCTTGTTCTTGGACAGGAAGGTGTCCGCCCCGCCGGCGATGGCGCCGGACAGCCCCGCGCTTTTGCCGGACTGGAGCATGACGATGGCCACCAGGGCCAGGGACACGATGAAGTAAATGATGGACACGATGAGCTGGGCAGTGGTCATTTTAACTCAAATCCTTTCGGTGATGGCTTCGTAAAAGCGGGCAAGCCCCGCACAGGTATTTAGCATGATACCACACCCCGCGCCCAATTGCAAGCCTTTTCTTTCGTGCCGCGCCAACAACCCCTCGAATGTCAAACAGGCGTTTCACGTGAAACGCTTCCCCTACTTGTGGTAGAGCTGGCTGCCCTGGTAGCGGGGGGTGCAGGTCAGGCGCAGGCCCAGCCGGGAATAGGTCCCGCTGTCCGCGGCGGTGAGGATGACGGAGGAGTGGGCCTCGCAGTCCCGCAGCATGTCCAGGCTGTCCAGCGCCCGGGCGGCCAGGGGGACGGTGGCGGTGGAGATGGCCAGGGCGATGAGCACCTCGTCGCTGTGGAGCCGGGGGTTGCGGCTGCCCAGGTGGCCCACCTTCAGCGCCTGGATGGGCTCGATGGCCTCCCGGGAGATCAGGTGGGTCTTGCGGTGGATGCCCGCCAGCGCCTTGAGGGCGTTGAGCAGGGCCGCGGCGGCGGCCCCCATCAGCTCGGAGGTCTTGCCCACCGCCACCCGTCCGTCGGGCAGCTGGATGGCGGCGGCGGGCTCCCCCCGCTCCTCCGCCTTGTCCTCGGCGGCGCGGATGACGGGGCGCAGCTCCGGGCCCGCCTGGGCCTGCTTCATCAGCAGCTCCAGCTTGTAGACGATTTCGTCGCTGCCCTGGCCCCGGCGGCGGTCGCACAGGGCGGCGTAGTACCTGCGGATGATCTCCTGCCTGGCCGCGGCGCATACGGCCTCATCGTCTATGATGCAGCTGCCCGCCATGTTCACCCCCATGTCGGTGGGGGATTTGTAGGGGCTCTCCCCCATGATCTCCCCGAACATGGCCTGGAGCACCGGGAACACCTCCACGTCCCGGTTATAGTTCACCGTGGTCTCCCCATACGCCTGGAGGTGGAAGGGGTCGATCATGTTCACGTCGTTCAAATCGGCGGTGGCCGCCTCGTAGGCCAGGTTTACCGGGTGCTTGAGGGGCAGGTTCCAGGTGGGGAAGGTCTCAAACTTGGCGTATCCCGCCCGCACACCCCGAATGTGGTGGTGGTAGAGCTGGGACAGGCAGGTGGCCATTTTCCCCGACCCGGGGCCGGGGGCGGTGACCACCACCAGGGGCCTTTCCGTCTCGATGTAGTCATTTTTGCCGAACCCGTCCTCCGACACGATGCGCCCCACGTCATGGGGGTAGCCGGGGATGGGATAGTGGAGGTATACCTTCACCCCGAACCCCTCCAGCCGCCGCTTGAACGCGTCCGCCGCCGGCTGGCCGGCGTACTGGGTGATGGTGACGCTGCCCACATACAGCCCCTCCCCCCGGAAGGTGTCGATGAGGCGCAGCACATCCTCCTCATAGGTGATGCCCAGATCCCCCCGCACCTTGTTCTGCTCGATGGCGGCGGCGTTGATGACCACCACCACCTCCACGCTGTCCTTCAGCGCCAGCAGCATCCGGATCTTGCTGTCCGGGGCAAAGCCGGGCAGCACCCGGGCGGCGTGGTAGTCGTCGAACAGCTTGCCGCCGAACTCCAGGTACAGCTTGCCGCCGAACTGGGCGATGCGCTCCCGGATGCGGGCGGACTGGGTCTCCACATAGCGCTGGTTGTCAAATCCGGTCTGATTGGACATAAAATTTCAGGGCCGCGGCCCCAGCCTGCGGCCCCCTCCCCCTCTCGCCTCTCGCTGTGTTCTCTCCCCAGATTTTAACACAATCCGACGGCTGGGGCAAGTAAAATCTATCCGCAGCCGCACCACGGCCGCCATCCGGCCGGGCGCAGGGCCGGATCGCTTTTACCGGGCCCTCCTTGACATAACCCCGCCGCCCCTGTAAAATAGGAAAACATCCGAATGTAGAAAGCAAGGGACACGTTATGAAGGAAATTATCCTGCTCAAGCAGGGGGAAATGGTGCTCAAGGGCCTCAACCGCCGGGGCTTTGAGGAAAAGCTCATGGGCAACGCCAAACGGCGGCTGAAAAAATACGGCCCCTTCAAGGTGTACACCCGCCAGTCCACCACCTATGTGGAGCCGCTGGACGATTCCTGCGATTTCGAAGGCGCCTGGGCCGCCATGGGCAGGCTGTTCGGCGCGGTGGGCATATGCCGGGCCAGGGCCTGCCCCAAGGACAAGGACGCCATCGTGGCCTGCGCCGTGGACTACCTGGGGGACCGGCTGGCCGCCGCCAAGTCCTTCAAGGTGGAGAGCAAGCGGGCGGACAAAGCCTTCCCCATGACCTCCATCCAGCTGTCCCAGTATGTGGGGGGCGAGCTCCACGACCGCTACCCCCACCTGGAGGCGGACATGCACCACCCCCAGCTCACCGTCCACGTGGAGGTGCGGGATTTCGACGCCTACCTCCACGCCGACCCGGAGCCGGGGGCGGGGGGCCTGCCCGTGGGCATGGGGGGGCGGGCGCTGTCCCTGCTGTCCGGCGGGATCGACTCCCCCGTGTCCTCCTGGATGGTCGCCAAACGGGGGGTCATTGTGGACATGATCCACTATTACTCCTACCCCTACACCTCCCCGGAGGCCAAGGAGAAGGTGCTGGAGCTGGCCCGGCTGCTGGTGCCCTACACGGGCAAGCAGTGCGTCCACGTGGTGCCCTTTACCAAAATCCAGGAGGAGCTGCGCCGCTCCTGCCCCGAGGAGCTGTTCACCATCCTCATGCGCCGCTTCATGATGCGCATCGCCTGCCGGGTGGCCGGACAGAACGGCATCCAGGCCCTGGTGACGGGGGAGTCGGTGGGCCAGGTAGCCAGCCAGACCCTGGACGCCATGGTATGCACCGACGCGGTGTGCACCGTGCCGGTGCTCCGCCCCCTGGTGGGGATGGACAAGGAGGAGATCGTCCGCATTTCCCGGCGGATCGGCACCTTTGAGACCTCCATCCTGCCCTATGAGGACTGCTGCACCGTGTTCACCCCCAAGCACCCCCGCACCAAGCCCAAGCTGGAGGAGCTGGAGGAGGCGGAAAAGGCGCTGGACGTGGACGGCCTGGTGGAAGAGGCCGTGGCGGGCATCGAGCGGGTGATGCTGGATTTGTAGGAGCTGTCAAAATTGATTGACTAGGCGCCGTTTGAAAATTGGCAATATGCCCAGCGGCGAGGAATTTTTCCGCCGGGCAAGGCGATTTGGCGCAGGAATACTTTGTGTATTTCAAGGCAAATCAACGCGGCTCAGCGGAAAAAGGCCCGCCGATTGGGCGTGTTGACAATTTTCAAACAAGCCCTAGATTTCCAATTTACAGTATTATATGCATGTACTTGGATAAAGGGCTGGAGTGGCGCCAATGGGCTGTTGAATGGCGAAATCCGGGAATGTGTTCAGCATTCGGGACTGAGAGGTATCAAAGACGATGAAAAAGGATTGTGCGGTTATCGGCGCTCTTTTGCTGTTGGGCGTTGCCCTTGTAATAGGTGCGCCGTTCCTCCCTGATGCGTTCTTCTCGTTCATTAAGTCAAACTATGATTATAGGTACACAGAAATTCGGTATTTTCAAATTATACCCTCCTTTCGCTTAGCGGGAACACTTCTTTTTGTGTGGGGCGCTGTACTTTTGTGGAAGAAGGAGAGAAAAAAATGAAAAGGACATACATTGCCGCGCCTTGCTGGCAATGTTGAGGTTTGGCTCCGAAATAGCTATTCTATTGAATATTTGGGACACTTCAATATTTGGCGCCTAGGCGCCGTTTGAAAATTGGCAATATGCCCAGCGGCGAGGAATTTTTCCGCCGGGCAAGGCGATTTGGCGCAGGAATACTTTGTGTATTTCAAGGCAAATCAACGCGGCTCGACGGAAAAAGGCCCGCCGATTGGGCGTGTTGACAATTTTCAAACAAGCCCTAAGCAAATCTGCGCAAATACAAAAACATCAAAAAAGTCCCATCCCTCCCGGGATGGGACTTTCGTTTACCCCAGCTCCGGCGCGGTGGGCTGGTAGATCCGGCAGTTTTCCTCCTCCATGGCGTCCAGCGCCGCCCGCAGGAACCTGACGCCCCCGCCGCCGCAGCCAATCTCCACGTAGTTCACCTGCTGGGGGTCCAGCTCCCGCACCAGCGCCGCGCCGGTGGGATGGGCCGACCCCTTCAGGGTGGGCCGCCATACCGCAAAGCCCGCCTGGGCCAGCCCCTCCCGGCCCTCCCGGTCCAGGCCGGGGGCTGCGGCCACCAGGGCGGGACAGCGGGCGACGGCGGCCAGCAGCCCGCGCCCCTCCGCCGCCTGGTCCATGCAGGCTTCCACATCCTCCCCCTCCAGGGCCAGCCCTATGGTATGGCCCGCCCCCGCCAGGCGGCGGACCAGGTCGTCCTGCTCCCGCAGCTGCTCCGGGGTGAACAGGAACAGCACGCGCAGTCCGCGCCCCTCCGCCAGCCGGGCGCACTCCTCCCCCTCGTCCCCCCAGCGCAGGGCAAGGTACAGCTCCCCCCCGCTGGGCGGCTCGGACGCCTCCGCGCCGCCGGAGGGGACAGGGTTCTCCCCCTCCCCCCTGCCGCCCGACTCCAGGTAGCGGCTCAGGCTGTCCGCCAGCTGGTTGTCCGCCGCGCTCACAAAGGACCGGTCGCTGAGGATGGCGGAGCTGCTGGTCAGCCGGATCAGGGTGCCGTGCCGGGTGCTGGTGCGGGTGCAGCTGATGGTGCCGAAATAGTCGCACAGCCAGTCGATGGGCACAAAAACCGTGCCGTTGCGCACCATGGCCTGGGCGGACACCGCAGCGCCGGACAGATCCTGGGCGGTGTTGGCCCGGGTGTCGAACACCACGCCCAGCTGCCCGTCCGTAACCAGCAGCGTGCGCTTGGTGGTGCTGTACATGGCGTTTACCCCCAGGTCGATGCCGGTGGCCTGGTAGGACAGCATGGTGTAGGGCACATACAGCACTCCCCCCACCGTGCGGGGCATATTATCCGCCGTCAGGTCCAGCAGCACCCGCTCGTTCACCGCCATCAGGTTCACATTGCCCGGGGATGCGGAGGCGGACAGGCTCAATGCCCCCGCCAGCACCAGCGCGCACAGGGCAAGCGCCGCCGCAGCCGTCTTTTTCCACCGCCTCATGCCGCCGTCCTCCTCGCCGTCGTGTGATAAATTGTTCCGCGCTGCCCCCGGCGGCTCAGCGCTTCTCCGCTGTCACGCTTCGCCTGCTCGCTACGCGGCTCTAAGCCCTCCGACTGCGCAAAATCCTCTGGGCCTATGGCCCCATATGGTTTTTGCTGCGCTGCGGGCTTAGCCCGCTGCTCGCAACGGCTCAGCGCTTCTCCAACCACCGTCTTGCCATGTCCAGCGCGTGGTTGGCCGCCAGGGCGCGGATGCGGTCCCGCCGCGCCCCTGCGCCCGCCAGGTGCAGCTCCTTTGTCCAGCAGCCGTCGGGGGCGGCCAGCGCGGTATAGACCAGCCCCACCGGGTTGCCCCGCTCGTCCGGGTCCGGCCCCGCCACCCCGGTGACCGACACCGCCAGGTCGCAGCCCAGCGCCCGCCGGGCCCCCTGGGCCATCTGCTCCGCCACCTCGGCGCACACCGCGCCCTTTTCGTCCAGCAGGGCTTGGGACACCCCCAGCACCCCGGCTTTTACCTCACAGTGGTAGCTCACCACGCCCCCCTTGAACACCGACGCCGCGCCGGGCACATCGGTGATGCGCTTGGCGATGAGCCCCCCGGTGCAGCTCTCCGCCGTGCCCAGGGTGAGGCCCCGCGCCCGGGCCCCCTCCAGCACCACCTGGGGCAGCCCCGACACGTCCGCGCCGTAGACAAGCTCCCCCAGCAGGGCGCGCACCTCCGCCTCCACCGGGGCGATGAGGGCGTCCGCCCCCTCCGGGGTGTCCGCCTTGGCGGTGATGCGCAGCTCCACCTCCCCCTCCTTGGCGTAGGGGGCCAGGGTGGGGTTTGTGAGCGCGTTCATCCGCTCCCGGAGGAGGGATTCCACCGCCGACTCCCCCATGCCGAACACCCGCAGGGTGCGGGAGCGGATGACCCCCTCGCTCAGCCGGGCCAGCCAGGGCAGCGCCCGCTCCCGGAACATGGGCAGGCACTCGCTGGGCGGGCCGGGGAGCATCACCACATAGGTCCCC
>CATABD010000086.1 GCA_949494735.1 uncultured Oscillospiraceae bacterium
CAGCTATGCTGTCCGCCCGCACTTTCCCGTCAAAAAACAGGCGGGAGCAAACCCCGGTTTAATCCGCCAGCGCTGCGGTGATAATGGCCATGGAGTAGACCTCCATGGCGTTGCAGCCCCGGGACAGGTCGTTGATGGGCGCGTTCAGGCCCAGCAGGATGGGGCCATAGGCGTCGAAGTTGCCCATGCGCTGGGCAATCTTATAGCCGATATTACCGGCGGAGATATCCGGAAAGATAAAGGTATTGGCCCGGCCCGCCACGTCGGAGCCGGGGGCCTTCAGCCTGCCCACCGTGGGGGACACGGCGGCGTCGAACTGGAACTCGCCGTCCACCGGGAAATCCAGATCCAATGCTTTCAGCTTGTCGCAGGCATTGCGCATTTTGTCCACGGCTGGGCCCGCGCCGGAACCTAGCGTGGAATAGGACAGCATGGCCACCTTGGGGTCCACCCCAAACCGGCGGGCGCAGTTGACCACCTCCTGGGTAATCTCCACCAGATCGTCCTCGCTGGGGTCGATGTTGATGGCGCAGTCGCCCATGGCCAGCACCTGGTTGCCGCCGGTGGCAAAGGGCCGCACCAGGATGAAGCAGGAGGACACGATCTTATTGCCCGGCCGGGTCTTGATGAGCTGGAGGGCGGGGCGCACCGTATCGGCGGTGGAGTAGGTGGCGCCGCCCAGCAGGCAGTCCGCCTCCTTCATGGCCACCAGCATGGTGCCAAAATAATTGCCCTTCTGGAGGGCGGCGCGGCACTGCTCCGCGGTCATCTTTCCCCGGCGCAGCTCCACCATTTTCTCCACCATGGCATCCATCTTGTCATAGGTGGAGGGCTGGAGAATCTGTACGTCCCGGATGTTCAGGCAGGCCTCTTCGGCCACCTTGTGGATCTCCTCCGGGTCGCCAATGAGGATGGGGGTGAGGAAGGTGCCGGACAGCAGCCGGGCGGCGGCCTCCAGAACGCGCTCGTCGTTGCCCTCGGTAAAGACGATTTTTTTGGGGTTGTTTTTCAGCTTCTGGATCAGGTATCTGAACATGGATCGTTTCCCTCCGTTGAGACGGGCGCAGGGCCCGCGGAATTTTTGAAATACTACCTTTTAATGTAACACCGTCCCCGTTTTTTTTCAAGGGGGATATGGACGAAACCGAAAAAATATTTGAAATTTTTCTGTCCCTTTCCTTGTCCCAAACTCTTTACAAAACGTATTTTCCCCGCTATACTATACCTGCTGTGTTTTCGGGGCCGCCCCGGCGCGGCGAGCAACACAAGGAAAGGGGGAGATCAGGATGACAAACCCTGATTTCGCACGAACCCTCTCCCTGCTGCGGCAGGAGAAGGGTATTTCTCAGCGGCAGGCCGCCAAGACGCTGGGTATATCCCAGGCACTGCTTTCCCACTACGAGAACGGAGCCCGTGAGCCCGGCCTGGTGTTTGTGGTAAAAGCCTGCGATTTTTATAATGTATCCGCCGACTTCCTGCTGGGACGCACCCTCAGCCGGGACGGCACCACCATTCTGGACGCAGACACCCTGTACGATGTGTCCGATGAGCGGGACAACGTGATGCAGGGCTCGGTAATCGCCACCCTGTCCAAAAAGCTGGTGGTCAACTCGGTGGGGCTGCTCTTCGACCTGCTCAGCCGGGTGGGCAGCAAAAAGGCCATCCGGGCCGCCGCCAATTACCTGTCCGGCACGGTATACATCCTCTTTCGCCACCTCCACCGGGCCAGCGGCAACGAAAACGACGACTTTTTCAACGTGCCCCAGTCCTGGTTCCTGGCGGGGCTGCCCAGGGCCGACCTGCTGATGAGCGAGGCGGAGTTTGTGGACGCCCTGGCAAACCCCGGCAAGGGCGCCCATTTCCCGCCCCTTGACCACAACGCCATGAAGGAGGCGTATCCCGGCACCTACCAGTCCCTGCTCCAGATTGTCCATACCTGCGGCGAGCGCCTCAACGGCGAAATGGCCAGCCATATGGAGAACACCCGTTGAAAGCCCTGCGGTTTTGTTATAATCCCTCTTTAAAATACCCGGAGGATTCGTTTTTATGACAGATCATTCTAAAATCAGAAATTTTTCTATTATTGCCCACATCGACCACGGAAAATCCACCCTGTCCGACCGCATGATTGAACTGTGCGGCGCGGTGGAGCAGCGCCAGATGGAATCCCAGCTCCTGGACAACATGGAGTTGGAAAAGGAGCGGGGCATCACCATCAAGGCCCGGGCCGTCCGCATGGACTACACCGCCCAGGACGGGCAGACCTACTGCCTCAACCTCATCGACACCCCCGGCCATGTGGACTTCAACTACGAAGTGAGCCGCTCCCTGGCCGCCTGCGAGGGGGCGGTGCTGGTGGTGGACGCCGCCCAGGGGGTGGAGGCCCAGACGCTGGCCAATACCTATCTGGCCCTGGACCACGATTTGGAGATCCGCCCGGTGCTGAATAAAATCGACCTGCCCGCCGCCGACCCTCAGCGGGTGAAGCATGAAATTGAGGATATCATCGGCCTGCCTGCCCTGGACGCGCCGGAGATTTCCGCCAAGCAGGGCATCAACATCCCCGCAGTGCTGGAGGACATCGTACACCATATCCCCGCCCCCTCGGGCGACCCGTCCGCGCCGCTGAAGGCGCTGATTTTCGACAGCCAGTACGACCCCTACCTGGGGGTTATCGTCTACTTCCGGGTGATGGAGGGGACGATCAGTCCGGGGACGCAGGTGCGCCTGATGGCCTCTGGCGCCCAGTACAATGTGCTGGACTGCGGCTACCTGCGCCCCCTGGGGATGGAGAGCGCCCGGTCGCTCTCCGCCGGCGAGGTGGGCTGGTTTACCGCCTCCATCAAAACGGTGAAGGATACCCGCGTGGGCGACACCATCACCGAGGCCGCCCGCCCCACCCCGGAGCCCCTGCCCGGCTACCGCCCCGCCCAGGCCATGGTATACTGCGGCGTATACACCGAAGACGGCTCCAAATACCCCGACCTGCGGGACGCCCTGGAAAAGCTCCAGCTCAACGACGCCTCCCTCTCCTTCGAGCCGGAGTCGTCCATTGCCCTGGGCTTTGGCTTCCGCTGCGGCTTTCTGGGAATGCTCCACATGGAGATCATCCAGGAGCGGCTGGAGCGGGAGTTCGACCTGGATCTTATCACAACATTACCCTCGGTCATATATGAAGTGACGAAAACGGACGGCAGTCTTGTGCGGGTGGACAATCCCCACAACTACCCCGACCCCGGCTCCATCAAGGAGGCCATGGAGCCCTACGCCAATGTGTCCATCATCTCGCCGCCGGACTACGTGGGCAGCATCATGCCCCTGTGCCAGGACCGCCGGGGGGAGTATAAGGATATGCAGTACCTGGACACTAACCTGGTGGAAATCCGATATCTGATGCCCCTCAACGAGATCATCTACGACTTCTTCGACACCCTCAAGGCCAAGACCCGGGGCTACGCCTCCCTGGATTACGAGCTGGACGAGTACCGCCCCTCCGACCTGGTGAAGGTAGACCTGCTGCTCAACGGCGACCAGGTGGACGCGCTGTCCTTCATTGCCCACCGGGACAAGGCGTACAAGCGGGCCCGGCGCATCTGCGAGAAGCTGAAGGAGAACATCCCCCGGCAGATGTTCGAGGTGCCCATCCAGGCGGCCATCGGCGGCAAGGTCATCGCCCGGGAGACCCTGAAGGCCCTGCGCAAAGACGTGCTGGCCAAGTGCTACGGCGGCGACATCACCCGGAAAAAGAAGCTGCTGGAGAAGCAGAAGGAGGGCAAGAAAAAGATGCGCTCGCTGGGCACGGTGCAAATGCCCACAGAGGCGTTTATGGCAGTATTAAAGCTGGACGACGAGGGATAAAGCACCAAAGCACAAACCCCGCAGGCGAATGCCTGCGGGGTTTCTCCATCCTGATTGCAGCCCGCTTCACCCGAGCTGGCTCTTCAACTGATACAGCAGGTTCATGGCCTCAATGGGGGTGAGTGTGTCCACCGACACCGCCCGCAGCTTTTCCAGCACCGCCGCCCCAGCCATATCCCCCAGGGACACCTGGGCGTCCCCTTCCGAGCTGGGCGCGGGGGCGGGAGCGGCGCGGCCCTGGGCCTCCAATTCCGTCAATATCTCCCTGGCCCGGTTCACCACCTGGTCCGGCACCCCGGCCAGCTTGGCCACCTCCACGCCGTAGCTCTGGTCCGCCCCGCCGGGGACGATCTTGCGCAGGAATACGATGCCGTCCCCCCGCTTTTTGGCCGCGATCTGGTAGTTGCGCACCCCTTCAATGGTATGCTCCACCTCGGTGAGCTCGTGGTAGTGGGTGGCAAAGAGGGTCTTGGCCCCCAGCCGTTTTTTGTCCGCGCAGTGTTCCAGCACCGCCCGGGCGATGGACATGCCGTCGTAGGTGGACGTGCCCCGCCCGATCTCGTCCAGGATGAGCAGGGACCGGGGGGTGGCGTTTTTCAGCATCTGGGCCACCTCGGTCATCTCCACCATGAAGGTGGACTGGCCCGCGCCCAGGTCGTCGGACGCCCCGATGCGGGTAAACACCCGGTCCACCACCCCGATGCGGGCGGCCTTGGCCGGGACAAAGGAGCCCATCTGGGCCATGAGCACAATCAAGGCCACCTGGCGCATGTAGGTGGATTTGCCCGCCATGTTGGGCCCCGTGATGATAGCCAGCCGGTCGTCCCCCCCGTCCATGTGGGTGTCGTTGGGGACAAAGAGAGAGTCCTTGAGCATCCGCTCCACCACCGGGTGGCGGCCCTCCCGTATGTCGATGACGCCGCTGCCGTCCACCTCCGGGCGGACGTAGCCGTTGGCCACCGCCGCCGCCGCGAAGGAGGCCAGCACGTCCAGGCGGGCCACGCTGCGCGCCACGTCCTGCACCTGCCGAACCCGCTGGGAAGCCGCCTCCCTCAGTTTGCAGAACAGCTGGTATTCCAGGGCGGTCACCCGGCTCTGGGCGGACAGGATCTCGTGCTCCAGGTCCTTCAGCTCCTGGGTGAAGAACCGTTCGCAGTTTGCCAGGGTCTGCTTGCGCACATAGCCCTCGGGCACCAGGTCATAGTAGCTCTTGGACACCTCAATGTAGTAGCCGAACACCTTATTATAGCGCACCTTCAGGCTCTTGATGCCGGTGCGTTCCTTTTCCCTGCCCTCCAGGGCGGCCACCATGTCCGCCCCATGGTCGATAATATCCCGGAGGTGGTCCACCTCCCCGTCGTAGCCCCGGCGGATGAAATCCCCCTCCCGGATGGTGAAGGGCAGGCGGTGGTCGTCCTCGTCGTCCCGGATGGCCTGTTTCAGCAGGGCCTGGAGGTCGTCAAGCCCGGCGAATTCCCCCAGGAAGTCAAAACGCCGGGGGGCGCTCCGGGCCAGGGGGGCGGCCAGCCCGGCCAGCTCGGGCAGCACCGCCAGCCCGTCCGCCAGAGTGAGCATGTCCCTAGCGTTGGCCGAGCCGTACACCACCTTGCCGATGAGCCGCTCCAGATCGGGCACCCGCCGCAGGGCCCGGGACAGCTCCTCCCGCACCACCCCGTCCGCCGTCAGGGCGGCCACCTGGTCCTGCCGGAAGGAGATGGCCGCGGGGTCGCACAGGGGCTGCTCGATCCAGGAGCGGATGAGCCGGTGGCCCATGGGGGTGCGGGTCTTGTCCAGCACCCACAGCAGGGAGCCCTTTTTCTCGCTGCCCCGGATGGTCTCGGTGAGCTCCAGCGTCTGCCGCGCGGTGAGGTCCAGCTCCAGGTAGCGCCTGC
Organism: uncultured Oscillospiraceae bacterium; assembly: GCA_949494735.1. Taxonomy (GTDB): domain Bacteria; phylum Bacillota; class Clostridia; order Oscillospirales; family Oscillospiraceae; genus Enterenecus. The sequence goes on from CATABD010000086.1 coordinate 5,751, forward strand.
TCCTGGCCCCGTCGATCACCAGACGGCTGAGGTGGCCCAAATCGGTCTTCTGGGTCTCCTTGAGGTAGGCCGCCAGCGCCCCCGCCGCCTGGCAGCACATCCGGGGGCCGTCCTCCTCCGGGAGGGACCGCTCCCCCGCCTCCAGCACGCCCAGCCCGGCCAGGGCGTCCAGCGCCTGGGAGGGGCGGAACCGGGCCTCGGGGGCGCTCTGGCACAGGCAGCCCAGCCGAAGCTTTAAAAAGTCGGTGAGCTGCTTGTCCGACGCGGCCGCGTCGGACAAAATAGCCTCGCTGGGCGGGGCGGCGGCCAGGGCGTTGAGCAGATGGGTAAGGCAGTCCTTCCCCTGGAAGGGGGTGGCGGAAAACTGCCCGGTGGACAGGTCGCACCGGGCCAGCGCCGCCCCGGCGCTGTCGGCGTAGACGGCGCAGATGTAGTTGTTCCGGCTCTCGTCCAGCATCTCGTCGGCCATGGCGGTGCCGGGGGTGACGATGCGGATCACATCCCGGTCCACCAGCCCCTTTGCCAGCGCCGGGTCCTCCATCTGCTCGCAGATGGCCACCTTGTACCCCCGTTTGATGAGCCGGGCGATGTAGCTCTGGACGGAGTGGTAGGGCACGCCGCACATGGGGGTGCGCTCCCCCTCGGGCTTGCCCCGGTCCCGGGTGGTGAGGGTGAGGCCCAGCTCCTCCGCCCCCAGCTTGGCGTCGTCGTGGAACATCTCATAGAAATCACCCAGCCGGAAGAACAGCAGGCAGTCCGGGTGCTGCTCCTTTACCTTCCAGTACTGCTTCATCATGGGGGTCAGTTCGGCCATACGCTCACTCTCTTTCTTCCGAAAAACGGCGGGGATATCCCCGCCGTATCTTTAAACCCTGTATTCACAGCCCCAATTCGCCGTCTGGCCGGATCCTTTCCCGCCATGCCGCGTTAAATTTTCTTGGAATGAACGCCATGGTTCCTGTGAAAATTTGCCTCGCCTGACGGGAACATCCCCCGGCCATCCGGTGATTTCGGCTGTGAATATTGGTCCTTACTCTCCGTAATCGACTATGACATACACATACTGCGTCCCGGCGATATCCGCCGCCGGCTCCACCTGGGCGTACCGGCTCACGCCGTCCTCCTCCACATGGAGGGAGCGCACCGTCCCCACCGCCAGCCCCGGCGGGTACACGCCCCCCAGCCCGGAGGTGGTTACCTGGTCTCCGGTGACCAGCTTGGCCTGCTCGGACACGAAGGACAGCCGCAGCAGCCCCTCCTGCATGAGGGTGAAGTCACCCTCCAGGATGGCGTCCTCGTCGGTGCGGGCCACCCGCCCGCCCAGCTCCAGGGTGGGATCTAAAATGGTGGTCACCCGGGAGGAGTTGGGACCGGCCTCGGTGACCACGCCGATGAGGTGCCCGTACTGGTCGATGACGCAGTCGTCCACCTCCACCCCCCCGGCCGTCCCCTGGTCGATGGTAAAGTCGGCCGTCCAGTTGGAGGAGGCCCCGCGCACCACCGCCGCGTCCCGGTACTGCAGCTCCGGCCGCTCTTCCCGCAGGCCCAGCAGATCCCGCAGCCGCTCGTTCTCCCGCTGGGCGTCCTGCCCGGCGATGGCGTCCTGCTCCAGCTGGGCCACCCGCCGACGCAGCGCCTCGTTGTCCGCCGCCAGATCCTCGTAGCGGAAGTTCCGGTCATACTGGGCCTGGGTCCAGTTCGCCACGGCGGCGGACGCCGCCCGGAACGGGGTGGCCAGCACCTCCAGCGCACTGGTGAGGGGGTCGAAGCCCAGGATCTGGGCGCCGATGGCCAGCACCGCCGCCAGCAGCGCGGCGGCAACCAGCAGCAACCCGCCGTTGTTTTGGAAAAATCGCTTCATACATGGTCTCCTATCGCGCTGCTCACTGCGGCTCAGCGCTTCTCAGCAGCTCTATGCCAAATTCGCGCAGCATCCGGCCCAGCCGGAACACCGGCAGGCCCATCACATTGCAGTAGTCCCCCCGGATGCCGGACACCAGCAGGGCCCCGATCCCCTGGATGCCGTAGGCGCCCGCCTTGTCCATGGGCTCCCCGGTGGCGATATAGCCCCATATCTCGCCGGGGGCCAGCGCCCGGAACGCCACGGCGGTCTCCTCGTGTTCCGTGGCCGCCCTGCCCCCCCGGAGCACGCTCACCCCGGTGTATACCCGGTGCTCCCGGCCCGACAGGGCGGAGAGCATGGCGAAAGCGTCCTCCCTGTCCCGGGGCTTGCCCAGCGCCTTCCCGTCCAGGGCCACCACCGTGTCGGCGGCGATCACCACGTCCTCCGGCCCGGCCTTTCCCGCCGCCGCCCGGGCCTTGCGCAGGGACAATTCCTCCACCATCCGGGCGGGGGACAGCCCAGGCCCCACCCGCTCGTCCACGTCGGGGGAGACGACCTGAAATTCCTTGAGGCCCACCCGCTCCAGCAGCTCCCGCCGCCGGGGGGACTGGGAAGCTAAAATGATGTTCATGATACCTCCATGCCGCCAACGGGCGCCGCCCGCTTCTTGATCACGCTGCGAAGCGGCCAGGACGCTCGGTCGCTTTCCCTCCGCCTCGGGGAAAACCCGCCCCAGCTTCGCTGGGCCTGGCTTTTCCCCTCGCTCCGGTCCAAGCTTCCTCGCTGCCCGCTTCTCCGCGCTTCGTTTTTATTCCACATCCCTGTAATACAGCCCCCGGGTAAAGTTGTTGGGGATATAATTCCCCCTGCCCCGGTACGCCTCCAGCACCTGGACGCACTCCACCCCGTTCTCGGTGGTAAACAGCAGCCGGATGGCCCGCAGCCCCGCCTTTTTCCAATCCTGGGCCTTGTCCGCCAGAAACACCTTGTTGGCGTTGAGAATCTCATTGCGGCAGCCATAGGCGCGCTCCACCGGGAAGCGCACCCCCTTGCGGTCGGTGAGCAGGTTCACGTTGGAACACACGCATTTGCCCGACTGGTTTTTGACGGCGCAGTTCTCGGTAATCATCAGGGGCAGGCGGCCATAGGCGATGATCTCCGTGTCCACCGCCTTGGCCAGATCCCGGATCTGGGCCAGCTTCAGCTCAAAGGAGGCGGTGACGGACTGGAAGCCCAGCCGTTTGTACTCCTTCACCCCCTGGCTGTTGAACACCTGGAGGCCGAAGTCCCCCCGGAGGGCGAAGCCCAGCTCTTTACACAGCGGGACGTGGCCCAGATTGCCCACGTAGGCGTCCGTCACCCCGGCCTCCCTGCACGCCTCCAGCTCCCGGCGCAATCCAGGAAGCTCCCGGTCAAAGCAGATGCGGGGCAGCGCCGCCGCCACCGGCACCCCCCGGCCAATGGCCGCCTTTACGTCGTCCGGATGGGCGGCAATCTCCTCGGCGGGGAGGGTGATAAGGCCGGGCTTGGCCTTTGTCAGCTCGAAGGTGAGCTGGCCCGCCCGGCGCAGGGAGACGTAGATGTCCGGCTCCCCCCGGTAATTCTCATACCGCGCGCCCAGCTTGTACGCGCCGTGGCGCCGCTGGGGCAGGGCGGTGCGCTTGGCGGTGAGGCCGTCCAGCACCTGCCTGCGCAGGGCGTTGACCGCAGACAGGGGGACCGCCAGCCCGTCCTGCACCAGACTCCTCACCTCGGCCACCCGGTAGGGGGTGCCGCCGGTCTTGGTGAGCTGGCCCTCCACCTCCGCGCGGGTGGCGGCCCGGCGGCGGGCCGCCTCCGGCACGCTTCCGGCGGCGGTGACCACCCGGCCCTCGCCGTCCTCCACCCCCACCTGGAGCGGCTCGCCGGGGCGGACCATGGCGTAAAACTTCACCGGGACGCCGGGGCCCTCCCCTTTCTCATAAGCGGCCCGCGCCTGGGCAAAGAGCTCCCGGGGGTTCTTCGCCTCCTCCCGGACGCCAAACATGTCCGGGCCTTTTTTCTCCATGTAATAACCGTCGGTGAACCCCTGGCGGGAAAAGGCCTGCTCCAGCCGGGACAGCTCCTCCCCCGTGGGCTCCCGCCCCTCCCGCAGGGCGTCGGCGTAGACCTTGGTCACAATATAGACGTATTCCGGCCGCTTCATCCGCCCCTCAATCTTGGCGCTGGCCACACCCATGTCCCGCAGCTCCTCCAGGTGGCCCGCCAGCGACATGTCCTTGAGGGAGAGCGGGTGGCCGTCCGCCCAGTCCCCCCAGCCGTAGGGCAGGCGGCAGGGCTGGGCGCACATGCCCCGGTTGCCGCTGCGCCCGCCGATGACGGACGACATGAAGCACTGCCCCGAGTAGCACATACACAGCGCACCGTGGACAAACACCTCAATTTCAATGGGGGAGCGTTCACAGATGTAGGCGATGTCCCGGCGGGACAGCTCCCGGGCCAGCACCGCCCGGGTCATGCCCAGGTCGGCGGCCTGCTTCACCCCGTCCAGGGAGTGGAGGGTCATCTGGGTGGAGGCGTGGAGGGGAAGGTCGGGGGCGCACTGGCGCAGGGCGCGCACCAGCCCCATGTCCTGGACCAGCACCGCATCCGCCCCCAGCTGGGAGGCCTGGACGGCGCAGTCCACCGCCTGGGCCATCTCCCGGTCGGAACACAGGGTGTTCAGGGTGAGGTATACCTTCACCCCCCGCAGGTGGCAGTGGGACACCGCCGCGGCAAACTCATCCCGGGTGAAGTTTTTCGCCCCCCGGCGGGCGTTGAATTGTCCGAAGCCCAGGTAGACCGCGTCCGCCCCGGCGCACACCGCCGCGCGCAGCGCCTCCGGGCTGCCGGCGGGGGATAGTATTTCCATAGGTAGTTCTCTCGTTTCTGTGATGGTTTATCGTGGCGGTAAGCTCGCGCTTACCGCTTCTGCTGCAATTTAAAAATCTCCCGCTTGGCCTCGCTCAGCTCGCCCTTGAGCCGGGAGTTCTCCTCCAGCAGATCCTTGAGCTGGCGGCGCAGGTTTTCCGACGCCTCCTTCTCTTTAAAACGTTCGTCCGCGATGTTGACGGCGGTGAGCACGGCGCACCCCATCTGGGAAGAGCCGCCCGCCCTGGTGGTCTCCCTCAGCTTCTCATCCACATAGGCGGCCACACGGTGGACGTACTCCTCCCCCTCGGCAGCCAGCAGGGTGTATTTCAGCCCACCCACGGTAACGGTGACGCGGTTTTGCATGGCGCTCCCTCCTGCACAGTGATTTATCCTGCATTATATCACAGCCTCGGGAAAAAGGAAATGAAAAAAAGTATAAAAGTCCGTTGATTTTTTGCCCGGGCCCGCCTTGATTTTTCCTCCCCGCTGTGCTATGCTCCTTGCAAAGGCGTACCGCCGGGGAGCGGGGGCCGTTTGGGAGGCATGTTGACATGGACGACAGGCAAAACCGCGCCGCGGCGCGGAAGGCCGCCCTCAAGGAGCTGTTGGAGGGCGCCGGCATGGCCGCGCTGGGGGCCGTCATGTGGATGCTGGGCGGGGATTTCACCTTCGTGGAGGGAGTGACCACCCGGAACGAGGGCCGCACCCAGATGTACCTGATGGCAGGGGCCGCGGCGCTGATTATCATCGGCGCGGTGTTCCTGGTGCTGGGGCTGATCCATCTGGCGCGGCCGGGCAAGGGGGGCAAAAAGGGGGGCTGAACCGCGTTTTGCGCCCGCCCCCTTGACAGCCCCGGTTTTCTGTAATAGAATGGCCCAAAGCAGCGACGGAGAACAGTACCACGCGCACGGGTTTTTCAGAGAGGGGACGGACGGTGCGAGTCCCCCGAAGGCGCGGCGGGAAGGCCCTCCCGAGCCCGGGCAGGAAATGGCCCGGCGGCCCCCGCCGTTACCGGGCAGGAGCGCGCGCCCGGCCCCCTTTGAGTCCGGCGCGAATTCAGGTGGGACCGCGGACTGTCCAGTTCGCCCTGAGCCATGGCGGCTCGGGGCGTTTTTCATGTGGTTTGGAGGCGCTGCGCGTGGACTTGCTGTATTGGAAGGCGGGGTGGCCCGCCGGCTGGAGCGGCTGGATTTCAACGCGCTATGGCCCGGCTTCCGCCGGTACGGGTTCGCCCTTTATGACGGCCGAAACGCCGTGGCGGATGGGGCGGGATGCCGGAGGGGGATGTGCTGGCCTCCAAGCTGGCCCACGAGATGTTCCATGCCCATCAGCAGGAGCGGGGGGACGGCCGTATGACGGAGCTCTTCCGCCCTGACCCGGACTGAGAAGCCGTGCCAATTCATCGAATTTTATGAAACGAGGTATGACAAAAATGAAAAACATTGAAAAGAGCATGGAAAAGATCGTAAACCTGTGCAAAGCCCGGGGCTTCATCTTCGCCGGGTCGGAGATCTACGGCGGGCTGGCCAACACCTGGGACTACGGCCCCCTGGGGGTGGAGCTGAAAAACAACGTGAAAAAGGCCTGGTGGAAAAAGTTTGTCCAGGAGAACCCCTACAACGTGGGGCTGGACGCCGCCATCCTCATGAACCCCCAGGTCTGGGTGGCCTCCGGCCACGTGGGCGGCTTTTCCGACCCCCTCATGGACTGCAAGGAGTGCCACGAGCGCTTCCGCGCCGACAAGGTGATCGAGGACTGGTGCCAGGAAAACAATTTTGAGCTGGGCCGCAGCGTGGACGCCATGAGCCAGGCCGAGATGAAGGCCTTTATCGACGAGCACAGGATTGCCTGCCCCACCTGCGGGAAGTTCAACTGGACGGATATCCGCCAGTTCAACCTGATGTTCAAGACCTTCCAGGGGGTCACCGAGGACG
>CATABD010000087.1 GCA_949494735.1 uncultured Oscillospiraceae bacterium
GTGTGCAAACACGCGGGCCCTTCTTATATGGGGGCGGGATTACCGGACGGTCAGGGCGCCGTCCGCCTCATCCACGGTGAGGATGGAATCGGGGGCGGCTTCCCCGGCGATGATCTTCCGGCCCACCAGATTTTCCACCGTATGCTGGAGATACCGGCGCAGGGGGCGGGCGCCGTACATGGGGTCGTAGGCGGCGTCCAGGATCAGAGACTTGGCGGAATCGGTCAACTCCACCTGGAGGCGCTTATCCTCCAGGCGGCGGTTTAAATCGCGCAGCAGCAGGTCGATAATGCGGCAGATGTTGTCCCTGGTCAGCGGCTTGTAGAACACGATCTCGTCCAGCCGGTTGAGGAATTCGGGCCGGAAGGAGCGCTTCAAAAGCTCGTCCACCTGGGCGCGGGCCTGGGCGTCGATTTCCCCGTCCGGGCCGATGCCGTCCAGCAGGTACTGGCTGCCCAGGTTGGAGGTGAGGATGATGACGGTATTCTTGAAGTCCACCGTCCGGCCCTGGCTGTCGGTAATGCGTCCGTCGTCCAGCACCTGCAAAAGCACGTTGAACACGTCCGGGTGGGCCTTCTCCACCTCGTCGAAGAGGATGACGGAATAGGGGTGGCGGCGCACCGCCTCGGTGAGCTGGCCGCCCTCCTCATAGCCCACATATCCCGGAGGGGCCCCGATGAGCCGGGACACGGAGAACTTCTCCATATACTCGCTCATGTCGATGCGCACCAGGTTCTTCTCGCTGTCGAATAAAGCTTCGCTGAGGGCTTTTGCCAGCTCAGTTTTGCCCACGCCGGTGGGCCCCAGGAACAGGAAGGAGCCAATGGGCTTGCCGGGGTCGGCGATGCCGGCGCGGCTTCTTAAAATGGCCTCGCTGACCAGCCGGACGGCCTCGTCCTGGCCTACCACCCGCTTGTGGAGGATGTCCTCCAGGTGGAGCAGCTTCTCCCGCTCCCCCTCCATCAGCTTGGACACGGGGATGCCCGTCCAGCGCTCCACAATCCGGGCGATTTCCTCCTCCGTCACCTTGTCCCGGAGCAGATTGCCCTCCTTGGACTGGGCGGCATAGCCCTCCTGCTCCTCCAGCTGTTTTTTCAGCTCAGGGATGGTCCCGTACTGCAATTGGGCGGCCTTTTCCAGGTCATACTCCCGCTGGGCCTTTTCCAGGGCGGCATTTGCGGCCTCCAGATCCTCCCGCAGCTTCTGCACTTTCCCGATGGCGTTCTTTTCGTTCTCCCACTTGGCCTTGCCCGCGTTAAACTCATCCCGCAGCTCGGCCAGCTCCTTCTGAATGTCGGCCAGCCGGGTCTGGGAGAGGGGGTCGTCCTCCTTTTTCAGCGCCGCCTCCTCAATCTCGCATTGGATAATCTTCCGGGAGATTACGTCCAGCTCGGTGGGCATGGAGTCCATCTCGGTGCGGATCAGGGCGCAGGCCTCGTCGATGAGGTCGATGGCTTTGTCGGGCAGGAAGCGGTCGGTGATATAGCGGTTGCTCAGTGTGGCGGCGGCCACGATGGCCCCATCGGTGATCTTCACCCCGTGGAACACCTCGTAGCGCTCCTTGAGGCCACGGAGTATGGCCACAGCATCCTCCGCCGTGGGTTCGTTTACCATCACGGGCTGGAACCGGCGCTCCAGGGCGGCGTCCTTTTCGATATACTGCCGGTACTCGTTGAGGGTGGTGGCCCCGATGCAGTGCAGCTCGCCCCGGGCCAGCATGGGCTTCAGGAGGTTGCCCGCGTCCATGGCCCCCTCGGTCTTGCCCGCCCCCACGATGGTATGCAGCTCGTCGATGAACAGCAGGATGCGGCCCTCGGACTGCTTCACCTCGTTCAAAACGGCCTTCAGCCGCTCCTCAAATTCCCCCCGGTACTTGGCCCCGGCGATGAGGGCGCCCATGTCCAGGGCAAAGACGGTTTTGTCCTTCAGCCCTGCGGGCACATCCCCCTTGACGATCCGCTGGGCCAGCCCCTCGGCGATGGCGGTCTTGCCCACGCCGGGTTCGCCGATGAGGACGGGGTTGTTTTTGCTCTTCCGGGACAGGATGCGGATGACATTGCGGATCTCGTCGTCCCGGCCGATCACCGGGTCCAGCTTGTTCTGCCGGGCCCGCTCCACCAGGTCGGAGCCGTACTTTTTCAGCGCCTCGTAGGTTTCCTCCGGGTTATCTGAGGTCACCCGCTGGTTCCCCCGCAGGGCGGCCAGGGCCTGCATGACCTTTTCCTTGTCCACGTTGTAGGTGCGCAGCAGCTCCTTCAGCCTGCCCTCCGCCGTGTCGATGAGGGCCAGGAGGATGTGCTCCACCGATACAAACTCGTCCTTCATGCCCCCCGCGATGGCGAGGGCCTGGCTGAGCGCCTTATCCACGCCGGGGGCGATGTATACCTTATCCGCCTCCCGGCCGGCGCCGGACACCTTGGGCAGTATTTCCACCTCGTGGCGGGCGGCGGCCCGGAAAGACTCCAGGGTGAGCCCCATGTGGGTGAGCAACTGGGGGATGAAGCCCCCCTCCTGATCCGTCAGGGCCAGCAGCAGGTGGGGTTGTTCGATCTGCTGGTTGCCGTGCTGGACGGCAAGGCTTTGGGCGCTCTGGATGGCCTCCAGGGATTTCTGGGTAAATTGGTTCATATTCATGGTAAAATTCACTCCTTTTCGGGGAAACGCAGCTTGTAATCACGCTGCGGATTGGACACGCGGCCGGGTCGCTTTCGCTGCGGCTCAGGCAAAACCCGATCCCGCTGCGCGGGCGCTGGGCTTTTGCCATCGCTTCACTCCGAGCTCCCCTGCGTGTCTATCCTCCGTGCTCCAATTTGCGCTCCAATCTGTAGTTTCACTGTGTAGTATACCCCAACCGCCCCAGATTTCATGAACTCCATGTAAACAATTAGCACTCTCAATATGAGAGTGCTAACAAGAGGCGCTGAACCATCGCGAATAGGTGAAGCGTGACAAATCCAAGTTATTCGCACAACCCCAAAAACACCCGGAACAGCGCTCCGCCGTCCACTGTGTCTGGCCTTGCCAGCGCCCCTGTCATCCGCTCCGGGTGGAACTGGACGGAAATCAGGGGCAGGGTCTGGTGCTCCACGGCCTCCGCCACCCCGTCCTCAGACCAGGCCGTGCCCCGCAGCCCCTGTCCCAGCCGCCCCAGGCCTTGGTGGTGGCGGCTGTTCACCGGGAACGCCGGGCCATACAGACGGTGGAGGAGCGTGCCCTTTTCCGCCTGGACCGGGTGGACGAGATCACCGCCCGGCTTTTGATGAAATGGGACCAGGCCAGGGCCCAGATCCTGGACGAGATCGCCGCCCAGCCAAACATTGACCACCTGATGTCCCCGGCAGATGGCAAAAACCGGCTTTCCCGCGTTACAAAAGGCTTCCAGCAGGGCCAGCTCCGCCCGGTCCCGGTTCCGGTCAATCCCTTTTGAGCCCCGGTTTTCCTGGCCGAAGAGGGCGGGATCCATGTCTTCCCCGCCGGAGAGAAGCAGGCCGTCGTAACCCAGATCCGGGGCGGGGAGGTAGCGGGCCTCACCTATCCCGCCCGCGGCCCGGACGGCGTTGAGATAGTTTCCGGCATCCCCGCCGCCGGTGGAGATCAAAATCCTGGGGTTCATGGCACATCCTCCTGTTTTCGTTTCTATCAGCCGCTGCTGTCCCCACCGCTGTTTGGGCGGTGGGTGCGGCGGCGCAAGGCCTTTCCGCCTACTGCCGCTCCCGGAAAAAAGCGGGCCGGGAGACCGCGCCGCCCTGGGCCAGCAGGGCGGCGGCGTATACTGCCAGCCCCAACGCGGCGCAGGCAAGCGCCGCCCAGCCCTGGCCGCACCCCGCGTCCAGCATGACCCGAAACAGCAGATTGCACCACAGGCCCATGAGCACCGCTGCCAGCAAGGGGCGGATAAACCAGCGCAGCCAATTCACCCGCAGCTGCGCGGCGCGGAGCACCGACGCCAGGTTGAGCCCCGCCCCCGCAAGCGCGGAGGCGGCGTACCCGGCGGCAAACCCCGCCAGTCCGAACCGGGACACGGCGAAAAAAGTGAAAGCCAGCTGGACAGCGTCGCTGAGAATGGCGTTGCGGGCGGCCTTCCCCTGGAGGCCAAGGCCGTTGAGCGCGCCGGACAGCACCGACTGCCAGCACCCCAGGAGGGTTCCCACAGCCAGGGGCAGCATCAGTTCTCCTACCCGCTGGTCCTTGAACATGGCCCGGCCGACTGTGGGGCCGATGACGGTGAGCAGGGCCATGGCCGGGGCCATGAGCAGGGAGGTGGCGGACATCACCCGGTCCAGAAAGCCCGCCGCCGCACGCCGGTCCCCCTGGGCGGTGCGCCGGGAGAGGTCGGGCACCATCACCAGGCACAGCGCCCCGATAAATCCGGTCGGGAGGGCCAGCAGCGGCAGGGTCATGCCGCTGAGCACCCCGAATTCCGCCATGGCCCCGGACAGGGTCATGCCCCCCTCCACCAGCTTGGCCGGGATGAGGACCGCGTTGGCCGACCCCAGCAGGGTGCCCAGCAGGGAGGTGGCCCCCACCGGGGCGGCGATGGCCATCAGCCGCCGGGCGCTGATCCCGACCCCCGGTTCCCCCGGGGGAAAGCGCCGCCAGTGCCGCCGGAACAGCAGGGTGAGGGCGCAGGCGGAGAATATCTCGCAGACCACCATCCCCAGTACAATGAGCCCCACCGTCTCCTCGGCGGACCGGGGGAACAGCGCGATGAGCAGCCCCAGCACCGCCCCCGCCCGGATAAGCTGCTCGACAGTCTCCACGGCGGCCGGAGGGCGCACCCGGCCAATGCCGTAAAAACAGTGCTTGTGAAGGTTTTCCACCCCGGTGAGAAGCACGCAGGGCACCAGAAGCGCCACCCCCAGCCGGGTGCGGGCGTCCCCCAGAAGGTATACGGAGATGGGGTCGGACAGCAAAATCACCGCCGCTCCCAGGGGGAGGGCCAGCAGGAAAAAACACCCCAGGGCGCGGCGCAGCACCAGCCGCACAGTGCCGCTGTCCCCCAGAGCGTGGTGCCGGGCGGACAGGGTGGACACCGCCACCGTCAGCCCCACGGCGGTGAGGGACATGAGCATGGAGTAAACCGGCATCACCAGCTGGTACAGCCCCATAGTCTCCGCGCCAATGAGCCGGGACAAGGCCATGCGGTACAAAAACCCTACCACCTGGGAGAACAGGCCGGTGGCGGTGAGCAGCAGGGTTCCGGCCAGGATCGTGGACAAAAAAACCCGCCCCCCTTCATATAATCAAACAAGTTGTTTTCAACTTCTTCGATTATATGAAGGGGGGCTTGTCAGACATGCGTTGGGGTGAAGGCGGGGTTTAGTCCCCTGTTCCCGGCTTCTCCCCGCTTCTTGTTTCTGCGGCACGGGCGAGGGCGCCGGTGGCGCAGTCCAGGTAATAGCTGGCTGTGTCGGTGGTCACCAGCCATACCGGAGTCAGCCGAATGCCGCCGGATAGGGAGGGGGCCGTCCCCCGCCAGCCCGGTTCCATAGAGCGCAGGTTGGTACATACATCGCCGGCAGCGGCAATTTCCTCGGAAAAGCGAAGCAGCGCGGTGGGAAGGGTGAGGGCCTCTCCCGGTTCCGCCGTTTCTCCGGCGGTTATCAGCAGGGTGCCGCCCAGGGAGCACAGCCGCCCCTCCCGGTAGGTAAATTCCACATGACAGGAGAACACCGGCGCGCCGTCCCAGCGCTGGGTGAAGCACAGGGTAGTCTGGCCGCTTTCCTGGCTGTGGCCGGACAGCACGGCGTCCACCCCAAGCTCCTTCAAAAGCGCGGCGGCGTGTTCCTCCGGGCGGGAAGTTTCCCAGCGGGAACCGGGGGCAAGCTCAGCAGTCAGCTCGCCGCCTGCCCGCAGGGACACCTCCCCCAAGCCGCTGCGGTAGAGATATACCCCGCCCACCTGGTTGTCCCCCTGTGCATCGCCGCCCAGCAGGGCCCGGGCCAGACGGGCCTCCTGCTCCAGATCCCGCTCTATGGATAAGGGGGCCATACCAGTGGCAGGGAAGATGGCAGAGCGGTCCACCTGGATGCCGCCGCGCTCCAGAACCTGCACGGTATGCTCCAGGGCGGAGTGCTCATATTGGGCGGATTCCCGGCTGCGGGAGGCCACCAGCACCAGCAAAAAGCCGTTGACCACCAGCAGGATGAGGATGATAAGGTTTTTCAGCTTTCGCCACTCCATGCTTCGGCCGCCTCCTTCCTGTTCAAGCCGCCGCCCAATGGGGGGAGACGGATGGGCCGCCGGTGTCCAGATATTGGATGACCAGTTCCCGCTGTCCCCGGGCAATGCTGGGCAGCATGGCGGCGGCCTTGTCGATGGGCAGCAGCAGTGTGTGTTCGCCGTTGGGGGTATAGCTGCGGAAGTGGAGGGTGAACTGGGTGATATACCCGTCCTTGACCCAGAACTCCGCCGCCCAGCCCTCGCCGCCCAGATAGACGGGGCAGCCGCCCAGCAGGTATCCAAAGCGCAGGCACAGTGCCTCCTGATCCTTTTGGGCGGAGACGAGGTAGAGCCGGGCCTCCCCGCACAGCGCGCCCAGTGTGCCCTCGGCCAGCGAGCGGGCCTTGTCCACCGCACCGGCAAGGGCAGGCCCTGTGGGGTATTTCCCCCCCAAGGACGCCCGGTAGGTTACGGTGCCGTTTGTGCCGACCACCAGCCGGTCGTCGCCGTCCACATAGACCTCGCCGTCGCTCACCGGGGCATGGTTCTGGCTGTTGAAAGACAGCGCGTCCAGCACTGCGGACACGCCGCCCCCCAGGGGATTGGTTGCGGCGTAGCAGGGCCCTTGCTGGGCCACCTCAGTGACCAGGGTATATGGGGAGAGGAGCTGGGACAGCTCAGGGTTTTCAAAGGCAAAATAGGCTGCGTTGGATGTGACGGCGGCGGTGGTGGGATCCAGATGGAGGGTCTGGGTCAGGGCAGTGGAGCAGCAGAAGAACTGACCCCCCTCCGCCTCCTGCCAGCACAGCAAAACCTCATCCCCCTGGCCGGCGCACAGCAGCACCCGGCGGGCTGAGCCGTCCAGCTCCGCCATCCCCGTGCCCTGGAGCCAATGTTCCAGGGCAGACAGGGGGACATCCCCGGCGAAATCAAAATAGATGCCCTTACCAGTCAAATACCGGCGCCACTGTGCCTCGGAGATGGGCAGGGCGTCTCCGGCGGAGGCCAGCGCATCCCCCAGCAGGGCGCCCAGAGGGGGGAAGAGCTCCTCAAGCTGTGCCTTGTCATACTGTACGCCGCAGCGGCCCCCCTCCCCGGAAATGGACAGCCGTGCGGGGAGCATGGCAACCCCCTGGCTGGCGGTGGAGGCGCTGGGGTTAAGGCTCTCCTGGGGGGAGAGCAGTTCCAGCACGCCGCTGTCCTGGACTAAAGGAGTCATGGACAGCAGGTAGGCGGCGGACAGGGACAACAGGACGATAAGGGCGTCCTTGCCCCACTCAATAAAGCGGCGCTTATCCCCCATGGCCGGCCTCCTCCCCGGGCCCGCGGATCGGCAGCTCCATTCGGATGGTGAGCCCCGGCTCGGACTTGTCAACCAGATACAGCCTGCCCTCGTGCTGCTTCATGATCTCCTGGGCGATGGACAGCCCAAGCCCTGTTCCCCCGGACTGGCGGGAGCGGGCCTTATCCACCCGGTAGAACCGCTCGAAAATGCGCCCCCGGTCGCCCTTTGGAATGCCGATGCCGTTGTCGTCCACCTCCATCCACACCTGGTTCCCCGTCTGCCCGGCAGACAGCACAATCCGACCCCCATCGGGGGTGTACTTGATGGCGTTGGACACAATGTTCATCATTACCTGCATGATCCGCTCCCGGTCCGCCCGTACCTGGGGGAGGTGTTCCGGCAGGCGTAGTTCCACCGTGTGGGCGTGGTTCTGGGCGTCCATCAAAACGGCCTGGTAGGTGTCGTCCACCGCTTTGGCAAAGGGGAAAGCGGTCAGGCGCAGCTCGCTGCGGCCTGAGTCGAACCGGGACAGGGTGAGCAGATCCTGAAGAATGTGGGTCATGCGATCAGATTCATTGAGAATGACCCCCAAAAAGCGCTGCTCCATCTCGGCGGGCAGTTCGCCCACCCCATCGGCCAGGGTTTCGGCATAGCTTTTGATGTTGGTCAAAGGGGTGCGCAGCTCGTGGGACACATTGGCCACAAAATCCTTGCGCTGCTGTTCGGCCTTTTCCAGCTCGGCGATATTGGTTTCCAGCTGCTGGGCCATGGCGTTGAAACTCTCGGTGAGCTGGCCGATCTCATCGCTGGAGGTGATTTCCAGCTTCCGGGAGAAATCCCCCTGGGCCACCTGCTCAATACCGTCGGTGAGCCGCTGGAGGGGATCCACCATGGTCTTGGACAGCAGGAAGGAGAGCAGGACGGAGATGATGAGGCCAAGGGCCAGCGCCTCCATGATGAGGGAGAACATTTCGGCGTTGAGGCTGCGGGCGGTCTCCCGGCTGTCCAGGATATAGACGATATAGGAATGCCCGTCCCGGGTGATGGGGATGGCGGCGTCCATATAATCGGCGGTAACGCTGCTGTCGAAGCCGGGCGTCCCTAGAAGGGCGGCGGAGATATTGGGGGTGACGGTGACGCCTCCCTCCGGTGGGACGGCGGAGCCGCCCAGGCAGCGCCCGGTGGCCCCGTCCAGCACGAAAAAGTTGCGGTTGCGCCTGTCTACCCCCAGGATGCCGGCGTAAGCGGACAGCACCTCCTGCACCATGGCCGCGCCGTCCTCCTCGCCCGGGGTGGCGGTCTGGAGGTTTCGGACGAAGTCGGCGTTGTCCGGGCCGAAAGCGTCGGCGATCTGCTGGTAAAAGTCGTTGATATAGTAGCCGGTGACCGAATTCATCAAAAACGCGCCCACCACCACCATCAGAGATACGATGAGCAGCACCATGATAAGCACCAGTTTAATGTGCAGGTTGCGGCGCATGGCGGCGCCTCCTTTCGTCGTCGCAAAGTCCGCTCCGCTTCATTTCCGCCTGCGGCGAAAACTCCGTTCGCTTCCCCGCGCCTCCTCTCCCCGCAAAGCCAAAAGGCGGCTTTGCAGGGGCCCCTTTATACGCCGAAGGCGTAGCCCAGCCCCCGGCGGGTGACAATGAATTTGGGGTCGGCGGGGTCGTCCTCCAGCTTTTCGCGAAGGCGCCGGATGGCCACGTCCACCGCCCGCACGTCGCCCACGTAACCGTCGTAGTTCCAGACCTGCTCCATCAACGACTCCCGGCTCACCGCCTGGCCGCGGGCGGAGGCCAGCGTTTTCACCAGCTCGTATTCCCGCTGGGTCAGATCCAGGGCCTCCCCATCCTTGTACACCAGCATGGCGTCCAGATCCACCTGGACCCGCCCCAGCTCCAGGCGGTTGGCCGCAGCCTGGGGATTGGCCTTTGCCAGCATTTCCGTGCGGCGGATATTGCTCTTCACCCGGGCCAGCAGCTCCCGCATGGAGAAGGGCTTGGTGATATAGTCGTCCGCCCCCAGCTCCAGGCCCAGCACCTTGTCCGTCTCTTCCTCCCGGGCGGTGAGCATGATAATGGGGGTGGCCCGCCCCTGGTCGCGCAGGGTGCGGCACACCTGGAAGCCGTCCATTTTGGGCAGCATCAGATCCAGCAGGATCAGGTCCGGGTCCTGATCCAGAGCCAGGCGCAGCCCCGCGGCCCCATCCAGGGCCTCCAGGGTATCGTATCCCTCCCGCTGGAGGTTGAAGGTGAGGATGTCCACAATGTTGCGTTCGTCCTCCACCACCAGGATTTTTTTACCCATAGCGTTCCTCCTGTTTTTTCCGGCGGCGGGGGGTTACTCCCCGGCCTCCGCCTTCATCAGCCGGTCCGCCCGGAACAGGGCGGCCAGGGTCTTGGCGTCGTTGATGCGTCCGTCCGCCGCCTGGGAGAGCGCCTCGCCAAAGGGCAGCTTGAAGGGCTCCAAAAACTCATCCCGGTCCAGGTGGCGTTCCCCAAAGGTGAGGCCGCGGGCCAGGAACAGGTAGAGCATCTCGTCGGTGTATCCCACGGTGGGCATGATGTGGCCCAGGGCGTCCCACCGCTCCGCCTCGGCGCCGATCTCCTCTTTCAGCTCCCGGCGGATGGCGTCAAAGGGATCCTCCCCCGGCTCCAGCTTACCCGCCGGGATCTCGGTGACCACCTTGTGGTAGGGATAGCGGAACTGGCGCTCCAGATAGACGTTCCCATCCCCATCCAGCGCCACCACCGCCGCCCCGCCGGGATGGTGGACAAACTCCCGGACGGCGGCGTCCCCGTTGGCCAGCCCCACCTGGTCCAGATAGACCTTCAGCAGCCGCCCGTCAAAAACCTGGCTGCTGGACAGCGTTTTCTCACTCAGTTCCATGTTGAATACCTCCCGGCGCGTTATTTTCATATTTTAGGTATTTTACCACAGCGGAGGGAAAATAGGAAGTCCAAAGTCAGATTTTCCCGGGAAATTGAGGGATTGCCATTTGGACGCGGATACTTTATAATATCCCCATCGAGGTGAATTTGATGAATGTAAAGACTATGCTGGCCGCCCTGCGGGGGGTGACGGCCTATAAGGACATCCTGGCCCAGCCGGTGATGGAGTGCGCCCTGCGCCTGCTGGCCGGGGCCGCCCACGGGGACGGCCTGGGCGGGCTGGAGGCGTATACCGACCTGTTCTACCGGCTGCGCATGGAGGGGCAGCCCGGGCTGGGCCAGTGGCTGGGGGAGGCCCTGCGCTGGTCGGAGGGGCCCTATCCGCTGCTGGCCCAGCGGGAGGACCGTGACCCGGCGCTGGAGCAGGCGGCGCGGCTGGACATATCCGCCTTTGAGCTGCTGGCCAGTGTGGACTGCGACAGGTGGCTCAGCCACCTGGGCAGGCTGTTGGACAGCGACTACCAGGGGGTGCTCACCTCCCTGCCCCGGTGGCAGCGGGGGGTGCCCTTCTCCTTTGACCAGCTTACCGCCGCCTACCGGGAGGAGGGCGCGGGCCAGTTTGCCCGCTTCCGGGCTTTTGTGTGGGAGAATGGGGCGCTCATCCCGGTGGAGCGGCCGGACTGCCCGACCTCGGACCAGCTTTTGGGTTATGAGGAGCAGCGGGCGGAGGTGGAGCGCAACACCCGAGCGCTTATGGAGGGGAAGTATGTGAACAACGTGCTCCTCTACGGCGAGAGCGGCACGGGCAAGTCGGCCACGGTGAAGCACCTGCTCACCCTGCCGGGGATGGAGGAGCTGCGGCTCATCGAGGCGGACAAGGCGGATCTGGGCGGACTGCCCGCCCTCATCCGGAAGCTGGACGGGCGGCGGCAGAAGTTCATCGTGTTCATCGACGACCTCACCTTTGACCGGGACGACCCTACATATTCGGTGCTGAAGACCATTTTGGAGGGGGGCGTGGAGCGCAGGCCCCAAAACGTGGCGGTATACGCCACCTCCAACCGCCGCCACCTGGTGCGCCAGACCATTTCCGAGCGGGCGGGGGACGAGATGGACCGCTCCGAGACCATCCGGGAAAAGACCTCCTTGGCCGACCGTTTCGGGGTGCGGGTGCTGTTCCAGGGACTGGGTAAGGGGGAGTATCTGACCCTGGTGGATATGCTGGCGGGGCAGAATGGCGTGAACCTGCCCCAAGAGGAGCTCCACCGCCGGGCGGTGGCCTGGGAGCGCTTTCACGGGGCCCAGACCCCGAGGACGGCATTGCAATTCATCCTGTCGCTGTGAGGAAGGGCTGGTTGAAAGCGCCGTGGGCGCATGGAATCAGAGCCGCCTGACACGTGGGAAATATAAAAGCGTAGGAGAAGTGTTTTATGAAGATGAAGTTTCATTCGGTGATTGTGGGCTGACCGGGAGGTTTGCGTCACAAACTATCACCCAAACCTCCCAAAGGGGCATGACATATGACTTTTAGGAGGATTATTCCTTGAACCGGGAAAATAAGCGAAAGCAACACGAAAAAGGTTATTACAAGACCCATCCCTGCCGCGACAGCTTCACGTGCAGGGTGTGCGGCTGGTTGGCAAGCCCCCAGGGGGCGGGGAGCCAGCACCGCAACCACTGTCCCAACTGCCTGTCCAGCCTCCATGTGGACGTGGAGCCCGGTGACCGGGCGTCTGACTGCGGCGGCATCATGGAGCCCATCGCGGTGTGGGTGCGGAAAAACGGCGAGTGGGCGGTGATCCACCGTTGCCGCCGCTGCGGGGCGCTGTCGTCCAATCGGACGGCGGCGGACGACAATCCCAGGAAGCTGCTGTCCATCGCCATGCGCCCGGTGGCCTTCCCGCCCTTCCCCGTGGAGCGGCTGGAGGAGCTGGCGGGGGATTTGTAGCGAAAGAAGCGGCCCCCGGCGCACAGCGCCGGGG
>CATABD010000088.1 GCA_949494735.1 uncultured Oscillospiraceae bacterium
CGGGGCGTGAGACAGAAAGGGAGGACGGAACATGAGAATAAAACGGTATGCGGCGGCAATTCTGGCGCTGGTTCTGGGCGCGCTGCTGTTCCAGGGGGCGCTGGCCGCCCCGGCGGGGGAGCTGAAGCTGCCCGTCCGGGAGCAGCCGGTGGCGGCGGGATTCGGCGACTTCTACGCCATCCGGGCGGACGGCACGCTGATCGCCTGGGGGGCCCCGGAGTTCGGCGGGGACGGGAAAGACCCGTCCTTTGAGCAGGCCCGGGAGCTGATGCCCAACGCGGCGGCGGTATACACCAGCGGCCGGGGGGCCACCTTTGCCGTGGACAAGGAGGGCGGACTGTACGGCATCAACACCGGCACCATCCGCTTTACGCCGGTGCTCCAGCGCATCACGGCGGACCCGGACGACCCTATGAAGCCGGTGAAGATGATGGACGGGGTGTCCATGGTGTCGGTGTCCGGCTATCACACCCTGATAGTGCGGCGGAATGGCGAGCTGTGGGTACAGGGGGAGGGCTCCCACGGCGCGCCCTGGCTGTACGAGGAAAATGCGCCCAAAGGGAAGGACAATCCGTACCAGAGAGCTTACTATGTGAAGGTGATGGACAACGTGATCTGGGCGGAGGCCACCGGCCGCGGCGGTGTGGCCGTCACCGTCAATCATGAGCTGTGGGGCTGGGGGCTGGACGCCGTGGACGGCCGGGATAATAAGCCCCAAAAGCTGGCGGACAACGTGCTGGAGGCGTCCTGGAACGTGCTGATCCGGGACGGCGGCATGGACGAGGCCACGGGCATCGAGACCACCCAGGGCTGGCGCTGGACGTACGACAGCCAGACGGGCAAGATCGAGATGAAGCGCGCCCCCGAGCTGGACGGCGCGGCCCGGGTGAGCAGCTCCGGCGCGGTCGTCACCCGGGGCGGCGGGCTGTACTTCTTTGACGGTTCGGGCAGCGGCCTGGACGGGGCGTACAAGCAGGTGATGGACATGGTGAGCTACGCCGACCGGGGAGAGCGGACCTCTCTGGTGGTCCGCTTCGGCGGCGTGCTGTGGAGCCTTACCCAGCAGGAGGACGGCTCCCTCAAGGAGGAGCGGCTGGGCGCGGGCTTCTACGGCGGTGAGCCAGGCGACAAGCAGGGGCTGGACAATTTCAAAACCGTCAACCGCTACCGGGCGGGCCAGTTCGCCGACGTGAAAGCGGGCGACTGGTTCGCGGACAATGTGAAGAGCGCCTATGAGCTGGGGCTGATGAAGGGGAACTCCCCCACCACCTTCGCCCCCAACAGCACCATCACCGTGGCGGAGGCGGTTACCGTGGCCGCCCGGGTGCGGGACATCTACTGGGGAGAGGGGACCGGCTTCACCGTCAAAGCCGGAGAGCTTTGGTATCAGCCCTATGTGGACTACGCCATCGCAAACGGGATGATGAACGAGGTCCTCGCGGACTTTGACCGCCCGGCCACCCGGGCGGAGCTGGCCCGGTGGCTGCACGCCGCCCTGGCGGGGGAGGCCACCCAGCCGGAGACCCAGGACGTGCGCTTTACCGACGTGACCGAGGCCCACCGGGACTACGCCGGAATCATGTCCCTGGCCCGGGCGGGCATCATGGGCGGCAAGGGGGACGGCATTTTCGACCCCGAAGCCCCGGTGCTGCGCAGCGAGGCGGCGGCCATGCTCAGCCGGGCCGCCCAGCCCGCCCTGCGCCTGGGGGCGGGGAACTGAGCGCGCAAAAAGGCGGACGCGGGGCTCTCCGCGCCCGCCTTTCCTGAACGGATTCGGCGGGGCCCTGGGCATTGCGTTTTCTCCCCGGATATGGTATGATATCCCTAATTTAACGCGCGGCGCGAACGCCGGGGAGGCCTCCATGAACGCAAAATATCTCATGCAGCGGGTGCTGAACATGAACTATAAGGCCATGCTGGACAAAATCAGCTCCATCCACAAAAAGACGGGCCGCTCCCGCCTGGCCATTTTCCGGGACATGCGGCAGTGCGCGGTGAAGTACGGCGCAGGCTATATGGACTACGACCTGTTCGAGATGTATAACCTCACCCCGGAGCAGCGGGACACCTACCTCACCCGGGGGCGGAACAACGAGATCGTGGTGAAGTATAACGACAAGGCCCACATGGCGGACTTTGGGGACAAGATCCGCTTTAACACCCGGTTCGAACCCTTCCTCCACCGGGACTGGGCGCCGGTGACGGGGGACAACCGGGACGAGGTGCTAGCCTTTGTGGCGCGCCACCCGGTGTTTATGGCTAAACCTGCCCAAGGCAGCTGCGGCTGGGGCATTGAAAAGCTCAGTACGGCGGATTTCCCATCCCTGGATGCGCTTTACGCCCATCTGGCGGAGAGGGCCCCCCTGCTGGAGCTGGAGGAGGTCATCACCCAGCACCGGTTGGTGGCGGCCATCTACCCCGGCTCCATCAACACCGTGCGCATGGTGACCATCCGGGGGAAGAGCGGGAGGGTCTATCTGGTCACCGCCATGTTCCGCATCGGCAACGGCAAGTTTGTGGACAATTTCAACAGCGGCGGCATGGTGGCCCCCATGAACCCGGACACGGGGACGGTGACTGACCGGGCGCTGGACAAGCAGAAGAACCTGTATGAAAACCACCCTGCCACTGGCACACCCATCAAGGGCTTCACCTTCCCCCACTGGGACAGGGCGGTGGAACTGGTGACTCAGGCGGCCCAGGTCATCCCGGAGGTGGGCTATGTGGGCTGGGACGTGTGCTTCACGCCGGACGGCCCCTGCCTGGTGGAGGGCAACCAGTTCCCTGGCCACGACATTTACCAGCTCCCGGTGCACACCCCGGACAAGATCGGCATCATGCCCCGGTTCCGGGCCATCGAACGGGCGGAAAACGAGAGCCCCGCGCCATGAAGCGCGGGGCTTTGCCTATCACATTTGGAATACGATCCCGGCCAGGGCGGCCAAGCCGATGAAGCAGATGGGGTGCAGCTTTTTCAGCGGGGTGAATTTTGCCAGAATGAAGATGGCGGCAGCCAGGAGGATGGCGATCCAGTTGGGGTAGTAGGTAAAGGCGCTTTCCAGGCCCTGGGCGGGCCGAAGCAAGGCGATTTTGGCCACCTGGAGCAGCGCCGCTGTGATGAGGGCCACCGAGGCCGCCCGCAGGCCGTAGAACAGCGCGTCCACCGCTTTTGACTGGCGGAACTTCTCCAAAAACCCGGCGATGATGAGGATGATGACGATGGAGGGGGACACCAGTCCCAGGGTGGCGATGACGCCCCCGGCCACGCCTGCGGTGTGGAAGCCCACGTAGGTAGCCATGTTCACCCCCATGGGGCCGGGGGTGGACTCGGAAATGGCGATCATGTTGGCCAGGTCGCCGGGGGAGAACCAGCCCGTGCGCTCCCCCAGGTCGGTGAGGAAGGGGATGGTGGCAAGGCCGCCCCCCACAGAGAACAGCCCCACCCGGCAGAACTCCAGGAACAGACGCCCAAGGAGCATGAAATCAATGGCAATCGGCATTATTTCAGCCCTCCCTTCGCCCAGCGCACGCACAGCCCGGCCATGCCCGCAGCAATGACCAGGAACACCGGAGACAGCACAAAGCACAGCACAGCGCCCAGCGCGCCCCCCGGCAGGGGGCAGAAGGCGCCGCAGGCGGCCATCGCCAGCACCGCGGCGTAAATGATGCGGGTGGGCCAGTCCAGCACGGCGTTTTTGAACAGCTTGATGACGCTGGATAAAATCAGCGCCACCACCCCTGCCCGGACGCCGTTGAAGGCGTGGACCACAAAGTCCAGGTGCATGAAGTTTTGCAGAAAGGCGGCGATCACCATAATGATGACCAGGGAGGGGAACACCAGCCCCAGGGTGGCGACGATGCCCCCGGCGATCCCCGCCTGGCTGCGGCCCACGAAGGTGGAGGTGTTCACAGCGATGACGCCGGGGGTGCACTGGCCCACGGCGTAGTAGTCGGCCAGCTCGGTTTCCGTGGCCCACTTTTTGCTTTCCACCAGCTCACGCTGGAGTATGGGCAGCATGGCGTAGCCGCCGCCAAAGGTGCACACGCCGATGCGGGCAAAAGTCAAAAACAGGTCAATGAGGATATTCATATTACTCCAACCCCTCCAATTCGTCCAGCCACAAGTTTGCGACCACGTCGCTGGGCATCCGCCAGTCGCCCCGGGGGGAGAGCGCCACCGAGCCCACCTTGGGCCCGTCGGGCAGGCAGGAGCGCTTGAACTGCTGGGAGAAGAACCGGCGGTAAAAGCTCTTCAGCCACTTGAGCAGCGTCTCCCGGCTGTACTGCCCCCCAAAGGCGTATGCGGCGAGGCGCAGCACCTTCCGGGGCGGGAAGCCCCAGCGGACGGCGTAGTACAGGTAAAAGTCGTGGAGCTCGTAGGGCCCCACCAGATCCTCCGTCCTTTGGGCGATCTCCCCGTCCTTGGGGGGGAGCAGCTCGGGGGAGACGGGGGTGTCCAGAATGTCCCGGAGCACCCCGCCGATGGCCCCGCCCCGGCGCTCCGCCTCCCAGGCCACCAGGTGGCGCACCAGGGTCTTGGGGATGGAGGCGTTGACGGCGTACATGGACATATGGTCGCCGTTGTAGGTGCACCAGCCCAGGGCCAGCTCGGACAGGTCCCCGGTGCCGATGACCAGCCCCCCCCGCTGGTTGGCCAGGTCCATCAGCACCTGGGTGCGTTCCCGGGCCTGGGCGTTCTCAAAGGTGACGTCCTGCCTGTCCATGGGCTGGCCGATATCGGAAAAGTGCCGCTCCACCGCCGCGCCGATGTTCACTTCCAGGAAGTCCGCCCCCAGCTCCTGGGCCAGAATTTCGGCGTTGGAGCGGGTACGCCGGGTGGTGCCGAAGCAGGGCATGGTGACGGCCAGGATGCCCTTGCGGTTCCGGCCCAGCATATCGAAGGCTTTTGCGGTAATCAGGATGGCCAGGGTGGAATCCAGCCCGCCGGACAGGCCCACCACGGCGCAGGAGGCGTTGGTATGCTCCAGCCGCTTCTTGAGGCCCAATGCGGCGATGGTGAAGATTTCCTCGCAGCGCTCCGCCCGGTCCGCCCGGTCCGCCGGGATGAAGGGGGTGGGGGAAATCGGCCGGGTGAGGGGGGGATCGCCAAGCTCCAAATTAAAATAGATGGTGACGGCCTCGTCTGCTCCGGCGGCGAAGGTATTCATCCGGCGGCGCTCATGGGACAGCCGCTGCACGTCGATCTCGCTGACGGTCAACCCCGTCCCCAGCCGCGTTTCCGCCAGCAGCGCGCCGTTTTCTGCAATCATGTTGTGGCCCGCAAACACCAGGTCGGTGGAGGATTCTCCCTCCCCCGCGTTGGCGTACACGTAGGCGCACAGGCACCGGGCGGACTGGCCCGTCACCAGGGAGCGGCGGTAGTCCGCCTTGCCCGCCACCTCGTCGCTGGCGGACAGGTTCAACATCAGGGTGGCCCCCGCCTGGGCCAAAGCAGCGGCGGGGGAGGCAGCGGCCCAGAGATCCTCGCAGATCTCAATGCCGACGGTGAGCTCCCGCAAGGCGGAACAGCTGAACAGCCTCCGGGGGCTCAGATCCACCCACCCGCCGCACAGCCGGACCGCCTCGTTGCAGGTCCGGCCGGAGGCAAACCAGCGCCCCTCATAAAATTCCCCGTAATTGGGGATGTGGGACTTTGGAACCAGCCCCAGCAGCTCCCCCCTGAGCAAAACGGCGGCACAGTTATAGAGCTTATGATCCTCGTTCCGCACCGGCATACCCAGCGCCGTGAGCATATCCAGCTCCCTGGTCTCCTCCAAAATCCGCCCCAGCGCCCGCTCCGCCCCGTCCAGCAAAGTGGGCTGCAAAAACAGGTCGCCGCAGGTGTACCCGGTGACGCACAGCTCCGGCAAGGCCAGCACCTTTACCCCTTGGGCCGCCGCCTCCCTCATCAGGGCGATGATCTGCCCCGCGTTGTAATCGCAGTCGGCCACCCGGATTTTGGGTGTGCCCGCCGCCACCTTCACAAAGCCGTCCCGCATGGATGGCCCCTCCTTTATTTGCTGCCGATAGGCAACACAGCATTAACCTTCGGTATCATACCCCAAAAATGCCAAAAAAGCAACGGGGACACCCCACAAACTCCTCCCGCTTTTTTTCGGAATTTATATCCTGTTCATTGATTTTATGTTGAACTTGGTGTAAACTATATTGATTCAACAAAATTTTACTATGGGAGGCTGCGGCTATGGCATTCACATTCGCCCAATATCAGGAGAGCGCCGATTACATCAAGGAGAAAATTGGGGATTTTATCCCCAAGGTAGCCATGGTTTTAGGTTCCGGCCTGGGCTTTTTAGGCGACGTGGTGGAAAACCCCATCGCCATCCCCTATGGCGGGATTCCCCACTTCAAGGCGTCCACCGCTCCCGGGCACAAGGGGCAGCTGGTGTTCGGCGCCTTGGCGGGCAGGAATGTGGCCGTCATGCAGGGGAGGATGCACCACTACGAGGGCTACGGCTATGACGAGGTTTCCTACGCCGTGCGGGTGCTGCGCCTGCTGGGCTGCGACACGCTGATCGTCACCAACGCCGCCGGGTGTGTGCGCACCGACTGGCAGGCGGGGGACCTGATGCTCATCACCGACCAGATCAAGCTGTTCTCCGAATCCCCCCTGCGCGGGGCAAACATCCCTGAGTTCGGCGTGCGCTTCCCCGACGCCTCCCACCTGTATACCGCCCGGCTCCAGGACGTGGCCCGGAGGGCGGCGGCGGAGCTGTCCATCCCCCTGCGGGAGGGCGTGTACTTCTACTGCTACGGCCCCCAGTACGAGACCCCCGCCGAGGTGCGGGCCGCCCGCGTCCTGGGCGGCGACGCGGTGGGCATGTCCACCGCCCCCGAGGCCATTGTGGCCGGCCACTGCGGTATGGAGATTCTGGGCTTCACCCTGCTGAGCAATATGGCGGCGGGCATTCTGGACCAGCCCCTGTCCGAGCAGGAGGTGCTGGACGCCGCCGCCGCGGCCAGGGATAAATTCTCCCGGCTGGTGCTGGCCTGCCTTTCCAAGCTGTAAAGGGGGAAGCCTGTCATGACCACGCTGTTTACCAACGTCACCGCCCTGCTGATGGACGAGGGCTTCACCACCCTGCGAAACGGCTTTGTGGCGGTGGATGGGACAAACATCTCCTATGTGGGGCCGGACCGGCCCCAGGGCGGCTTTGACCAGACCATCGATTGCGCGGGCAAGGTGATGATGCCCGGCTTCGTCAACGCCCACACCCACGTGCCCATGACCCTCATGCGGGGGTACGGCGGGGGCCACGACCTCCAGAGCTGGCTCCAGGACTTCATCTTCCCCGCCGAGGACCGCTGGGACGACCGGGCCATGGCCGCCGCCACGGGGCTGGGGCTGGCGGAGATGATCGCCTCCGGCGTCACCTGCATCGCCGACATGTATATGCGCACCGGGGTCATCGCAAAGCAGGTGCTGGACGCGGGCATTTCCGCCAATTTGTCGGTGGGCGCGGTGTACTTCGGCAGTCCGGACAGCTTCTCCCCGGACAGGTGTGAGGACTGCGAAAACCACATCCGGCTGTACGAGGACTGGCACAACGCCGGGGACGGCCAGATTCTGGCGGACGCGTCCATCCACGCGGAATATACCTCCTGCGCCCCGGTGTGGGAATGGGTGGCGGATTTCGCGCGGAAGCACGGCCTGGGGATGCATGTGCATATCTCGGAGACTAAAAAAGAGCACGAGGAATGCAAGTCCCGCTACCACGGCCTCACCCCCATCCAGCTGCTGGACCAATACGGTGTGTGGGACGGGAGGGCCATCGCCGCCCACTGCGTTTACACCACGCCGGAGGACTGGGCGGTGATGGCGCGGAAGGGCGTGTCCTGCGTCCACAACCCCTACTCCAATTTGAAGCTGGGCTCCGGCGTGGCCCCCATCCCCGATATGCTCCGGGCCGGGGTGAACGTGGCCCTGGGCACCGACGGGGTGAGCTCCCACAACAGTGTGGATATGTTCGCGGATATGAAGCTGGCCGCCATCCTCCACAACGGCGTGGGCTGCGACCCCATGGCGGTCACCGCACCCCAGGCGCTGAAGATGGCCACCGTCAACGGCGCCAGGGCGCTGGGGCGCAGCACCGGGCGGATTGAGGCGGGCCGCGTGGCCGACCTGATCCTGGTGGACATGGACGCCCCCAACCTCATCCCCTGCCATGACGAGGCGGAAAACCTGGTGTTCTCCGCCCACGGCTCCAACGTGGCGATGAATATGGCCCGGGGCCGCGTCATATACCAAAACGGGGCGTTTTTGACGTTGGACCTGGATAAGATCAAGGACGAGGTCAGCCGGTATGCCCTGCCCCTGCTCTTCAAGTGATGGGAAAGGTCTGAGGATATGTCTGCTTCCACCCCAAAAAAGAATTCCTTCTTCGGCGGCGCCGCCATTCTGACGGCCAGCGTCATCGTGGTCAAGCTCATCGGGGCGCTGTATAAGATCCCCCTGGGCGGAATTTTGTCCGACGCGGGCTTTGCCGACTTCAATACCGCCTATAACATCTACTCCCTGCTCATCATCATCTCCACCGGCGGCCTGCCGGTGGCCCTGTCCAAGATGGTGTCCGAGGCCAACGCCGTGGGCCGGGGGAACCAGGTGAAAAAGGTGTTCTCCCTGGCCCTGGCCACCTTCTGCGTGCTGGGCACCGTCAGCTTCTGCATCATGGCCTTCTTCCCCCACCAGCTGGCCGACCTGATGCGGGACAGCCACGCGGCCTACAGCATCCTGGCCCTGGCCCCGGCGGTGTTTTTCATCTGCCCGCTGTCCGCCTTCCGGGGATATTTCCAGGGCCACACCCTCATGACCCCCACCGCCGTGTCCCAGGTCATTGAGGCGCTGTGCAAGCTGGTCATCGGCCTGGCCCTGGCCTCCCTGTTCATGAAGCGGGAGCTGGGGGAGTCGGTGGCCGCGGCCGGGGCCATCCTGGGGGTGTCGGTGGGCTGTATGCTGGGGGCGCTGTACGTGTACCTCTGCTACCGGGGGCACGTGCGCACCCTGCCGGAGAGCGGGGACGAGCCGGAGGCCAGCCGTGACATCCTGTTCACGCTGGCGCGGCTGGCCATCCCCATCACCCTCAGCTCCTCCGTCATCGCCCTGACCAACATCCTGGACACCAGCATCATGCTGGGCCGCCTCCAGGACGCGCTGAAGCTCACCGAGGACGCCGCCCGGGACATGAAGGGGATGTACGACAAGGCCCTGACCCTCTATAACCTGCCGGCCTCCTTCATGGTGCCGCTGACGGCCAGCGTCATCCCCCACGTGTCCGCCGCGCTGAAGGTGAAGCGCCGCCGCCAGGCCGCCCAGATCAGCGAGACCACCCTGCGCACCACCGCCCTGCTGGCCATACCCGCCGGGGTGGGGCTGTTTGTGCTGGGGGAGCCCATCATCCGCCTGCTCTACCCCTCCACCGACGTAGTGCTGGCGGGGTGGATGCTGTCCGTGCTGGGCATCGCCTCCGTCTCGGTGTGCTTTATGCTGGTGAGCAATTCCATCCTCCAGGCCCACCAGATGGTGGCCCTGCCCATGGCCACCACCGTCATCGGCTGCGCGCTGAAGCTGGCGGTGGGCTATGTGCTCATCGGCAATGAAAACGTGGGCATCAAAGGGGGGGCCATCTCCACCGTGGCCTGCTTCGGGCTCATCGCCCTGCTGGACATGTTCATCATCAAGCGCACCCTGCCCCGCTCCCTGAGCATGGCCCGGGTGTTCGTCAAGCCGGTGGGGGCCGCCGCCGCCATGGGTCTGTCCGCCTGGGCGGTGAACGGGCTGATGACCAAGGCGTTTATGGCGCTGAACATCTTTGTGACCGAGACGCAGGAGCTCCTGCCGGACGGGGCCGCCGTGGTGGAGCTCAGCCGCACCGGCGCCGCCCTGTCGGTGTTCGGGGCCATCGGGGTGGCGGTGGTGGTGTACCTTGTCCTCATCATTTTCACCCGCGCTATCTCCAAGGATGACCTGGCCCTCATCCCCAAAGGGGAGAAATTGGCCCGGATCCTCCGGGTAGAGTGAAAAAATGATGGGAATTTATTGTAAAAAACTGCACGGGGGCGGAATAACTCTTGCAATTCAGGTGATAGTATGGTAAATTGGACGGTGAAAAAAAGCTATGACTGCCGGGATCTGGCGGAGATCGTCCGCATTCTGCGCCACCCAGGCGGCTGCCCGTGGGACCAGGAGCAGACCCACCAGTCTATCCGCCGCAACTTTCTCGAGGAAGCGTACGAGGCGGCGGAGGCCATTGACCAGGGCGATACGGACGGCCTCAAAGAGGAGCTGGGGGACGTGCTGCTCCAGGTCTACTTCCACACCTCCATTGAGGAGGACGCGGGCCGGTTTACCCTGGACGACGTGGCGGACGGGGTTTGCAAAAAGCTCATCTACCGCCACCCCCATGTGTTCGGGGATGTGAGCGTCGGCTCCACCGGGGAGGTTTTGTCCAACTGGGAGGAGCTGAAGAAGAAGGAGAAGGGCCAGCTCACCCAGGCCGACGCGCTGGACGCGGTGGCCCGCAGCCTGCCCGCGCTGTGGCGGGCGGAGAAGGTGCAGAAGAAGGCGGTGCGGGCCGGGGCCCCCTGGGACGGCTGGGACGCCGCCATGGACAAGCTGTCAGAGGAGTTGGGGGAGGTCAAGGCCGCGGCGGCGGGGGAGGGTGATTTGGCCGAGAAGCTGGGCGACCTGCTGTTCGTTACGGTTTGCGCCTGCGCCGCAGCCGGGATAGACCCGGAGGAGGCCCTTCACGCCAACATTGAAAAGGATGTCGCCCGGTTCCGCCGGGTGGAGGAGCTGGCCGCCGGGCAGGGAAAGGCCACGGGCCAGCTGTCCCGGGAGGAATTCCTGGCCCTTTGGGCCCAGGCCAAGGCCCAGCTCAAGCACACCTGTTGAGACGGCTTACTGCGCCACGCCGCGCTTGTAAGTATATACGCGGCGCTGCCGCAAAAGAAAATTTGAGTTTCAGGAGGAATTACAACGCATGAATAAAACTGAGCTGATCGCCGCTGTGGCGGAGAAGACCGGCCTGTCCAAGAAGGACAGCGACGCCGCCGTGGCCGCCATGGTGGACGTGATCACCGAGTCCCTGGTGCAGGGCGAGAAGGTGCAGCTGGTGGGCTTTGGCTCCTTCGAGGTGAAGAGCCGCTCCGCCCGCATGGGGCGCAACCCCCACACCAAAGAGCAGATTGAGATCCCCGCCTCCAAGGTGCCCGTGTTCAAGGCGGGCAAGGCGCTGAAGGACACTGTGGCGCAGTAATGAAGCTCACATTCCCACCCCCTTGGGGTGGGAATTACGCTGTGGAGGGCTGTTTATGAGATTGGACAAGTGGCTGAAGGTGTCCCGGCTCATCAAGCGCCGGGCGGTGGCCAACGAGGCCTGCGACGCCGGACGGGTGAGCGCCAACGGCAGGCCGGTGAAGGCGTCCTACGATGTGAAGGCGGGGGACGTGCTGGAGCTGAAGTTTGGTGAAAAGCTCATCCGGGTGGAGGTGCTCTCCGTGGCCGACATCGTGGGCAAGGCCGGGGCGGAGGCCATGTACCGCCAGCTTTCGTGAAACATGAAAAACGCGCCGGGGTCATTGTGATCCCGGCGCGTTTGCGTTTTGTCACCACACGGCGATGCCCGCCACCAGCAGGAGGGCGGCGATACCCCGGACGATGTGGTGGGACGGGTGGAAGTTCCCTGACCGTTTGCCGTTTTCATAGGCCGGGACGCAGATCAGCAGACAGCCCACCGCCAGGGACAGGGCGTCCATCCAGCCGGGGCGCCCCCCGGCCAGGTGGGCGGCGGTGTGCAGCGCCACACAGGCGCCCCCGCAGGCCATGGCGATGGCGAGGCCCCGAATGGCGGGATCCTTGGATTTGAGCTGGATCCCCGCCGCAAGGGTGTGGAGCAGGCCGAACAGGATGGCGGCGATACCGACCACGATACGCATGATCATATTCCCTCTTACAGTTTTTTCATGAGCTGTGCCGTGTATTTCAGCATCAGCCGCTTGGTGCCCACCCCGTCGAAGGCGATCTCCAGCAGGATATCGCCCCCCACCTTCTGGGTGGACAGCACCATCCCCCGCCCGAAGGCCTTGTGCTCCAGCATATCCCCCTTCCGGTACTCCGGCAGGGCGGCGGATGGCTCGTCCACCGCGGACTGGAACACAGGGCGGGCGGGGGCGGCCTTTTGGGGCC
>CATABD010000089.1 GCA_949494735.1 uncultured Oscillospiraceae bacterium
GGCTGCTGATGGACAACCGCCTGTATATCCCGCCGGAGGGTTGAGCTAGCGCTCACCGCTCTGACGTATAAGCCCTGTTTCAAAAATTCACAGGGGCAGGGTTTGATTTGGTGTTGCCTTTTTGCTCTCCCCATAGCCCTGTTTGCCCGATTCTTCTCAAAATTTTCTTACATCACCTACTTGACTTCATACCATTAGACTTTCTCCCCCTTCAGGGGGCAGGGGGGCCGGGGCAGCGCCCCGGCGAGTGCGGGCGGCGTATAGCCGGACGCGATGCTTGCCCCACCTCAAAAGGTGGGCATCCCTCCATCGGGCCGCCTCTGCCATGCCCTAAACTGGGTGCTCCCCACAAACGGCCCACAAAGGGCGCACACCGCGCCCGAACCGTTTTGCGGGTCATTCCCCACCACCCCGCAAGAGCGGACACGGGGCCGCACACGGGCCCACACGGCGGTCATATGGCCACAGGGTCAATAGGGACGATATTTCCGGCCCCGGCGTTACCGTCACTATCGGCACGGTGGAGCTCGATCAGCCGCTTTCCGTTGCTCCGGCGCACTGCCGCCGTGATACCGATTTCGCTTAGGGCCGCAATGCTTTGCAGAATTTTCCGGGACACGTTTTTCGGCGTGACACCCTCCTTCCCGTCAGGGTCGATGCGCTGTGCCAGCTCGGTAGGAGTGCCGATAAATTTAGGACAGTCACACAGCAATTCAGAGAGGAGAAAAATGATGCGGCCACCCAACAGCTCCGGCTGCTGATAACTGTCCGCCGTCACCTCCCACACGTTGTCGGCGTTGCGGCACAGCTCCAGCTCCCGGTACTCGATGTCCCTGCCGATGCAGGAGAGACGCGCCCTGCCGCTGCCGCGCTGTTCCTCTACCAGTGTGAAGCTGGCGTCCACCGCGCCGCTGATGGCGGTGGTGCCGGAGATGCGGTTGAACACATCGTCCGCCTTTTCCTTCCGCAGATGGTGGATGAGCAGGATGGCGATGCCATGGGCATCGGCCAGCCGTTTCAGCACGGACAAGTCGCGGTAGTCGTTGGCGTAGGTGTTGTCGTAGGTTGTGCCCCGGATCATCTGGAGTGTGTCGATGATGACCAACACCGTGTCCGGGTGTTCCGCCAGGAATTGGCGAAGCTGTTCCTCCAATCCATCTCCCAGGATACGGCTCTCGGTGCAGAAGTGGACGCTGGGCGGCGCGTCCTCCGTCACATCGAACAGCCGGTTCTGGACGCGGAGCTGGGAGTCCTCCAGGCAGAGGTAGAGCGTGGTGCCCCGCTTCACCGGAAGTCCCCA
Organism: uncultured Oscillospiraceae bacterium; assembly: GCA_949494735.1. Lineage (GTDB taxonomy): Bacteria > Bacillota > Clostridia > Oscillospirales > Oscillospiraceae > Enterenecus. The sequence goes on from CATABD010000089.1 coordinate 1,301, forward strand.
AACGGGTTCTCCCTTCGCCACGGTAACAGCCAGCCATAGGGCCAGCCAGGACTTGCCCACCTTGGGAGACCCGGCCAGGATGTGCAGACCCTGGGAGATCAGTGTGTCCACCACGAAGTTCAGCGGCTGGAGCGGCTTGCCCATCAGGGTTTCGCCATCAATGGTGGACAGGCGGTTTGGGTTCGTGTTCATTTCAAAATCCTCCTTTTCTGATTTGAGGGGGTTTGAACTTCTGCCCCTGCATGGTACAATACAGAAAAGATTTGCCAGTTGAAATAAATAAGTGTTATCCGGGAAAATCAAAAATAATGCTTGCAGACAGGAGGACGCCCATGAAAACCGATTGCGGACTGTATGCCTCTATCACGCCTGACGGAACGTTAAAAAGAGACCTTGCCGCCATACACGGCAAGGTCTCTTTGGCAGACACCACTGTTGAGGATGAGATCATCATGTTTTCCGAACTTGATTTTGGGCCGTATGCCACGGTCGTTGATCTCATCATCACCTCCACCGCATTTATCCCCCATGAGGGACATATTGAGGACGCGGATATGAACGTGTTCCAATTTATACTGGATACTACCACCGATCTTGTGAACACGCTTGAACGGGAAGATGAGGATCCCCTGTATGGAACCCTGGCCCGTGCTATGATCGAGGACCGCACTTCTGTGGATGATGGGAGCGGTCTGTATGTTTACGATACCAGCCAAGAGATCGTATCCATCTTGACTGAGGTAATGGGTGTGCAGTTTGAGGTTCATCAAGTCCTGAGCGATATGCGTCAGGGTGTACCTATCGATTTTGAGAACAAATACGACTATCTGCGGATGCAGGAGCTCACCCAGATTTTCGAAGCTGGTGATGGGCTGACCTCCCGGTACTACTTCCGCTCCATAGCCGATTACTACTATTTCCTGCTGGTGCATTTCATTGCCAGCAAACCGAACGTGGCGCTGTGCGAGTGCTGCGGGCGGTATTTCATCCCGGCAACGAAGCGAAGGACGCTGTACTGCGACCGGGAACTCAAGGATGGTAAGACTTGCAAAGAACTCGCGCCATCCCTGAAACACAGACTGGACGCTAAACGTAAAAAGGTCATCGAGGAATTTGACCGGGCCAAGCGGCGGATGTATAAGCGGTATGAGCGGGCAGGAGATCCCGGCAAGAAGCTATCCAGCAAGGATCTGAGCTACAGCGAATACTACGAATGGCTGGAACAGGCTACTGACGCGAGGGATCAGTACTTGGCTGGAGAACTCAGCGAGGAAAAAGCGTTAGAAATCATTGGCGTAAAATAAAACCATATGTCTGGCAGACAGGGTGTGGAATTTGATGGCACAGGAGAAGGATCCTTAATGGAGCGAGGTGTTGAACAATAAATGTTCAATCTGTTCTTTGACTTTTCTGGCCGTTATCTTTCGTCGAACTCTCTCCAGAAATTCGTCACAGCCGCTTCATAGCCTTTTTTATCAAAGTAGTAACTCATCCCATGGTCTGCTCCGGGGACAATAAACAGCTTTTTGGGTGCGGCACAGGCCTCATAGTTTTCATAAGTCATCCCAATCGGCACAAAATGATCCTCAGTGCCGTGGGCAAACAGCACCGGCACCTTACTGCATCTCAGCGCGTCAATCGTAGAATATTCATCGGTACTCATTTGCAGCCGGTTCTTGAACATCATATCCGCCATAATCCCTCGGAGCGCATAGGGCAAATGGAGATTTTTGTTGATTACGTGTTTCCATATTGCCTGCGGCGACGTAAAACCGCAATCTGCGGCGATCCCGTGCACACTGTCGGGCAGGTCAAGGCCTGCCGCCATTAGAACTGTGGTCGCTCCCATGGACACACCGGCCAAGTAAATCGGCAGTTTATCGCCGCACCTCTCCGTTACCCAGTCGATCCAGTCCAGAACGTCGTACCGCTCCGCCAGCCCAAAGCTCATGTAATCCCCGCCGCTGCTGTTTTGGCCCCGCTGCTCCGCATATAAAACGGTGCAGTCATGTTTCTCCAGAAAGTCAGCCATTGTGCCAAAATCATACGCCCACGATGTTCTCCAGCCATGCATGGCGATAATAATGCGCTTGGGGCTTTTGGCGGGGAAAAAGTGGCCTACTAAATTAGTGCCGTCCCGGCTGACAATTTCAATGGTTTCGTGTCCTTTGCTTTCCAGCCTTTTTGCAGCGGCAGCCAGTTCAGACAAAAAGGCATTATCCTGCTGTACGCCGGAAAGCAGCTCACCCGCCTTTTGCATTGCCTTTGGGGCCTCCCTGTCAACAGCCGCTTTCACCAAAAACCTTGTTGTGAGATAGGTGGACAAAGATGCAGCAGCCGCAGCAGCGATCACAATGCCGGATGCCTGCAAATATTTTTTGGTGTTTTGAGGAACGTTTTTCATCGTAACCATCCTTTGTCGGTGAATATTTATGAGCTCACAGCTACTCCTCTCCATCCAATGCGGGCGAAAGCTGTTTTGTTAGCCGGATGCTTACCGCGATCAATTCCAGCCCAAGAAGAATGATGTGTCCTTCAAATTTTTCCGCGGGGTAGAGCAGCAGCATGACTGAAAAAATGAAGCGTATCAAAAATTCCACAAAAGAGGCCGCAAAAGGTGTCCGGGTCTGTGTCGCTTGAATGACACGGGACAAAGATTTTGACGCTTTCCGTATGCCGATCATGGCCCAGGCCGTTCCCAGGGGGCCGATGGATTCCGCGCCGTGGATCATGCAAACAACTCCGACCACCAGCAGAACAAGCCCGTTGGCCAGCTCGGCGGAACGATCCACTGATAATTGACGGTTTCGGAAATAAGAAACTCCATACAGTATACCGGCTGCCGCCATAGCCCCTCCTAACACATAGGGCAGGCCAGCTGTGATTTGCCTGGGAAACAACATACACAGCAGACCAATGACAGAAAACAGCCCACAGATGATCCGTTTCACAGGAATTACGCACCCCTTTTTTTGCGCCTGTAATAAATCCAGCAGCCAATCATAGATATGGCTCCCATAGACAGTTGAATCCCGGCAGAAATCAGGAATACCGGGGAACGGGGATCGGTAATGCTTGTCCCCATAATTGGAAATGTAATGATTGGCGCGAGCATCCCCAGCAGGCTTCCCGCCAGATACCTCCCGTAATGGATTCCGGTGGTACCCATGTAGAGACTCAGAATATCGCTGGGCAGGACATTGATGATGCGGGTAAAAAAGGAAATCGTGAACTCATGCTGCGTCCGTATATCTCTTAAAGCCTCGATTTTAGGATATTTGCGAACAAGCCGGTCTACAGCTCCCTGCCCCAGCTGGCACCCCAGCCAGTAGGGAAGGGAGATCATGATCCCGGCTCCCAGGACATTCAGGCCAATCGCCTCTGGCAGCGGGAACAAAATCCCATTTGCCGCAAAGAGGATGCCGCTGAAAATAAATACGCTCATACTTTTGAGGGCGAACAGGAGCATCATGAATATGGCGGCAAGGGCTGTGTTCTGGGGCGTATAGGACAAAACACCGTCAACGGTGAGCCGCTCCCTGTTGAGAAAGCAGAAAATCAGAATAGCGGCCCATGCACAGATCAGGACAATCTTATATTTCCACTCACGATGCGGGTCAGTATTTTGAGATCGCCGCAGCATGAAGTCCCCTTCTTTCCGTTATCCATTGTTCCAGGTGTCGCTGTGTCAGCTGGAAAGAAACGGGACAATTTTCCTCCCGTCACGATACCCCTTTTCGTAGAGCTGGGCCATACACGCCGGATCCCGCTTCAGGGTCGTGACGCCGCAGGTGTCATCCGGCGCGATGATGAGGAGCTTTCCCTGTTCCGCGTACCGCTTCGCCATGGCTATGCCTCTGTTATACTGCCTCGCCCGGTGTTCCAAGCGCTCTGCCGCCAGGGGATATTCCTTTCGGATACTGGCGGCCAGCAGACGGTCCTTCTTTGCGGTGCGCACTGTGTCCTCGGGCAGGGTCAGAAAGAACACCACCTTGCCGCATCCCAGCTCGAATGCCTTTTCAACCGGGATCGTGTCCACCAGTGCGCCGTCGTAATAGGGCTGCCCCTCGATCCATTGGGGTCTGCAAACAAAGGGGATTGCGCAGGACGCTTTCAGTACGCAGTAGTCGTCCTGGCGGAGAGCCTTCTTGGGGAAATACCGGGGCTTCCCGCTCCGCGCCTCGGTGGCGATCATCAAAAGCTCCATTGGGCTGTTCAGCAGGGCGGCATAGTCCAGCGGGTCCTCCCCATCGGCGGCGCTCAAGGTTCCGTAAATATAGTCCAAATCCAGGAACGAGCCTTTCTTACGCCAGTTCCGCCAGCCCATGTACTCTCCACGCTGGGAGTATGTCTCAAAAAAGCGCCGGTTGCGCCGGGCCTGTCCGGCGGCGAAGGAGGCCAGATTGGCGCTCCCCGCCGATATGCCAATCCCCGCGTCGAACCGTATGCCCGCATCCAGGCAGAAGTCCAGCACCCCCGCGGCGTAAATTCCCCGCATACCGCCGCCCACGTCCACAACACCAGTTTTTTGACTCATGCCGATCAGCTTCCCCCCGATATGTCGTTCTTATGCCGCAGAAACATGACGCCGATCGTGTTAGGCCCGCAGTGGCAGGCCACGGTACACCCGGAGTGCGCTTCCCAGATCTGGGCAAAGCGCCCGTCTTCCTCCAAGATCCGGCGGGCGGCAGCCAGAGGCGCCTCGTCTGCCGGCGGGTGGACAACGATCACCACCTCCCCCGTATCCGCCTGTTCCCAGGCAGTCAACCGATCCTGGACATACTGCGCCATTACTTTCTCCAGGCTTCCGCGATATTTTTTCCCTACTCCCATCTTCCCATTCCGGACCTCAATACAGGGCTTCAGCTGGAGCAGATTGGCCCCCAGCGCCGCGACGGCGGAGCATCTGCCGCCCTTTCTGTTTATTAGGACTACACGATCACCTCGGAATAAGTGCCCGAGAAAAAAGCGGGATGACCCAAGGGCAACTCGTGAACGCTTTGCTGTATGCCGGGGCCGACCAGGGGTAAATCATAAACAGCGCCGGGAGACTGTTGGAGTCCCCGGCGCTGTTTACGTCTGCTTTGCTGACGGTTCAGATCACATGGTACTCCTTCAACAGCTTTTCGATATCAGTGCCTTCGACCTTATCCAGCAGCTTTTTCACCGCCAGCTTCTCCTTGAGACCCAGCTCCATCTCGGTGAGGGGCTTGCCGTCCCGGAGGCTGATGGTCGCCTTCAAAAGATCGCGGATGTCGTACAGGCTGCCCCAGACCTTGGGCACGCCGCGGTCTATATCGAACAGGGTATAGACCGCCACCATAGCGGTGCGCATGGAATATTCGGTGGTGAACACGGTGTCGCGGGGTGTCTCCGCGAAGTTTCCAAGGAAGGCGAAGTTCACCGCCCCCTCGGGCACCACGTCGGGCCGGTCGCCCTTGGCCCTGGGCATGAAGTACGCGCTGGCGAAGGGCATCATGGTGGGGATCGTATTGGCGCTGTGGACGGCCAGCCCCTCGATCTGATCCTCCGGCACACCGATGTGATAGAGCCACTCCATGCAGATCTCCTTGCCGGTGCAATCTTTCATGGGTTTCTTCACGAAATCGCCGACCGCGTTGGGGAACAGGCCGTAGAGCCACACCAGGCACTGGTCCTTGGGCTGGGAGTGGAACTGGGGCTGGCGGTTGATGGTCCAGCTCAGCAGCCACCCGGAATCCCGGGCGGTGACGATGCCGCCGGTGACCACCTTGCCGGACAACGGGTCCCGCTTGCAGATGTTCCTGATGTAGGGCAATATCTTGTCGTCCAGGGTGTTGACGGTGACGCCCATCCACTTGCACTCCTCGGGATCGCCGTAGAACTTCTCCGGGCGGCCGAAGGCGGGATCCTGGGCGGCGATCTTCCGCCACAGGTCGAAGGAGCCGCCGGGCTGGGGGGTGGGGATATATGCGCAGGGCTTATCCTGACCGCCGATGGTGGAGTTCTCCACATTGCTGCCGTTGGTGATAAAGAGGTAGTCGTCCTCGGTGAGATCCAGGAATTCCTGCTCACCGCCGCGGAGCAGCTCCACCTGCTTGGCCACCTTCCGACCATCCCGGATGTCAAAGCGCACGTCCATCACTTGGGTGTTGAAATGGAACTGGACGCCGTGGTTTTCCAGGTACTTGACCATGGGCAGGATCATGGACTCATACTGGTTGTATTTGGTGAAGCGCAGGGCCTTCAGATCGGGCAGACCGTCGATGTGGTGGATGAAGCGCTGCATATACCGCTTCATCTCCAGGGCGCTGTTGCAGTCGTAGAAAGCGAACATGGTGCGCCAGTAGGTCCAGAAGTTGGAGGTGAGCACCTCATCGTCAAAGATGTCGGTGATCCGCTTGTCCTCCAGCGCTTCGTCCGGGGTGAAGAACAGCCGCATCAGCTCCATGGCGCCCTTGTCGGAGATGGCGAACTTGCCGTCGGTGTGGGCATCTTGGCCCCGGTTCTCGGTGACCCGGCACAGGGAGTAGTTGGGGTCCTTCTTGTTCAGCCAGTAATACTCGTCCAGCACGCTGACCCCCTCGGTCTCAATGGAGGGGATGGAGCGGAACAGATCCCACATGACCTCAAAATGGTTGTCCATCTCCCGGCCGCCCCGCATGACGTAGCCGATCTCGGGGTACTTCCACCCGTCGCAGGCGCCCCCGGCCACCGGGTCGCGGTCAAAGAAGTGGATGTTCTTGCCGGGCATCTGGGCATCCCGCACCAGGAAGCAGCCCGCGGACAGGGCGGCAAGGCCGGTGCCGATGAAATAGGCCGATTTGTGCTCAATACCCTCCGGCTTCAGGGGGCGGGCAAAGGCCTCATAGTTACCGCTGGAATAATACATACATAACATCCTTTCCGGAACCGCTCGGCGGTCCTCTTTGTTGATGGGCCTATCATAGCGCGGTTTCCGGCGGTTTACCATAAACAGAACGCCCGCCATGATTAAAATTTCATCATGGCGGGCGTTCTGCCTAATTTTTAATCATTTTGATTGGAATGTAAGGGTTTGTCCAAGCGGAACTCGTTCAGCGCCCGGACGATATTGCCGTGGATCAGCCTGCTGACGCGCTCCACAATGACTGCGGGTTCCTCCTTCATGTTCCCGCCGATCCACTCCAGCATGACGCCCACAAAGGCATACTCATAAAAGCCGGCGATGAACCGCTTGTCCCCCTCATCCAGCGCCATCCCGGCGGATTTCTCCTCCACCACGTCCAGGATCAGCTGGCGGATCAGCGGGTTCAGGTATTGCTCAATGCGTTCCCGGCTGACGCAGCGGTAGACATTCATCACAAAAGGCTTGTTAGCCAGCACTGCCTGGAAGATGTTCAGAAATCCCTCCTGCCATGTATCATAAGACTTTTTGCCCTCTAATATCTTTGCCGCGTCCTCAACACAGACCCACTCCACCAAATCATAGATGTCCTTGAAATGGTAGTAGAAGGTCATGCGGCTGATGCCGCAGTCCTCCGCGATATCGTTAATGGTAATCTTATTCAATGGTTTTTGGTTGAGCAGCTTTTTCAGCGACGCAGCCAGTGCCCGTTTCGTCATCTGTGACATAAAAACCTCCATAGTTGGCGCTGCCTACAGACCAGCGCATCCCTTTCTGTCGGTCAATTTTATCACATTGTTTGGAGTTTGTCCACGGTCTGACTGCCCGCGATATTCCGTACCCGCAGAATGCAGTTTTTGAATTCTAAAAACATAAAACGACATCAAAGTATCGGCTACACTTACATTTCCATCCATCAAAGAGGATGTATCATGTGAACGAATACTCTGTGCAGGGTAATCCATATTAAGGGGGGCAGAAAATGAAACAGGAGAGTATCAGCGACATGAAATACAGCTATCGGAAGAGGAGAACAAGACGGAAAGAATTTCTGGAGATCATGGACAAGATCATTCCATGGGAGGGACGCAGAATAAATCAGAGGTTTTCTAAGCAAAAAGAATCTCAGCGGCAGGGAATAAAGTCTCCTGACGCTGAGATCCTTTTTGCCGTACCGTGCTTGCCACCCCTCGGTTCAGTTTGTGTCCCTGTGGGGTGAAACCCTTGAAATTCAAGGGTTTACACGCATAAAGAATGTTTTGTAAATCTGCGGGGAAGTAACAGCACGGTGTAACAGCGCCGTGCTGTTACTTCTTTTTATCCGCAATATTCCGGGGAAAAATCAATCTCCCCGATAAAGTTGTAGTGTACGTCAATCCGCTGGATGCGGTGGCCGCTGGACTTGTCGGCTTCATGGACAACGATCTTGTCCACAAATTCATGCAAAAGCTGGGGAGTCAGTTCTGTCGGCTCGGTGTACTTCTTTACGATTTTCAGAAAACTTTTGATATTGACAGCCTGCGCTTCGGAGGCTTCCACAATGGCGCTCAGACTTTCAACGGACTGTTTCAATTCTGCCTGCTCCGTCTCATAGGTTGCGGACAGTTTGGCAAACCGTTCATCTGTCAGCTTGCCCGTCACATTGTCCTCGTAAAGCCTCTGTATAATCGCGTCCAACTCCGTAATACGCCGCTTTTGCTTCTCCAGCTTTCTTTTAGACTGCTCCTGTTCCGTGCGCTGGACAGCCAGCTTGTTTTCTATCACGCGCCGGACAAATTCATCCTCGTCCTCCCGCGCATAGGCCACAACGCGCTGTAAGTTTTGCAATACAAGTTCCTCCAGCACCACAACACGGATATAGTGTGCGGAACATTGGTTGCGGTAGCGGCGGTAGGTGCCGCAGGTGTAACTCTCCTGCTCATGCTTCAGCGAAGTTGCCCGACAATGGTACAGCCGCTTTCCGCACCCGGAACAAACGGCCAGCCCTGAAAACAAACCGATTTCATCCTGCTTCATTGGCCGTCGTCGCTGTTCCCTGTTCTTCTGCACGATTTCCCAGGTGTCCGGGTCAATAATCGCCGGATGCGTGTCCTCAAATGTTATACGCTTTTCCGGGGGATTCAGAACGGTTTTTTTGCTCTTGAACGAGGGCTTGGAATACTTAAAGTTTGTTGTCCGGCCTAAATAGGCATCCTGCCTTAAAATCCCCGAAACTGTTTCCTCACTCCATAAACAGGGGGCATCGGGGTGGTATCTGCTTGTCCTGCCTGTCCTCTGGAAGTTGATAGTTCCCGGTGTGGGGATTTCCCGCTCCTTGAGCATCCGGGCAATTTTGCCGGTGCCGTGTCCCTCAACACAAAGTTGGAATATCAGCTTAACTACCGGCGCGGTTTCCTCGTCAATTAAAAGTTGTCCGCTCTCTCCTTTGACATACCCATAGGGGGCGATGCCGCCCAGCCGCTGTCCCGACATTCCCTTGTTGCGGAAAACAGCACGCACCTTTTTACTGGTGTCTTTTGCATACCATTCATTTATGATATTGCGGAATGGGGTAAAGTCGTTGCCCATCTGATCGTCGCTGTCCACTCCATCATTGACGGCGATAAAGCGAACGCCCAATTCTGGAAAGCGGATTTCCGTATATAGCCCTACCTCCAGATAGTTGCGGCCAAACCGGGACATATCCTTAACAATGACTGCTCCCACGAGTCCGGCCTCTATATCGGAAAGCATTTCCTTAAATCCGGGCCGGTTAAAATTCGTGCCGGAAAATCCGTCATCTTTGTAAACCTTGTGCTGGGTTATCCCGTGGTCTTTGCAATACTTGGTGAGGATTTCGATTTGGTGGGCGATGCTGTTGCTGTCCCCCTCGTTTTCGTCGTCGCGGGAAAGCCGGACATAAAGGGCCGTCCATTTTTCTGCAAAGGTTTTTGAGTACGCCGCCATTATCGCCGCCCCCTTTCCCACCGCATCTGCTGGAAAAGAGCCGCATAAATGGCTTCACGCTGGGCCGCAAGCTCATTCAACGCCTGGGGGGTGTAAATGATACCGTCTTTAACTGCGTGGAATGTGACGCCATGCCGGGGTAGCAAAACCTCAACAAACTTACTGCACATCTGAACGTCGCGCCCCAGGCGGGGATAATCCAGCACAACAAGGTCGGACACTTTCCCGGCCTCCACCGCTCGGATCATACGCTGATACTGCGGGCGTTTGTCATTAAGTCCGCTAAAGCCCCAATCACAGAACAGCTCCGGGGTTGCCAATCCCCGCTCCGTAACATACTGGGTTAGCTGTTCCATCTGATTCCAGGCGGTGGCCCTGTCCATATCGTCATCATAATGGGCGAGGCGGCAATACACCGCTGTGATTTTGTTTGACTGCCTATCCATCATAGCCTCCAATCCGGCAGTCACCGTTTCATTCCTTGTGACAAGTATATTATATCAAATGTCAAGGAAAAGTGCAAATTTTGTCACTTTTAAGCGTTGACGGTTTTGGTTTCCTTGTCAAGTAATTTTCTGATTTTTTCAGAAACGGTGACGCCTTTGGAGGCAAAGTACCCTCCCACTATGTAGGTTGTATTGCCGATCTTAATCTCTGTCTCTATTCTCGGCTGTTCCGCTCGGATGGTATCAGCCATTTGTCAAGTTCCCTCCTTTGTGAAATGTGTCCCACCGTGAGACGTATTTCCAATGAAAAAATGCGTC
>CATABD010000090.1 GCA_949494735.1 uncultured Oscillospiraceae bacterium
TCGATCCCGACGGTCCCCGGGGCTCTTTCCGCTTGTTCAAATGTCGGCGGCAAACAGGTTTTCAGCGCCGCGTGAAAGCTCCCCACAGCGCAAAGAACGCCGGGACCGCGCCGCCAGGAAGATTCCCATCGCGGCAATGGCCAGCCCGGCCAGCACATCCGCCGCGATGAGCCACACCATCCAGGGCGCGGGGGAGTAGTGGATGCGGGAACCGGGGGCGACCCCCTGCATCAAATTGGAGTTGGCCAGCACGTAGGAGATGTTTTTCACCGAGCGGCGCAGCAGGTGCCGGGCGGTGGGCGACTGGGTGTCTGTGGGGAGGAGCTTCGCGCCGTAATTTGTGTTGAGCAGGGCATCGCATCCCGCCCGGAGCAGTTTGTCCAGCTGCGCTCCGTTGCCGTTGAGGTGGATGTCGGACAGGATGAACCCCTGGAAGCCCCACTCGCCCCGCACCACCTGGGTGAGCAGGGCGTAGTTGGCGGCGGTCCACTCGCCTCCTATGGCGCAGTCTCCCGCCATGATGAAATCCCCCGCCGCCATGGCGCGCCGGGCCGGCCTGCCCGCCGCGTCCACATAGGTCACGGTCTTTTCCGCTGTTTTCAGGGCGATCTCGAAGGGGCGCAGATAAATCTCCCGCAAAGCCTGCTCGGTGAGCCAGACGTTGGTATGGGGGTTGCGGTGGGCCTCGGTGTCCATGGGGCCCAGGTGCTTTACCGCGCAGGACAGCCCTGCGTCTCCCGCGCCGGACAACACCTGCGCGCCCAGGAGCCCGGCCAGCAGCGGGTCCTCGCTGAAATATTCCGAGCACCGCCCGTTGAAGGGGGAGCGGTGGAGGTTGAGCCCAGGGGCATACCAGCCGTTGATACCGCACAAAAGGGCCTCCTGCCCCACCATCTCCCCGAAAGCGCGGGCCAGCTCCAGGTTCCAGGAGGCGGCCAGCACCGGGGAGGCCGGGTAGCCGCACACCCCGCTGATCCAATTCTTCCCCGACTGGTCGGGGAGGGTGAGGCCCTGGGGTCCGTCCCGCTCCAGGGAGACAGGCTTGCCGATGGCGTCCACCGCGCCGGTTTTGTAGGCGCACTCAAACAGGGCCAACCGCAGTTCCTCGTTATCGGAAAAGGTGAGCTGGTCCAGCAGGTCGCTCCACATGGGGTCCTGGTAGTCCCGGCCCCGCAGGTCGGCCAGCACCAGGCCGCTGTCCGCCCCGGAGGTTGGGGCTGTCTCCCGGTAGACGGCGCTGCCCGGTACATTGCCCAGCAGGGGGTCGGCCCCACAGTCAAATTTTGTGGAGTCGGCGGCGGCGATCCATTGGGCCGCCGTATCAGAGGCCCAACGGTCGCGGTTGGTGGGGGCGGTGGGCTGGGTGCCCCGCCAGTCCCCCCGGGAGAGGACCACCGCCCCGCTCACCGCCGGGCCGGACATATACGCGTTCAGCTGGGGGAAGCGGTTGACCGCCGCCGTCCGTTCCCCCCGCCGGGGGTTCTGCCCATCATACCAGACGGTGGCGGGGACGGCCGCCTCCCGCCGGTCCAGCACCATGTGGGAGCCGGAGCGCAGGGAAATGGTGTACGTCCCCTCCTCCAGCATATAGCAGCCCGATGTGCCGTCCCCGTTGTCCCGGGCGGCGCAGTAGGAGGCCATGTCCTCCAGGGCGAAGCCCACCGTTACGTCCTTATGCTTCCCCGGCGCCAGCAGCCCGGTTTTCCCAAAACCGGCCAGCACGGCGGCGGGCTTTTCTATGCCCAGCCTCCGGTCCAGTTCGGTGTAGGGGGCGGTGAAGTAGACCTGTACCACGTCCTTCCCCGCGTACCGGCCGCCGGTGTTGGTCACCCGGACGGTGAGCCGCACCTCGTCCTCCGCTGCCGAAAAGGAGCGGATCTCTTGGCGGAAGGTGGCGTAGGACAGGCCGTACCCGAAGGGGTAGAGTACGCCGCCGCCGCGGTTGTAAAAGTCGGCCAGCGCCCCCTCGGCACAGGCGGTCTCGTAATAGCGGTAGCCCAGGTACACCCCCTCCTCATACTCCCGGAAAGGGGTGCGGGCCATGTCCTGCCAGCTGTCGGAGGACACCAGGGTGGTGAAGGCGTTCTCGTAAAGGAAGCGGTCGCTGCCGTCGTCCTGGTTGGCAAAGGTGGGGTCGCGCTTGAAGCTGGCCGGCCAGGTGTCGGGCAGGCGGCCGGAGGGGTTCACCCGCCCGGCCAGGACATCCCCCAGGGAGAGGTAGCCTGTGCTCCCCGCGCCCCCCAGCCACAGGATGGCGGACACGCCGGGATCGTCCTCCCACACGGATACTTCCATGGGGGAGGGGCTGGCCAGAACCACCACCACGGCGGCGCAGGCCTGCTTGGCGTAGGCCACCGTGTCCAGCTCGGCGGCGGTGGGGGCCAGCATGTGGGGCGTCCCGTCGTCGTAGGGGGCGGTGGACGCGTCCTGGTTTTCCCCACTCTGCCGGCCGATGAATACAATGCCTACCGTCCCGGCGCAGGACTCCTCCGTCCCCTGGTACACCGGCGGGGCGAACTCATACAGGGCCTGGCCCGCGGTTGGGTTTTCGATGGGGCGGCAAACGGCGGCCTGACCGTTGTCCGCCGGTGATCCCCCGCTCCCCAGGGCCTGGGCGTACCGTCCCTCCAGGACGGCGTTGACCCGGGCGAAAGCCGCCCCCAGGCCGTCTGCCGGGGTGGCCACCCGTCCCTCGCCGCTGTCGATGGCGGAGGAGCCGGTGCCGCCGTAAAAGGGCAGGGCGTAGCGCAGGCCGAAGGGGGAGACGGCGGTGCCCTCCCCCAGGGGGAGCAGGCCGTCGTTTTTCAGCAGAACGATCCCCTCGCCGCTGATCTGCCGGGAGAGGGCGGTGGCGGCGGCCAGTGATTCCTGCTTGCTGCCATAGCGCTGCCCATAATAGGCGGTGTCCAGATGCTGCGTGCCGCCGACGGCGGTGACGGTGCGGGCGCCCCGGCCAAAGAGCTTGTCCAGCGTGTCGGCGTTGCCGTACATACCGGCTGTCACCGTGAGGGAAAGCGCTGCCAGAAGCGCCATCGCGGGCAGCAGGGCCTGCCGCAGCCGCCGGGCGCTGGACCGGGTTCTGAATTCCATAGCTCCGCCCTCCTCAGCTGCGCAGGTATTTGCCGGGGTCCAGGGGGAAGAGGATATTCACGTTGAACACCTGGTTTTTGGCATGGAAGCTGATGGTGCCGCCGTATTTCTCCACAGTGAGCACCATGCTTTTTATGCCGAAGCCGTGATAACCTGTCTCCGCCTGGTTGGAGACAGGGATGCCCCGCTCCATGCGCACCTCCCCGCCGTAGTAATTGTGGGAGTTGATGGACAAAAGGGCCTGCTCGGCCCGGACGCTGAAGCTGATGACCCGCTTGTCCGGCTCCAACGCCGTCACGCTGCGGATGGCGTTGTCCAGCAGGTTGCCGAACAGGGAGTAGATGTCGCTGTCCGTCATAAAGTCCAGCTTGGCCCCGTCGGCGATGCAGCTGATGGTGGCGCCGCTTTTCTGGCAGTAGAGATTCTTCTCAGCCAGAATAATGTCCAGGGCCTGGTTCCCCGTTTTGACGATGGTGCCGTAGATAGAGATGACGCTCTCCAGCTCCTCCAGGGCGGCGGGGGCGATGGCCGCCTGGCGGCTGATGGCCCGGATCTGGTGCTTCATGTCGTGGCACTTGACGTTGATGAGGTCGATGGTCTCCTTGGAGATCTCGTACTGCTTCTGCTCCTGCCGCCGCATCTGGCGCACCACCTCCAGCTCCGCCTCCAGGGACTTTTGGAGCAGCAGGGAGAACAGAATCACCAGCACCGACAGGCTGCAGATGATATTGGTCAGCGAGGCGGCCAGGTAGTAGACCAGGTCCAGGGCCTCATACTTATGGTAGATGACAATGGCGTTCAGGACGATCTCCACCAGCACCGTCAGCGCCACCAGCACCAGCAGGGAGGGGCGCTGGATGGACACCTCCTCGTCCTTTCTCATCTTGCGGGCGAAAATCTGGTAGAGGGCCCAGTATACCAGGGCGTATACCTCCAAAAATATGGCGGCGGGGATGGGGTCGAACCGGGCGGGGGCGTTGGAGTACACCTGGGTGGTGCCGGAAAAGCCGGCGATGGTGAGCACCAAATCATAGCACACCGAGGCCAGGTGCTGCACGCTGTACCCCGCCACGGTGCAGAATACGCATCCCCGCCAGCTCACGTCGAAGCACAGCTTGGACGCCGGGATGGTCAGGGCGAAGAAGGCCAGGAACATCACCGAGCTGTACAGCGCGTCGTAGCTCAAAATGGGGAAAGCCAGCGCCGCCAGGAAGCACCCCGCCGCCGCGGCCGCCGCCCGCAGCCCGAACCTGCCCCGCCGGGGCAGGCGCAGCAGGAACAGCGCCTCCGCCAGCAGCAGGGCGGCCATGAATTGGAGCTTGTAGGCAGACAGGCTGGTGACCTGCATCAGCCGATCCCCCCTCCCAGATAGTCGTTAAGGGCCTGGATAAAGGCCTTGCGCCGGGGGCGGCTGATCTGCAGCGCCTCCCCGTCCACCAGCACCGTATGGCCCTGGATGGCCTGGGCGTAGTTCAGGTTCACCAGGTAGCAGCTGTTGCAGCGGGCGAACATGGCCGGGTCCAGCGCCGCCTCTGCCTCCTTGAGATTGCCGTAGGCGCTCACCTCGCCGCCGGTGGTGTGGTAGACCATCCGGTGGCCGGATATCTCAATGTACTTGATCTGGGACGCCGGCAGGCGGATCATGTGGTCGGACTGGGTGACCAGCACCTCCCCCTCCCGGCGCGCGGCCAGCTTGCCCAGCAGGCGGTGGATCTTCAGTACAAAGTTGGCGTAGGACACCGGCTTGACCACGAAATCAAAGGCGTCCACCTCGTAGCCCTTCACGGCGAACTGGGCCATGTTGGTCACGAAGATGAGGGGCACCGACTGGTCCACCCGGCGCAGCAGGGCGGCGGCGTCCATGCCGCTGGTCTTGGGCAGGCAGATGTCCATGAGCACCAGGTCGTACACCGGGCGGTAGCGGTTCAAAAACGCCTCGGCGGTGAGAAAATGGGTGACGGTGAAGGCAGTGCCGTATTCCTGGGTATAGCGGGCAAAATAGGAGCGGAGGGTTTCGGCCTCCTCCACCTCGTCCTCTACGATGGCGATGTTCCGGTTCATGCCCATCCCTCCCTTTACCTTGTATTATATCACAAAAAGCGTCCGGCGCCAGATGCAATTTATGTATGCAAAACGACAGGATACGTGATTTTGTAGAAATGAAAAAAACCAAGTGGTATGATACCCTCACAAAGCGCCGCTCCGGCGGACAGAGGGGCGGCGCGGGAACAAAATATGAGGAAGGAGCAAATACCATGAAAAAGTGGAAGAAATCCCTTGCGGGCCTGCTCAGCGCGGCCATGCTGCTGGGCCTGCTGTGCGCCTGCGACAGCGGCGAGAAGCCCACCGATACCCCGGACAGCCCCGCCCCCACCAGCACCCCGGCGGTGTCGGACCAGGAGTATCCCCTTACCCCGGAGGAGCTGGGCTCCGGCGAGGTGAAGTGGAGCGAGGAAAAGACCGCCGACGGCTGGATGAAGGTGACCAACCAGGGCGGCGAGACCCTGGGCTACTCCCCGGACAGCGGCGTGAAGCTCATCCAAGTGGACGGCTTCGCGTTCAAGGATCTGAACCGCAACGGCAAGCTGGACCTGTACGAGGACTGGCGGCAGGGGGACAACGAGCGGGCGGCCGACTTGTCCAAACTGATGACCCCCGACGAGATCGCGGGCCTCATGGTGTATGACGGCAGCCTGGCCAACAACATCTCGTCGAAGCTGGATGAGACCCAGACGGCTGCTCTGAACGACGGCGTCAGGGGCATCCAAAATGGCGCGTCCACGTTTGGCATCAAGGAGCAGGCCGAGTGGTCCAACGCCATGCAGGCCTATGTGGAGGGCGTTGGGTACGGCATCCCTATCATGTTCACTGGCGACCCCAGGAACAGCGGCTGGGGGATCGGCCTGTCCCACTACCCCGACAACATGGCCCTGGCGGCCACCTTTACCCCCGAGCTGGCCCGGCAGGCCATGGAGCAGATGTCCAAGGAGTACCGCGCCATTGGCTTCGGTACGTTGCTGGGCCCCCAGATTGATGTGACTACCGAGCCCCGCTGGGGCCGCAATACCGCCGCCTTTGGCGAGGATCCGGCACTGGCCCGGGATATGGCCAACGCCGCCATCAGCGGCATGCAGTCCACCTACGATGAGAACGGCAACGACCTGGGCTGGGGTGCGGACAGCCTCAACGGCATGATGAAGCACTTCCCCGGCGACGGCGCCGCCCAGGGCGGACGGGAGGCCCACGACGCCACCGGCTGCTTCAACATCTATCCCGGCGGCGCCTTTGAGACCCACCTGATCCCCTTCATCGACGGCGGTTTGAACCTGGACAGCAAGACGGGGATGGCCGCTGCCGCCATGACCTCCTACTCCATCGCATGGTCCGAGGACGAGGAGTACGGCGAGCTGGTGGGCACCTCCTTCAGCGAGTACAAGGTGCAGCTCCTGCGCTCCTACGGCTTTGACGGCGTCATCTGTACCGACTGGCAGGTCATCGACGACGAGGGAAAATGCTGGGGCGTGGAGGATCTGAGCCAGGCCGAGCGGGTTCAGAAGGCCATTGAGGTCGGTGTGGACCAGTTCGGCGGGAACAATGTGGGGGACATCCGCCCGGGCATTGAGCTCTTTATTGAGAATCTGGGCGAGCAGGCCGGGACTGAGCGGATGCAGGACACTGCCCGACGGCTGCTCAGGACCTATTTCCAGATTGGTCTGTTTGAGAACCCCTACCTGGATGTGAAGCACAGTGTGGACACCGTGTTCAGCCACAACGAAGAGGGCTACGACATGCAGGAAAAGACCGTCGTGATGCTCAAGAACGACGGCGCCATCAGCGAGAACGCCAGCGGCGACAAGCCCACCGTCTATATTCCTCTGGTCTATACCCCCGCCACCATGGGCTTTGTGGGGCAGAACTTCTACTCCGCCGACCTGCCGGTGAGCATGGAAATCCTGGAGCAGTACTTCAACGTGGTGACGGACACCGTCAGCGACACCCTGACCGGCCCCGCCGGCGAGGACGGCAAGGCCACCCTGGCCTATGCGGACGTGATCCGCGCCACGCCGGAGCAGCTGGCCCAGTGCGATTATGCCATCGTGTTTGCCCGCACCCCCAAGAACACCACGGGCTGGAGCATCACCGGCGGCTTTGACATGATGACCCAGAGCTATGTGCCCCTCTCCCTGCAGTATTCCTATGTGGCCGACTCGTCCAGCGTGCGCCAGGAGTCCATCGCCGGCAGGATGGTGGAGACCATGGTGCAGACCCCCTACGGCGAGCAGGCCGTGAAGGAGAAAGAGAACCAGTCCTACTATGGCAAGGCCGCTCTCATCGACAACGCCACCGACCTGGACATGATCCTGTACGCAGCCCAGAACATGCCCGAGGACGCCAAGGTGATCGTGGCGATGAACGCGGAGGGCAAGTCCCCCGTGGCCCAGATGGTCATGAGCGAGTTTGAGGACAAGGTGGACGCCATCCTCTACGGCTTCAACATCGACAACCGCGCCTTCCTGGACATCGCCACCGGCAAGGTGGAGCCCAGCGCCCTGCTGCCCGTAGGCATGCCCGCCAGCATGGAGGCCGTGGAGGCCCAGCTGGAGGACGTCCCCCGGGACATGGAGTGCTACGTGGATGCCGCCGGCAACACCTATGAGTTTGGTTTCGGCCTGAACTGGTCCGGGGTCATCCAGGACGAGCGCACCGCGAAATACTGCGTGCCGCCCCTGACCGCCCCCGCCACCCAGCCCGTGAAGTAACACACCCCGGACAGCAGGGGGCGGCGCTCCCGCCCCCTGCTGTTTTATACCCTTTTCCCTTTTCAAGGAGGTATTTTTATGGCTGAAAAGAGCCAGAAAAGGAAAATGAGCAATAAAAAATTCCTGGCCGTCTGGATTCCCGCGCTGTGCGTGGTGCTGGCGCTGGCGGTGGCCGTGAACGTCCTCACCCAGGTGTTCCGGCCCTACGTGGACCTGTACCTGGGGGGCGGCGAGATGGTGGTCACCAAGACCGAGGGCAGCGGGGACTGGGAGAGCGAGTACTACCCCCTGGACTACAAGGACAAAAAGGAGACCGCGGCCGCCGCCGACGCCCTGGTGGAGGAGATTGAGGGCGAGGGCATTGTGCTGCTGAAAAACAACGGGGCGCTGCCCCTGTCCGCCCCGGCCAAGGTGACCCTGCTGGGCCGGGACGGGGCCGATCCGGTGTACGGCGGCTCCGGCTCCGGCTCGGTGGACCCGGCCAAGGCGGTGGACCTGCGCGCCGGGCTGGAGCGGGCCGGGTTTGAGGTGAACCCGGCCGTCTACGACGTGCTGGCCTCCTACGCCTCCTTTAAGGAGGAGGCCACCGCCCTGGGGCCCCAGCGGGTGTACGACCACCCCAAGGGGGTTATCACCATGGACAAGGGGAACTCCACCTACTACATCGGCGAGATGCCCGTGGAGGGCTATGACGGCGTGGTTTCCAGCTTCTCCGCCTACGGGGACGCGGCCATCGTGGCCATCGGCCGGGTGGGGGGCGAGGGGGGCGACCTCACCCAGGACATGAAGGGCTGGGACGACAACTATGCCCCCGGCCAGCACCAGCTGGAGCTCAATCAGGACGAGAAAGACGCCATCGCCCTGGCCAAGGAACACTTTGATACGGTGATCGTGCTCATCAACGCCTCCGCCACCCTGGAGCTGGGCGAGCTGGAGGAGGACGAGGGCGTGGACGCCATCCTCTGGGTGGGCTCCCCCGGGCAGACCGGGTTTTACGCCGTGGGCGGCGTGCTGGCCGGCAAGGTGAACCCCTCGGGCCGCACCGCCGACCTGTGGGCCGCCGATTTCACCCGCGACCCCACCTTCGTGAACTTCGGGAACTTCCAGTATTCCAACCTCAGCGCCTCCAACGCCATCGGGGACGGCTACTTCGTCCAGTATGAGGAGGGGATCTACGTCGGTTACCGCTACTATGAGACGGCGGCGGCAGAGGGCTTCCTCGACTACGATGAGGCGGTGGTCTACCCCTTCGGCTACGGGCTGAGCTACACCGGCTTCGACTGGGCGGTGTCCGGCCGGGAACTGGGCGGGACGGACGGAGCCGTTTCGGTGGACGTGACCGTCACCAACACCGGCTCTGCGGCGGGCAAGGACGTGGTGGAGCTGTACTACAGCCCGCCCTACACCCCCGGCGGCATTGAGAAGTCCAGCGTGGTGCTGGGCGCTTTTGCCAAGACCGGGCTGCTCCAGCCCGGGGAAAGCCAGACCGTCACCCTCGCCCTGGACGTGGAGGACATGGCCTCCTACGACTACAAAAACGAGAGGGCCTACGTGCTGGAGGCGGGGGATTACGCCCTCACCGTCCGGACCGACTCCCACCACATAAAGGAGGGCTGCGAGCCCATCGCCTACAAAGTGGACAGGACGGTGGCCTATTCCGGCGAAAACCACCGTTCCGGCGACGCGGCCCCCGTCACCAACCGGTTTGACGGCCTGTCCGCCCAGTTTGCCGACGCGCCCCAGGAGGGCCGCGCCGTGAACATGAGCCGGGCGGACTTCGCGGGCACCTTCCCCACCGCCCCCACCGCCGCCGACAGGACGGCGGGCGAGGAGGTGATCGCGGGCTTTCAGGCCTACGATCCCAAGGCCCATGAGGACCCGGAGGCGGAAAAGCCCGCCGCGGGCGGGAAAAACGGCCTCAACCTCATTGACATGCGGGGCCTGCCCTACGACGACCCCTCCTGGGAGCTGATGCTGGACCAGCTCAGCGTCAAGGACATGGAAAAGCTGGTGCTCAACGGGATGTACGCCACCGTGGCCCTGTCCAGCGTGGGCAAGCCCGCCACCGTGGACTTCGACGGGCCCGCCGGCATCAACTCCTACATGACCGGCCTGAGCTGCACCGCCTACCCCTCCGAGGTGGTCATTGCCTCCACCTTCAACGTGGAGCTGGTGCGCCGGATGGGCGAGATGGTGGGCAATGAGTCCATCGCCAACCAGGTCAACGGCTGGTACGCCCCCGCCATGAACCTCCACCGTTCCCCCTTCGGCGGGCGCAATTTCGAGTACTACTCGGAGGATCCCCTGCTGTCCGGGGCCATGGGGGCGGCCTGTGTGTCCGGCGCGGCGTCCAAGGGGCTGTACTGCACGGTGAAGCACTTCGCTGTCAACGACCAGGAGACCAACCGGGTCAACGGCGGGGGCATCGCCGTCTGGGCCAACGAGCAGGCCCTGCGGGAGCTGTATCTCAAGCCCTTTGAGTACACGGTGAAAAATGCCTCCGCCTGTGTCAAATACATTTCCGACAGCGAGGGAACCATGTCCGAGAAAGATATGTCTGCCTGCACCGCCATGATGAGCTCCTACAACCGCCTGGGCCCCACCTGGGCGGGGGGCAGCGAGGCGCTGCTGGACGGCGTGCTCCGGGATGAATGGGGGTTCCGGGGGCTGGTCATCACCGACTTTGACCTCTACGATTTTATGAACCCCGACCAGGCCGTGGCGGCGGGCTCCGACCTGATCCTGTCCACCGACGCCATGAAGAGCCTGGCGGATACGAAAAGCGCCACGGCGGCACAGAATCTGCGCCAGGCGTGCCACAACATCCTCTACACCGTGGCCCACTCCCACGCCATGAACGGCATCGTCCCCGGCACCATCATCTCCTACACCGCCGCCCCCTGGGAGGGCTGGCTGTCCACGGCCAACATCGCCGTGGGCGCGCTGCTGGCGGCGGGGCTTGTCTGGGTGATTTTCCGGGTGGGCAAAAACAGGCGGCGCAACGCCTGACCCGCGTGCCGCTCCATCAGCGCTCTGGTGAAATATGCCCCGGCAGCCTCCTGGGGGCGTGCGCAATGCCCCGCCCGCCGGTGGGACAGGCTCCCAGGCCGGTCAAGACGGCGGAGGCGGCACCGGAGGTGAGCCGTGCTTCGAAGCCCTTCCGCAGGAAGGGTGTGGGACAAACAGCCCCAACGATTCGTTTTGATACATCTTCGGTAAAACGTACGGACGTACAAGGTTTTATCGGACGATGATAGAGGTGGTTTCACACACCGCCTCCCCTCATTCACGGGGACCGGCCATTGGCCGGTCCCCACTTTGCTTGGGGGCGGGCGAAAAAATTCCTCGCCGCTGGGCATATTGCCCGATTTCAAACGGCGCCTAGCCTGCGGCCATCCAAAAAATTCCGGGAAAGGGATTGACAAAGCTGGTCTATTGTGATAGCCTAGCAGGGAAGTCTACAGAAATAGACTGCCGCGGGCCGCGGCCCGCGGCAGTCTATTTCTGTAGA
>CATABD010000091.1 GCA_949494735.1 uncultured Oscillospiraceae bacterium
CCGCGTCCGGGGCGGCCAGCCGGGCCAGGGGGCCGCCCCCGTCCCGCACCGGGGCGGCCGGGAACAGCGCCCCCAGCCGCTCCCAGAGGAAGCAGGGGGTCTTTTGCTCGTCCCCCGACCCGGTGGAATAGCTCACGTACAGCCGCCGGGTCGGGCGGCAGCAGGTCTCATAGGCGATGGTCATCTCCCGGCGCAGCTTGTCCTCCTGCCGTGGGGCCAGCTCCACCTCCATGGCGGACAGCGCGTCCCGGTCCTGGTCGCTGAACAGCCCCGGCGAGACGGCGCGGTCCGGGATGGCGCCGCCGTCCGCCCCCAGCAGGAACAGCGCCTTGACCTCCTTGTGGGCCATGCGGGGGGCGTCCCCCACCGTCACCGCGTCCAGCGACACCGGGATGGCCCCCACGTCGTATTGGGACAGCACCAGGGAGAACAGCCGGGAAAACTCCTCCAGCTCCAGCTCCGTCTCCCCCAGCAGCAGGGCGCACTGCTCCAGCCCCCCCACCAGGATGTCCCACAGCTGGCGGTACTGGGCGGCGGCGGTGCGCTCCCCCCGCTCCTCCAGGCTGTCCGCCCGCCGGCCCAGCCGGGCGGGCAGGCCGATGTCCTCCAGCAGCCGGTACAGGGCCAGGGCCCGGCCCTTTCCCGTCTTGTCCGGGTCCTTCCGCAGTGCCTCCAGGGGGGCGACCACCTTCCGGCGCAGGCCGTCCAGCCACGCCACAAAGGCCGTATCCGCCGGGGAGAATTCCCTGCCGTAACCCTCCGGATGCATGTCCCAGGGCTTCTGCCGCGTCCAGGCCGAGCCCTTCAGGTCCCAGGTGAGGGCGTAGTTTTCCAGCAGGTCCCGCTCCTCCTCCGTGATGCCCGTCAGCCCGGTTTTCAGGTAGCGGAACAGCTCCTCATAGGGATAGTCCGACCCCGCCGCGGCCAGGGCGGAGGTCACCAAGGCCAGCACCGGCTTTTCCAGGATGTCCTCCATGGCGGACAAAAACACCGGCACCCCGTACCGGGCGAATACGCTCTCGACAAGCTCCCCATACCCGTCCAGCCGCCGGGCGCACACGGCGATATCCCGGCAGCGGTAATCCTCCTCCCGCAGCAGCCGCAGGATCTCGGCGGCACACCACTCCGCCTCCTGGCGGGGGGTGGCGGCGGACACCCGGACCACGGCGCACTCACCGGCCCAGGGCGTTTCCGGGTTGGGGCCGAACAGGTTTTGCTCCAGGAAGGCCAGGGAGGGGTGGCGTGCCAGCGGCCTGTCCAGGGTCTCCTCCCGGGCGGGGACGGCGTTGGCCTTTGCCAGCCGCGCCAGACGCTTGGCACAGCGCAGGGCGGGGCGGAAGACGCCGGAGGGATCGTCCCCGGTATCGCATACCAGGGCCGCCGTCAGCTCCCCCTGGGCCATGAGGGCGGACAGCACCCGCTCCTCCTGGGGGGTGAAATCGGTGAAGCCGTAGACATAAAAGGCCATGCCCTCCCCCCAGCGGGTGTCCTCCAGCTGGACCGCCAGCCGGTCCAGCCGGCTTCTGGGGTCGGCGGCGCACCCGGCTTCCAGCGCCCGGTAGGCGGCGTAGATCAGCCCCAGGTCCTTCAGCTTATCCCCCTGCCGGCCCCCCAGCTCCTCCCCGGCGGCCATGAGGGTCTCCGGCTCCACCCGGTAGGAGCGGCACTCGTCCACCGTGGCCAAAAGGCCCGTGAGAAACGCGGGCTTGCGGGAGGGGGCGCGGTAGGTGGCCAGCGCGTCGGACACCTTCCGCAGCGCGGCGTACATCAGCAGCATCCGGCCCCCCGCGTCCAGCATGGGGGCGGCCCCGCCCCCGGCAGCATCGGTGAGCCGCCCGGCCAGCCGGGTGAAGGACAGCACCTCGCAGGACATGGACGCCCCGCCCCCCAGGGCGGCGCACATGGCCCGCTCGCTCTCGTGGGAAAACTGCTCGGGCACGATGAGCAGGCGGCGGCGGGCGGGGGAAGCCCCCATCCGCTCCAGCAGCTCCCCCCGGATGTCCCTCCCCGCCCGGGCATACAGCAGGTTCAGCATGGCCCGGCCCCCTTTCGCGGTTTTTCTCCATCATACCACACAGGGCCCCGGAAAAAAAGCTGTTGACAAACCTTCCTTCATCTGGTATGATACTTGGGCAAAAGGAAGCAGGAATGGCGCCGCCGTCCTCACCTCCCGCCGCAGGCGAGGGGGTTAACATGGTGAACTCCGCACGGCTTATGTGCGGGCTTCGTTGTGGACGTGGGTGCCTTTTCGCATCCGCGTATTTATTTTTTATCTGGAGGTGCGTGACCATAGCTAATACGGCTCATCAGATCAACGAAGAGATCCGCGACCGGGAGGTGCGGCTCATCGGCGCCGACGGCGCCCAGCTGGGCGTCATGTCCGCCCGGGAGGCTCAGGAGCGCGCCGACGAGGCCGGGCTGGACCTGGTCAAGATTTCCCCCACCGCCACCCCCCCTGTGTGCAAGCTCATGGATTACGGCAAGTACCGTTTCGAGCAGGCCAAGCGGGAGAAGGAGGCCAAAAAGAACCAGCACGTGGTGGAAATCAAGGAGGTGCGGATGTCCCCCGGCATCGACATCGGCGACTTCAACACCAAGCTGCGCAACGCCCAGAAGTTTCTGGCGGAGGGCAACCGGGTGAAGGTTACCGTCCGTTTCCGGGGCCGTGAGATGGCCCACACCGACATCGGGCGCAAGCTGCTGCTGGACTTCGCCGAGCAGTGCGCGGAGCTTTCCGTGCTGGACAAGGAGCCCAAGCTGGAGGGCCGGCACATGAGCATCTTTTTATCCGCCAAAACAGCGAAGCGCTGAGCAGGCGGCTGCGCGGGAGCTTGGAGCGGAGCGAGGGCAAAAACCCAGGGCCCGCGGAGCGGGGCCGGATTTTGTCCGAGGCGAAGCGAAAGCGGCCGGGCGTCCAGCCGCGTGCGAAGCGTGACACCAGCGAAGCGCTGAGCCGTCCCGGCAAAGCGTGACACCATATTTAACTACGAAAAGGAGACAACCGCCATGCCTAAAGTCAAAACCCACAGCGGCGCCAAGAAGCGCTTCAATTTGACCAAGAACGGGAAGGTCAAGCGCGCCCACGCCAACAAGAGCCACCTGCTCAACGGCCACGGCAAGACCCGCAAGCTCAAGAGGAGCCTCCGCAAGGGCGGCTACGCCGACGTGACCAACGCGGCCACCATCAAGCGCATGGTCCCCTACAAATAAGGGATAACATCATATTTCACTCAATTATAGGAGGCTGAACAACAATGGCACGAGTCAAGGGCGCGATGATGACGCGCAAGAGAAGGAATAAGATCCTCAAGCTGGCCAAGGGCTACTGGGGCGCCAAGAGCAAGCATTTCAAGATGGCCAACGAGCAGGTGATGAAGTCCCTGCAGTACGCCTACGTGGGCCGCCGGCTGAAGAAGCGCGATTTCCGCCAGCTGTGGATCGCCCGCATCAGCGCCGGGTGCAAGATGAACGGCATGAACTATTCCACCTTCATGCACGGCCTGAAGCTGGCCGGCGTGGAGATCAACCGCAAGATGCTGGCCGAGCTGGCCGTCAACGACAAGGCCGCCTTTACCCAGCTCACCGAGACCGCCAAGGCCAAGCTGGCCTGAGAGGCACAGGATACGACATTGAAAAAGCGCCGCTGGGGGCAATCCCGGCGGCGCTTTTTGTGTCATCCCTCCGTTCGATTCCAGAGGAGGACGGCGTCCTGAACCGCCTGGCCCAGCTCTCCGATTTCCCAAAGAGCTCCGCAATCTGGGCAAAGGGCAGTTCCCCCAGCGCCCGCAGGGAAAACACCTCCCGGTAGGGCTCGGGAAGCCCATGGAGCCGCCGGCGGGGGGCCATGGCCGTCTCCCTCCGAAGCAGGGTCTTCTCCGGGCCCGGCCCAAATTTTCACGGGAAGGCAAAAGCAGTATATCACAGGCACGGGCACAAGGGGCTGTTCAAGCCCCGCTTTTTTTGTTATAATAGCTTGTAAACCTCTCCAAGGAAGTGAGATACCATGAGCGAAATCCATCTGGCCGCCCAGGTGGTCAACGAAGTGAAGAAGGCCGTGGTGGGCAAGGACGAGATCGTGGTCAAGATCCTCATGGCCATCCTGGCCCGGGGCCACATCCTGCTGGAGGACATCCCCGGCGTGGGTAAGACCACCATGGCCATCGCCTTTTCTAAGGCCCTGGGGCTGAAATATAACCGCGTCCAGTTCACCCCCGACGTCATGCCCTCCGACCTCACCGGCTTTTCCCTCTACAACAAGGCCTCCGGGCAGATGGAGTACCAGCCAGGCGCGCTGCTGTGCAACCTGTTCCTGGCCGACGAGCTCAACCGGGCCACCAGCCGCACCCAGTCCGCCCTGCTGGAGGCCATGGAAGAGGGCAGGGTGACGGTGGACGGCGTGTCCCGCCCTGTCCCCGACCCCTTCCTGGTCATCGCCACCCAGAACCCGGCGGGGGCCTCCGGCACCCAGCTGCTGCCCGACTCCCAGCTGGACCGCTTCGCCCTGCGCCTGACCATGGGCTATCCCGAGCCCCGGGATGAGCTGGACCTGCTCCGGCGCAAGCTGCAAGGCGATCCCATGGAGGAGGTGCGGCAGGCCGCCGACGCCGCCCAGCTGGCCCAGCTGCGCGCCCAGGCCGGCGGGGTGTTTGTCCACGAGGACGTGCTGGACTATATCCTCCGGCTGGTGCAGGCCACCCGGGACCACCCCCAGCTGGCCCAGGGGGCCAGCCCCCGGGCGGGCATCTCCCTGGCGGCGCTGTGCCGGGCGTGCGCCTTCCTCCACGGGCGGGACTATGTGGTGCCCGACGATGTGCGCTATACCTGGACGGACGCCATCGCCCACCGGCTGGTGCTCCCCGCCGGGTCCGCCCTCGACGCACGGCGCGCCGTCCAGATCGCCGGGGAGGTGCTGGCCTCGGTGCCAGCCCCCCGCCTCCGGTGAGCGCCATGGCCCTGCGCCGCATCATATACGCCCTGACGCTGGCCGGGGCGCTGCTGTTCCAGATCACCAATGAAAACTACCTGGCCCACTTTCTGCTGGCGCTGTGCCTGGCCCTGCCGCTGCTGTCGCTGGCCATGTCCCTGCGGGGGATGCTGGGCTGCCGCCTGGCGCTGGCCGCCTTCCCCGCCGCGGCGGACCGGGACGGTGAGGGCCGCTGGCAGGTGTCGGTGGACATTCCCGGCCATCTGCCCCTGGCCCGGCTTACCCTGCGCACCGAGGAGAAAAACCTGCTCACCGGCCACACCCAGCGCCGGAGGCTGTCCATGTCCGGCGTGGCCCGGCGGAGGCCCGCCGACCTGTCCGCCCCCACCGGCCACTGCGGGGTGGTGGAGCTCCGGGCGGACAAAATCCGGGTGTACGACTACCTGGGGCTGTTCTCCCGGCGCCTGCCCTCCCCGCCCCCGGCCCGCCTGCTGTGCCGCCCCATCCCCGCTGAGACGCCGCCCCCCCTCCTCCCCGAGGGGCTGGGCGCCCCGGCACCCTGCGGCGCCGTCCGCCGGGGGCCGGGGGAGGACTACGACCTGCGGGACTACCGCCCCGGCGACCCCATGCGGGCGGTGCACTGGAAGCTGTCCTCCAAGTGGGACAAGCTCATCGTGCGGGAGCGGGCGGACGCCGCCCTCCCCCTCCCCCTGCTCACCCTGGACCGCTTCGGCTCCCCCGGCGAGCTGGACCGGCTGCTGGACAAGCTGCTGGGGCTGAGCCGCGCCCTGCTGCGCATAGGGCGGCCCCACGCCGTACTTTGGCTGGAGGGGGACGGGCAGCCCCGGCTCTGCCCCGTCTCCGACGAGAAGGAGCTGCGGGACTGCCTGACCGCCCTGCTGGGCTCCCCCGCGCCCCGGACGGGCCCGGCGCTGGACGAGTTTCCCCAGCTGCTCCAGGCCCCCGGCGGCCCCTCCTTCCGCATCCATGTGGCACTCGAAGGGGGTGGGGTCGATGGCTGACCAGGAAAAACGGCTGTCCCCCCTCACCCTGCTGGGGGACGGGGCGCTGCTGGCCTGCGCCCTCATGGGGCTGGCCGGCTCCTTTCTTTCCCTGTACGGCGGCCGGGGGGCCGCGGCAGCCTCCTCCGGGCGGCCCACCCCGCTGGATCTGTGCGCCGCCCGGACGGACTTCTTCCTCCTGGCGGCGGGGGCCTTCGCCCTGGCGGCGCTGTGCGCGTGGTCTCTGCCCCGGTTCCGGGGGCTGGCGGCGGGCGGGCTGGCCGCCCTGCTGGCCGGGGCCGCCGCGCTGCGCTGGGAGGGTGTGGTCCAGGGCGCGGGGCTCGCCGCGCGCACCATCACCCGCCTGTTCGCCGCCCGGGTGAGCTGGGGGTGGGCGTTCCAGTACGCCCCCGGGCTCACCCTCGCCCAGGAGGGGGAGGCCGTCAGGCTGTTCCTCCTGCTGGCCCTGGCGGCGCTGGCCCTGGCCCTGGGCTGGGCGGTGGTACGCGCCCGCCGGTGGTGGATGGTGCTGGCCCTCACCCTTCCCCCCCTGCTCCCCGGCCTGCTGGCCGACCTGTACCCGGACTGGCCCCCCTTTATGGCCCTGGCCGCCTGCTGGTGCGCCATGCTGCTCACCGATTTGTGCAAGTGGGCCGCCCCCAGCCGCCGGGGGGCGCTCACCCTGGCGGCCCTGCCCGCCGCGGGGCTGGCCCTGTTCGCCCTCACCCTGGCCCTGCCCCGGGAGGGCTACACCCGCCCGGACTGGGCCCTGCGGGCGGAGGAACGGCTCCACGCCGCCGGGGACCGCCTGTCCTCCTTTTTCTCCCAATGGGACGGCCCTCTCCAGTCCCCCCTCACCTATATGGGCTCCGCCCAGGACGCAGACCTGGCGGCGGCAGGCCCCCTGCGCTACACCGGGCGCACCATGCTGCGGGTGGAGAGCGATTATGACGGGCGGCTCTACCTGTTCGGCTCCGCCCTGGGGCGGTACGAGGAAGGCCGCTGGACCGAGCTGGGGGAGGAAACCTACCAGGAGTACCTGGACGCCCTGGAGGAGGCGGGGGCGCAGAACGCCCCCACCCCGCTGGCCTTCCCCGCCCTGTACTTGAACAGCGTGGAGGTCAAGGCCATATCCAGCCAGCTGCTTCTTTCGGAGGAATACACCGTCAAGGTGAGCACCGTGGGCGCCTCCGCCGTGTTCGCCCCTTACCACCTTCTGGAGCAGGACTGGGCGCAGGCGGGGGTAATGCCGGTGCGGGACAGCTACCTGGCCCACCGCCCGGGCCTGCCCCGGTACACCCTGGCCTTCATGCCGCCGGATTCCGCCCCCATGCACGTATCCGCCGGCGTTCCCCAGCAGCTCTACCAGAACTATGTATACGGCCACTATCTGGACGTGCCGGAGGGGATGGAGGACTATCTCAAGCAGCTCTACTATGACAACTACCACTACCTGCCGGGCGACGGTTCCCCCGGCCCCCTAACCTACGCCTGGCGGATTGGGGATATTTTAGAAAAGCTGTGCGTCTACGACCCCGCCGCCCCCGCCGCCCCGGAGGGAACGGACCCGGTGTCCTATTTTCTCAACGACGGCCGCCGGGGGTACTGTATGCACTTTGCCTCCGCCGCCACGCTGATGCTGCGCGCCCTGGGCGTCCCCGCCCGGTATGTCCAGGGCTACACCGTCCAGACCCAGCCGGGACAGGAGGTGCGCGTGCCCGACTACGCCGCCCACGCCTGGGTGGAGGTGTATGTGGACGGGTACGGGTGGTACCCGGTGGAGGCCACCCCCGCCGCCGCGTTCGACTGGGCCCCCTTTATCCGCGAGGAGCCCGGAGCCGTATCCTCCGCCCCCGCCCCGGAAAGCCATACGCCCGCACCCGCACCCACCCCTGCGCCCTCCCAGGGGATAGACGCCTCCCAGCCTCCCAGCGCCCCCCTCCCCTCCGGGAAGGACGCCCCCCAGGGCGGCGGGTTTGATACCGCCCCCCTGGTCAAAGCCGCAAAGGGGGCGGCCCTCGTGGCCGGGGCGGCCGTGCTGCTGTGGCTGGGGCAGTTCCTTCCCAAGCGCCTCCGGGCCCGCCGGCTGTCCGGGCCGGATCCCGGCCGGGCCGCCCTGTACGCCTACCGCTGCCTGCTGCGGCTGCGCCGCTGGGGCGGGCGGGCGGACCCGCGTGCGGAGGAGCTGGCCCAAAAGGCCCGCTTCAGCCGGCACTCCCTCACCCGTGAGGAGGGGGCGGAGGCCCGCGCCCTGGCGGACGGGGAGCGGGCGCGGCTGTGCGCCTGCCTTTCCGGCGTAAAGCGCTGGGCCTTCCTCTACCTCTGGGGCAGGCCGCAAACGGGAAAAAATGCGGGAAAATCCCCGGAAAACCACCCTTGACCCCTTGACAAAGGCGGGTTTTCGTGTATACTAAATTAGTCTGTGCCATCATGCGCACGGCAATAACATCCTTGCCTCCGGCGCGTCCGGAGGCCATAAGACCATAAGGAGGTGCAAACACAATGGCAAAAGTGAGTGGCAATTACGAGGTGCTCTACGTCCTCAACCCCGCCCTGGGTGAGGAGGAGACCGCCGCCCTGGTGGCCCGCTTCAAGGAGCTGGCCGAAGGCCGCGGCTCCGTGTCCGAGGTGGACGAATGGGGCAAGCGGCGCCTGGCCTACCCCATCAACGACCTGGAGGAGGGCTACTACGTCCTGATGACCTTCTCCGCCGACCCCGCCTTCCCCGCCGAGCTGGACCGTCTGATGCGGATCAATGTGAGCGTCATGCGCTCCATCATCGTCAGCAAGGACGCCTGAGGAAGGAGACTCTATGCTCAATCACATCGTTATCATGGGCCGTCTGGCCCGTGACCCCGAGCTGCGCCACACCCAGTCCGGCACCCCTGTGGCCACCTTCCGCCTGGCGGTGGACCGGGACTTCAAGGACAAAAACACCGGCGAGCGCGCCACCGACTGGATCGACGTGGTTGCCTGGCGCGGCACCGGCGAGTTCGTCAGCCGCTATTTCGCCAAGGGCCGCATGGCCGTGGTAGAGGGCCGGCTGCAAATGCGGGACTGGACCGATAAGGACGGCAACCGCCGCACCTCCGCCGAAGTGGTGGCGGACAACGTGTATTTCGCCGACTCCCGCCGGGAGGGGGACGGCGACCGGGGCGGCAGCTACGGCGGCGCCCCCGGCTATGGCGGCGGCGGCTATGGTTCCCGCCCCGCCGCCCCAGCGCCCCCCCCCGCCGACTACGGCGTCCCAACCGGCGGCGACCAGTTCGCCGAGCTGGCTGACGACGACGGCGACCTGCCCTTCTAACGCGGAGGGCTATCTCAACATAAGGAGGTCTGCCAATTATGGCTATGGATAATGCGAAGCCCCGCGGCAACCGCAAGCGCCGCAAGGTGTGCGCGTTCTGCGTGGATAAGGTGGAACAGATCGACTATAAGGACGCCCAGAAGCTCAAGCGCTACCTGTCCGAGCGGTCCAAGATCCTGCCCCGCCGCACCACCGGCACCTGCGCCATGCACCAGCGCCAGCTGACCGACGCCATCAAGCGCGCCCGTCACGTGGCCCTGCTGCCCTACGTCACCGACTAAACAGGCAATGGACCCCCCGGAGCGCGGCTCCGGGGGGTCTTTGCGTCCCCCGCCCCAGCCCTAAAGAAATCTTCATGATTTTTAAAGAGAACTTTTGTTGCGGTTTCCCAATTAGCCGCTATAATAGGCATAGACAAAAACACTGCGGAAGGCAGGGGCTTTTATGGAAAATAAACCGCTGAAAATATTTCTCTGGGCGCTGACCATCGCCATCCTGGGGGGCAGCGTGTGGGCGCTGTACGCCACCGGCTTTTTCGAGGCCGCCGGCTCCCAGCAGGCGCTGGGGGAGTACATCGCCCGGTGCGCCCCCTGGTCCCACCTGGCCTACTTCGGGGTACAGCTGGTGTCCGTCATCGTGGCCCCCATACCCAGCAACATCACCGCCGCGGCGGGGGCCTACCTGTTCGGGCTGTGGCCCGCCTTCCTGCTCACCTGGGGGGCGGTGACCCTGGGCTCCGCCCTGGTGTTCGCCCTGGCCCGGGCCCTGGGCCAGCAGTTTGTCAGCCAATTTGTCAGCGAAAAGCTGTCGGACAAGTATCTGGACGTGATCCGCCGGAAGCGGGACGTGTTTCTGGCCCTGGCCTTCCTCTTCCCCTTCTTCCCCGACGATATCCTGTGCATCCTGGCGGGGCTGACCGACATCCCCTTCAAGCGGTTTTTCCTGCTTGCCCTCACCGCCCGGCCCTGGGGGCTGCTGGTGGCCTGCATGGTGGGCAGCGCCACCCTGTCCATCCCCTGGTGGGGGATGGCGCTGCTGGGCGCGGGCGGGCTGGCGGTGTTCCTGCTGGCCATGAAGTACGGCGACCGGCTGGAGCAAGCGGTCATCGACCGGCTGAAGCGTTAAAAAAGAGAGGGCGGACGCTGCGTATCGCAGCGCCCGCCTTTTTTGCCCGGCGGCCTCAGCCGCCCAGGTACGCCTTTTTCACAGCCTCATCCCGGAGCAGGTCCGCCCCCGTGCCGGTGGCCACGATCTTGCCCGTCTCCAGCACATAGCCCCGGTCCGCCACGCTGAGGGCCATCTGGGCGTTTTGCTCCACCAGCAGAATGGTGACGCCCGCCTGGTGGAGCTGCCGGATGATGTCGAAGATCTGCTCCACCAGGATGGGGGCCAGGCCCATGGACGGCTCGTCCAGCATCAGCAGCTTGGGGCCGGACATCAGCCCCCGGCCCATAGCCAGCATCTGCTGTTCGCCGCCGGACAGGGTGCCGGCCACCTGGCGGCGGCGCTCCTTCAGCCGGGGGAACTGCCCGTACACCCGCTCCAGGCCGGGTTCAATGGCGGAGCGGGCCTGGGTATAGGCCCCCATCTCCAGGTTTTCCTCCACCGTCATCTGCTGGAACACCCGCCGCCCCTCCGGGACGTGGGCCATGCCCAGCTCCACAATCTTGTGGGCGGGGACGGAAGCCAGGTTCCTGCCCAAAAACTCGATGGAGCCGGTGCGGGAGCGGAGCAAGCCGCACACCGTGTTCAAAATGGTGGACTTGCCCGCGCCGTTGGCCCCGATAAGGGTGACCACCTCGCCGTCGTTCACCTCGAAGGACACCCCTTTGATGGCGTGGATGGCGCCGTAATAGACGTTGATGTCGTTTACCTTCAGCATATTCGCACCCTCCTCACTGCTGCTTGCCCAGGTAGGCCTCGATGACCGTGGGGTTGGACTGGATCTCCTCCGCGGTGCCCTTGGCGATGATCTGGCCGAAGTTGAGCACACAGATGCCCTCGCAGATGCCCATGACCAGGCTCATGTC
>CATABD010000092.1 GCA_949494735.1 uncultured Oscillospiraceae bacterium
GGGGGCCTGCCCGCCGCCGTTTTCACCCGATTTGTCCCCCCGCATACAATGGGAGTGGAAGGGGAACGCCATACCGGCCGCAGGCCGGAAGGGCCCCCTCTATCAACCATGATCGGGAGGTACGAAAATGGCCGAATTCATTGAGCCGGGCCCCATCTGTGATACCGCCGGTATTCGCGAGGCCGTGTGCATCCACACCCGAAAGATCTTCGATTCCTGCCGGGACAAAGATTGTGTTGAAGACCTCCGTCTTTATCCCACCGTCAGTTCCCAGGCCGTCATCGACCGGGCCATCAGTTTGAAGGCCGGGCAGGCCGAACTGCTGTACGCTTACATCGACGTGGAGCCTGTGGGCTTCAACCGGGGCTATTTCACGGTAGACGTGCGCTATTTTTACCGGGTGACCGCCGACGCCTTTGTGGGTGCCGCCCGGCCGGTGTCCATCTGCGGCCTGGCGGTATTTGACAAACGGGCCATCCTGTTCGGCAGCGAGGGCAGCGCCAAGGTGTTCTCCTCCAACAGCCGGGTGGATGACCTGGACGAGCAGAACCTGATGAGCACCAACCTGCCGGTGGCGGTGGTCAACTCTGTGGACCCCATTATCCTGTCCATGCGCCTGTCCGACCCCTGCGAGCCGCCTGTATGCGCCTGCGGTGACGGGGCGGAGGTGCCTGCGGGCATTGCCGGCTGTTTCCCCGGTGAGCTGAACATGGGGGGCGAGGGCCGGAGGGTGTACGTCACCCTGGGCCAGTTCTCCATCATCCGCCTGGAGCGGGACAGCCAGCTGCTCATCCCCGCCTATGACTACTGTATGCCCAGCAAAGAGTGCACCGCCGGGGGCGGCGAGGAGGACCCCTGCGCCATCTTCCGCCAGGTGCAGTTCCCCGTGGAGGAGTTCTTCCCTCCCAATACCATCACCCCGCCGGAGGGCTGCCAGGATAAGAACTGCTGCCTGTAAGACCGCCGGAACGGGCATAGGCTTTGGAGCGGCGCGGCGTCAGCCGTGCCGCTCCTTAATTTTTCATGAATGCTATTCTCTTTTGAGGCAAAACGTGGTAAAATAGCTGAAATGATATTCGGCGCAACCCGCCCGAAGGAGGCTCCCATGATGAACTGGAACGCCCTGTATCACCGCCTGCGTGAGCGGGTGCCATCCCTGGAGCTGCGCCGGGACGAGCCCATGAGCCGCCACACCTCCTTCCAGGTGGGCGGGCCGGTGCCGGTGATGGCTTTGCCCAAAAGCGAGGACGAGGCCCGGCAGGTGATGCGGACCGCCGCGCTGGAGTTTGGCATAAAGGCCTTTTTCATGGGGAAAGGCTCCAACCTGCTGGTGTCCGACCAGGGGGCGGACCTGCTGGTGGTCAAGGCCTGCGACGGCCTGAACCGGCTGGAGCTGCTCCCGGAGGGCGAGTGGCCCGGCCACAGCACCATCCTGGCCGGGAGCGGCGTGTCCCTGGCCCGGCTCTCCAATTTCGCGCTGGAGCACGGCCTGGCCGGGCTGGAGTTCGCCCATGGCATCCCCGGAAGCGTGGGGGGCGGCGTGTACATGAACGCCGGGGCCTACGGCGGGGAGCTGGGGCAGGTGATATCCAGCGTGTCCTCCGCCGCTTTCCCGCCGGAAGAAGAGGTGCGGATGTGGAAAGACTCCGGGTTTTCCTACCGCCACAGCCGGTTCCAGGAGCGGGACGAG
Source organism: uncultured Oscillospiraceae bacterium (assembly GCA_949494735.1). Lineage (GTDB taxonomy): Bacteria > Bacillota > Clostridia > Oscillospirales > Oscillospiraceae > Enterenecus. The sequence continues at coordinate 1,691 of CATABD010000092.1, forward strand.
TTCATCCTGCGGGCCAGCTTTTCCCTGAAGCCAGGGGATCCTGCCGGGATCAAGGCAAAGATGGACGACCTGGCCCGACGCCGCCGGGAGAAGCAGCCCCTGGAATACCCCAGCGCCGGGTCCACGTTTAAGCGGCCCGAGCCGGTAAACGGGCAGCCGGTGTACGCAGCCGCCCTCATCGACGGATGCGGCCTCAAAGGGCTGGCGGTGGGCGGGGCCCAGGTGTCGGAGAAGCACGCGGGCTTTATCGTCAACCGGGGCGGGGCCTGCTGTGACGATATCAGAAAGCTGATGGCCCAGGTACGGGAGCGGGTGTTCCGGGAGACGGGGGTGTCCCTGGAGCCTGAGGTGCGCTGGCTGGGGAAGGAGGGAGAAGGATGGAATTTCTGATCGTATCGGGCCTGTCCGGGGCGGGCAAGTCCACCGTCATGTCCATTTTGGAGGACAGCGGTTTTTTCTGTGTGGACAATCTGCCCCCGGTGCTCATCCCCAAGTTCGCCGAGGTCTGCCTGGCGGGCGCGGGGACCTACGAGCGGGTGGCCATGGTGTGCGACATCCGGGGCGGGGAGAATTTCGACGGCCTGTTTGAGGCGATGGAAGCGCTGAAAGCCATGGTGTTCCAGTACAAGGTACTGTTTGTGGAGGCGGAGGACGCCGTCATTATCAAACGCTACAAGGAGACCCGCCGCAGCCATCCCCTTCTGGACGAGCTGGGCAGCCTCACCCGGGCGGTGGAGCACGAGCGGCTGGTGATGGCGCCGGTGCGTTCCCGTGCGGACTACATCATCAACACCACCACCCTGCCGGTGCGCAAGCTCCGGGGGCAGGTGCTGGACATGTTCGCCCCCAACCGGAAGAGCGTCAGCGAGATGAGCGTAACCGTAACTTCCTTCGGCTTCAAATACGGCCTGCCGCTGGAGGCGGATCTGGTGTTTGACGTGCGTTTCCTGCCCAACCCCTTCTACGTGGAGGAGCTGCGGCCCCAGACCGGCCTGGACAAAGGGGTGGCGGATTATGTGTTCCAAAGCCCCACCGCCCAGGAGCTGCTGGAAAAGCTGCGGGGGCTGATGGACTTTCTGCTCCCACATTTTGTAGAGGAGGGCAAGAGCGCCCTGGTGGTTGCCGTGGGCTGCACCGGGGGGCGGCACCGCTCGGTGGCGGTGACCCACGCGTTGACGCAGTACATCCAATCCCTGGGCTACGCCGCGGGCGAGACCCACCGGGACATGACGAGGGCATGAACATGACTGAAACCAAACGGCGCAAAGGGCCCGCCATTGTGGCCCTGGGGGGCGGACACGGCCTGTCCGCCATTTTGAGGGGCCTGAAGCTATACACCGACGAGCTGACCGCCATTGTCACCGTGGCCGACGACGGGGGCGGCTCTGGAGTGCTCCGGGAGGATCTTGGTATGCCCCCTCCGGGCGATATCCGCAGCTGCATGGAGGCGCTGGCGGACACGGAATCGCTGATGCAGCGGCTGCTGGCCTACCGCTTCCCCGACGGGCGGCTGGCGGGGCAGGCGTTCGGCAATCTGCTGCTGGCGGCGCTGGACGGCATCTCCGACTCCTTTGACCAGGCGGTGGCCCGGATGAGCCAGGTACTTGCCATCACCGGGCGCATCCTGCCGGTGACCAACGCCGACGTGCAGCTGGAGGCCATCTTCGACAACGGCTCCAGCGTCCGAGGGGAATCCAAGATTTTTGCCGCCAAAAAGGAGCAGAACTGCCGCATCCACCATGTCCGGCTGCTGCCCGAGCACGCCCCGGCGCTGCCCGCCGCCCTGGAGGCCATCCGGGGTGCGGAGGTGATCCTGCTGGGGCCGGGGAGCCTGTACACCAGCGTCATCCCAAACCTGCTGGTGGACGGTATCTCCGAGGCCATTATGGAAAGCCCGGCCTTGAAGATCTACGTCTGCAACATCATGACCCAGGATGGGGAGACGGAGGGCATGACCGCCCAGGACCATGTGGCGGCCCTTTTGGAGCACGGCGGGCCTGGGATGGTAAACCTGTGCCTGTGCAATTCCGACCCGGTGGGCCGGGAGCTGCTGGAACGCTATTCCGCCGAGGATGCGGAGCCCATGCGGGTGGACCGGAAGGAGATCGAGCTGCTTGGGGCCGAGGTGGTGTTCCGCCCCCTGATGGACATGGACTGCGGCTACGCCCGGCACTCGGGGGTGAAGGTGGCCCGGGCGGTGGTGGAGCTCTATGAGCAGCGGGCGGACACCAAGATATTCTAGCAAGGCATAAAACTGCTGGGGAAGGGGAGTGAGCCGTCGTGGCCTTTTCCGCTGAAGTAAAGGGGGAGCTGTGCCGTCCCCGCGTCAGCCGCCGCTGCTGCGCCCGGGCGGAGGCCTATGGCGTGCTGCTGTTCTGCGGCGCGTTCCACCCCCGCCAGGCCCGGATTGTGACGGAGTGCGCCGCGCTGAAGGAGCGGCTGCCCCTGCTGTTCCGAAAGGCGTTCAAGCTGTCCTTCGACCAAACCCCCGAGCCGGGGGAGGGGAAGGGGGCCTTTCTCATTGAGGACCCGGTCAAATTGCAGGTCATCTTTGAGACCTTCGATTTGGAGCGGGACGCCTCGGTGTCCCTGCACATCAACCTGTCTCAACTGGAGGAGGACCACTGCCGGGCGGCCTTCCTCCGGGGGGCGTTTCTGGCGGGAGGGTCGGTGACCGACCCCATGAAGGGCTACCATCTGGAGCTGGCCACCTCCCACTACCACGTGGGGCGGGAGCTGCCCGCCCTGCTGCGGGAGGCGGGATTTGAACCCAAGGAGACGCAGCGCAAGGGGAACCGGGTGGTGTACTTCAAGCAGTCCCACCACATTGAGGACTTTTTGACCTACCTGGGGGCACCGGTATCCGCCATGGCGGTGATGAACGCCAAGCTGGAGCGGGACCTACAGGGGAGGGTGAACCGACAGGTGAACTGCGACAGCGCCAACCTGGACAAGACGGTGGCGGCGGCAAGGGAGCAGATTGCCGCCATCGGGCGGCTGGAGGCATCCGGGCGGATGGACGCCCTGCCGGACAAGCTCCGGGAGGCGGCACGGCTGCGGATGGAATACCCGGAGCTGAACCTGGGCCAGCTGGGCGGGCTGTGTGAGCCGGCGGTAAGCAAATCGGCCTTCAACCATCGGATGCGGAAGCTGCTGGAATTGGCGGAGGGAAGCGCGGAGCAGGCGCGAACATGGGAAGCGTGATAACAAATAGGGAACGCTGAATTTTTATAGAAAGATAGAGGTATTTGCCATGTCCTTTACCCATCTGCATCTCCATACCGAATACTCCCTCCTGGACGGCGCCTGCCGCATCGAAAAGCTGGTGGAGCGGGTGAAGGAACTGGGTCAGACCGCCGTGGCCATCACCGACCACGGGGTGATGTACGGTGCGGTGGACTTCTACCGGGCCTGCAAGGGGGCGGGGATCAAGCCCGTCATTGGCTGCGAGGTTTATGTGGCCCCCCGCACCCGGTTCGACCGGGTGCACGAGCTGGACGCGTCCGCCCGGCACCTGGTGCTTCTTTGCCGGAACGAGGAGGGCTACCGAAACCTGAGTTATATGGTGTCCATGGCCTTTACCGAGGGCTTTTACATCAAGCCTCGGATCGACATGGACCTGCTGCGCGCCCACTGCGGGGGCCTCATCGCCCTGTCCGCCTGCCTGGGGGGGGAGATCCCCCGGCGGCTGCGCGCCGGCGACTACCAGGGGGCGAAGGCCCACGCCCTGGAGATGCGGGAGCTGTTCGGCGAGGACGGATACTACCTGGAGATCCAGGACCACCACCTCCCTGAGCAGCAGGCGGTCAACGCGGGCATCCTGCGCTTGAGCGGCGAAACCGGCATTCCCCTGGTGGCCACCAACGACTGCCACTACCTCACCCGGGAGGACGCCGCCATGCAGGACGTGCTCATGTGCGTCCAGACAGGCAAGCTGGTGGAGGACACCGAGCGGATGCGGTTTGAGACCCAGGAGTTCTTTGTGAAAAGCGAGGAGGAAATGCGCGCCCTCTTCCCCAACTGCCCCCAGGCCATCGACAATACCCGGAAGATTGTGGAGCTGTGCGATGTGGACTTCCACTTCGGCACCTACCACCTGCCCGAGTTCAAGCTGCCCCGGGGAGAGACGGACGGGGACGCCTATTTTGAAAAGCTGTGCTGGCAGGGCTTTGCCCGGCGTTATCCGAACGGCGGGGAGGAGCTGAAGGGCCGGCTGCGCATGGAGATGGGGGTCATCCGCCAGATGGGGTTTGTGGACTACTTCCTCATTGTGTCCGACTTCATCGGCTATGCCAAGGAAAACGGCATCCCGGTGGGCCCGGGCCGCGGCTCCGGGGCCGGGTCCATGGTGGCCTACTGCCTGCGCATCACCGACGTGGACCCCATCAAGTACGGCCTGATCTTCGAGCGGTTTTTGAACCCCGAGCGGGTGACCATGCCCGATATCGACATCGACTTCTGCATCCGGCGGCGGCAGGAGGTCATCGACTATGTGTCCCGGAAGTACGGGGAGGACCACGTGGTGCAGATCGTCACCTTCGGCACCATGAAAGCCAAGGCCGCCATCCGGGACGTGGGGCGGGTTCTCAACTTCCCCTATGCCGAGGTGGACAACATCGCCAAGCAGGTGCCCTTCGATCCGAAAATGACCCTGGACAAGGCGCTGGTGCTGTCCAAGGGGCTGAACGACCTCTACAACGGGGACGAGCGGGTCCGTGAGCTGGTGGACATGGCCCGGAAGATCGAGGGGATGCCCCGCAACGCCTCCACCCACGCCGCCGGGGTGGTCATCACCAAGCGCCCGGTATACGAGTACGTCCCCCTGGCCACCAACGACGGCCAGCCGGTGACCCAGTACACCATGACTACCATCGAGGAGCTGGGCCTGCTGAAAATGGACTTTTTGGGCCTGCGCAACCTGACGGTGCTGGACGACGCGGTCAAGATGGTTCAAAAGCGGCAGCCCGGTTTCCGGCTGGAAGATATCCCGGACGACGACATGGAGGTCTACCAGATGCTGTCCGACGGGCGCACCTCCGGCGTGTTCCAGATGGAGTCGGCGGGGATGACGGGGGTGTGCGTGGGCCTCAAGCCCAAGAGCATTGAGGACATCTGCGCCATCATCGCCCTGTACCGCCCCGGCCCCATGGACTCCATCCCCAAGTTCCTGGCCTGCGCCCAGAACCCGGCCCTGGTCACCTACAAGCACCCGGCCCTGGAGCCCATTTTGTCCAACACCTATGGCTGCATTGTCTACCAGGAACAGGTCATTGAGATCTTCCGCAAGCTGGCGGGGTACTCCCTGGGCCAGGCGGACATGGTGCGCCGGGCCATGAGCAAAAAAAAGGAGAAGGACGTCCAGCGGGAGCGGGAGTCCTTTATCCATGGCGATCCCGCCAGGAATATCGCCGGGTGCCTGGCCGGCGGCATTCCCGAGGCGGTGGCCCAGTCTATCTACGATGAGATCAACGACTTTGCCCACTACGCCTTCAACAAGTCCCACTCCCTGGCCTATGCCATCGTGGCCTACCAGACGGCATGGTTCAAGTACCGCCACCCCCGGGAGTATATGGCGGCCCTGCTCACCTCTGTGCTGGACTCCCAGGGCAAGGTGGCGGAGTATATCGCCGAGTGCAAGGACAGCGGCATCGCCCTGCTTCCCCCGGACATCAACGAGTCCGGCGCGGCCTTCACGGTGTCGGGGGAGAACATCCGCTTCGGGCTGGCGGCGCTGAAGGGGGTGGGGGTGGGCTTCACCAACGCCGTGCTGGCCGAGCGGGAGAAGGGGGGGTCCTTCGTGTCCTTCCCCGAGTTCTGCGCCCGGATGTTTGACAGCGACCTGAACAAGCGGGTGCTGGACAGCCTGATCCGCTCGGGCTGCTTCGACAGCCTGGGCTGCCGCCGTTCCCAGCTGATGAAGGTGTACGAGACGGTGGTGGACTCCATTGCCCGGGACCGCAGAAAGAACCTGGAGGGCCAGTTCGACCTGTTCGGCGGGGGAGGGGAGGGGACGTCCGTGCCCACGGTCATCCTGCCGGATATCCCGGAGTTCTCCCCGGCGGAGCTGATGGCCATGGAGAAGGAGACCACAGGGCTCTACCTCTCCGGCCACCCCATGGACGAGTACCGCAGGCAGGCCCAGAAGTACGGCGCGGTCCCCATTGCCGCGGTGATGGCGGCGGGGGAGGAGGGCGGCCCCTCCCGGTACGGGGATGGGACCAACGTCACCCTGGCGGGGGTGGTGGCGTCGGTGCGCACCAAAACCACCAAGAACAACTCCCTCATGGCCTACGTGATGCTGGAGGATGCCACCGGTTCCATGGAGCTGCTCTGCTTTTCCCGCACGCTGACGGAGAGCGGGGCCTACCTGAAGGCCAACCTCCCCGTGGCGGTGTCCGGGCGGGTGTCCGTCCGGGACGAGAAGGCGCCCCAGCTGATGGTGGACCGGGTGATTCCCCTGGGCAGCGCGCCCCGGCGGACGGAGGGGGAGCAGGTGCTCTGGGTGCGCCTGCCCGACGGCGGCGAGTCCTTCAACTGGTTCAAAAAGCTGCTGAACATGTTCCCCGGGGAAAACCCCGCCGTGGTCTATCTGGCGGACAGCAAGAAAAAACTCCAGACCCACTGTATCCTCCACGACGCCCTGCTGGCGGAGCTGCGGGAGACTTTGGGGGAGGCCAGCGTGGTACTCAAGGAGAAGTAGGCGCGCAATGATCCAAGGAGACGCTATGAAACAGAGAAGAGTTCAAAGCAAAATCGGCAAGCTGCTGTTCCACCGCATGGGCATTGTGGCGGTGCTGATTATCGCCCAGATCGTGCTGTATATGGCCGGGCTGGTAGTACTGCGGGACAGCGTATACTTCGACCGTGTGGAGTGGCTGTTTCTGGTTTTATCGGTGCTGGCGGCCATGTGGATTGTGGGCAGCCGGAGCAACCCCGGCTATAAAATAGGCTGGCTTATCATTGTGCTGGGGCTGATGCCCTTCGGGTCGCTGGCCTACCTGCTGCTGGGCGGCAACCACCTGTCCGCCTTCAACCAGCGCCGCCTGCGCTCCATGGAGCGGAAGATCCGCAAAAACCTGGGGGGCGAGTGCGGCCGGTCCGCCTCCCTGGGCGAGCTGATGGGGGAGGACGCGGCCTGTATGGCCCACTACCTGGAGCAGACCACCCACTGCCCTGTCTACGGCAATACCCGCACCAAATATTACCCCCTGGGCGACAACTGCTATGACGATATCCTCTCCGCCCTGCGGGGGGCCGGGCGGTATATCTTCATCGAGTACTTCATCATCGAGGAGGGCAAGCTGTGGAACTCGGTGCTGGACATTCTGCGGGAAAAGGCAGGGCAGGGGCTGGAGGTCCGGGTGATCTATGACGACATCGGCTCCATGGCCACCCTGCCGGGGGATTACCCCGCCCGGCTGGAGCGGATGGGGGTACACTGCCGGGTGTTTAACCGCTTTGTGCCGGTGGTGTCCCTGCGGCAGAACAACCGGGACCACCGCAAATACATGATTATCGACGGGCAGGTGGCCTTTACCGGCGGCATCAACATGGCGGACGAGTATATCAATGTCAAGCGGCGCTTCGGCCACTGGAAGGATTCCGCCATCCGGCTGGAGGGGGACGCGGTGTGGTCCATGACGGTATCCTTCCTGGCCATGTGGGACTTTACCCACAGCGAAGAGGAACACTTTACCCCCTTCCGCCCCGAGCCCGCCCGGGGCGGCGCCCAGGGCTATGTCCAGCCCTACCATGACTGCCCCTGGGACAATGAGGCGGTGGGGCAGTCGGTGTATCTCAACCTCATTTACCGGGCCAAGCGGTACGTGTATATCACCACGCCCTACCTGGTCATCGACTACTCCCTCACCATGGCGCTGACCAGCGCCGCCAAATCGGGGGTGGATGTGCGCATCATCACCCCCCACATCCCGGACAAAAAGACGGTATTTGAGATGACCCGCTCTTATTACGAGGAGCTGCTGGAGGCGGGGGTGCAGATCTTCGAGTATGAGCCGGGGTTCATCCATTCCAAGAACTTCGTGGTGGACGACCTTTGGGCCACCGTTGGTACGGTGAACCTGGACTACCGCAGCATGTTCCTGCATTTTGAAAACGGTGTGCTGCTCTACGGCACACCCTCCGTCCAAGACATCCGGGACGACTTCCTGGACACACAGACCAGGAGCCTCATGGTCACCCTGGAGGACTGCCGGTCCATCTCCCTGCCCCACCGGACGCTCCGGGACCTGCTGCGGCTGTTTGCGCCGCTGCTGTAAAGCATCTGCAAGGGTTCCGGCGCTTTTTTCCGCGCGGGGCCCGCTTTTGCGCCGCAGGCAGGCAGCGTTTTTGCACTGCGTATTGAAATTTTGCGCAAAACTGTTATAATAAACGCATCAGGGGAAGGGGGACATACCAATATGGGAAAAGGCGCTGCTGCGGCTTCTAATTCCAACCAAACTGCGGAGAAGCTGCTCGTGGTTTTAGAGGCGCTGGCGAATCAAAGCCAGCCGATGAAGCTGAGCGAGCTGGCTCATTTGATTGATATGAACGCGAGCACCCTCTATCGTTTTTTAACCGCCCTGCAAAACCGGGGATATGTTACCCAGCATGAAAGTTCCGGGAAGTACGCGCTGAATCTGAAGCTGTGCTGCCTGGCCGAAAACGTCAAAAAGCAATTCAGCATTTCCAGGCTGCTCCACTATGCGGTGGTCAGCGTTGCGGAGCTGTTTCAGGAGTCGGCCCACCTGGCCCAGGAAGAAAACCATATGATCGTCTACCTGGACAACGTGACGGACAATTCCCAAATGCTGACAATTCGCCAGTACATCGGTAGGACAGCGCCTTTGCACTGCACGGGGATCGGCAAACTGTTTTTGCTGGAGTATAGCGATGGCGAGCTGGACAGTCTGATTGCCGACCGGGGACTGATTGGCTATACCAGGAACACCCTCACCACAAAGGAAGCGCTTTGCAGGGAGCTGGCTCAGGTGCGCCGTCAGGGGTATGCTCTTGACAATGAGGAGTGCGAGTTGGGGGTGCGCTGCGTTGCGGTTCCGGTGAGGGATTATACAAGGAAAGTCGTGGCGGGGTTGAGCGTAAGCGGGCCGATTACCCGCGTTACGGATGAAGTTATTGAGGAAAAACTGCCCCGGCTTAAGCTGATTGCCGCCAAGGCGTCGGAGGATCTGGGCTATATCCCCTAAGAGCCTGTTCAACATCTCTTAAAACGCCGTTTGGCGATACTTTTTACGCCATGCTTCGTTGTGATTTCTCGAAATAAACACAATCATTCCTGCGAAATTACGCTTTGTCTGACGGGAAAATCCCTCGTCAGCCGGCGTTCTTCGAGATATAGGGTCTAAAAGTGGATATCTGATTTCACGCAAGCCGGGAGCGTCCCAGCGCTCCCGGCTTTTCCCATGCAAAAAAACAGGCCCCGTCCGCATAAATGCGGGCGG
>CATABD010000093.1 GCA_949494735.1 uncultured Oscillospiraceae bacterium
CCCGGAATGATGTGGTGCTGTACAGTGTGGACGAGGACGGGCGGCAGGTCTTTATTCGGGCCGTCTGTACCAGGGGCCAGAATTTGGCGGCGCACCTGGCAGAACGGGAATAAACAGATTGTGCCAATAGGGCTGGTTCTGGGCGCGGCATATGCCAAAACCCGGAAACCGGCCCTATTGCTATGCTTTTTCGCTGTGCCGTTCGGGTATACCCCAGAGGCACACTCAGCGCACCCCGTACTCCGCCATGATCTCCCGGAGGCAGTACGCCCGGAACTGCTTGTCGTAGATCATCTCCTCCAAATCCAGCGCGTCGTACCCGGCGTTAATCAGGAGCCGCAGTTCCCGTTCCGGCACCCCATGACGCTTGCCGTATTCCATCAGGGTTTCCATATAGTCGTCTGGTTCCTTGGCGGGTTCATACCAGCCCCAATCGGAGAAGTATCGCTGAGGCCGCAGTTTGGTATCGTCAAATCGGGTGACAGTACGCCGCCCCTGGGGGTTGATTGCCACCACGTCCCCCTGACCAATGGGGATATCGGTGCAGGCCAGCTTGGGAATCCCCAGCGCGGCCAGCGCCATGTTGAGGATTTCATCGGTGGAGGCGTAGAGGTAACACCCCAGGCTGGGGAACAGCCGGACAGACAGGGGGTTGTTTCCCCGGACCAGATACAGGGTGTTTTCCACGTCCAGCACCGTGAGGGTGAAGCTGCCCTCCAACTGTTCCGCCATCCGGCACAGGCTGTCCGGGCACAGCTTCCCGGCCTTCTCCAAAAGCTGTACCGCCACATAGCTGTCCGTCTCAATCCTGGTGGGCGGAAGACGGTGGTTGCGCCGCAGTTCCACATCGTTATAGATCACCCCGTTGTGGGCCAGGGCGAAGGGCTGGCTTCCGGCCCTGCCGAAAAAGGGGTGGTTGTTATAGTTCTTGGATGCCGCGCCCTGGGTGGTCATGCGGGTGTGGCCCATGAGATACCGGGCCTGGGTATGGATGCGCCAGCGCATTTTGCAGGCGGGCCTGGGGGCTTTCTGAATCTGCACGGCTCCGTTATGGACGTAGGCCACCCCGCTAGCGTCGGTGCCCCGCGCCTGGGAGGCATCCGCCAGCGCCCGAAACAGCCCGGTCCGCTGGGGCGGGGTCAGCTTCCCCTGATAGTCCAGCACTCCGAAAATGGCGCACATGGTCACACCTCCTCGGGGACGGCCACCGGCTCGTTGATGTAGAGCCGCCGCTCCTTGAGGTACTGCACCAGCTCCGGGGCGGTACAGCCGGACACAAAATCCGCCTAGGTCAGGCCCTGCATCTCCTGGTCGGACAAATACAAAGCCACCTCGCAGATGCGGTCAACCATCTGCAAGGTGGCGATCAGGGTATTGAGCTTCAGCGTTCCCCGGAACATCCGAAACTCTATGGTATCATAATTGGTCAGGTTCACGCATTTGTACCGCTGGTAGTGCTCCTTTTTGGCGCTGTCCAGCACCGCCTTGGGGTCATCTTTCCGGCCATACCGGGCCGCCCACTGCTCCATCTGGTCTCGGGTGCGGCGGCTGAACCGCAGCAGCTCGTTCCAGTGGTTCTCCACAAAGAACAGGATGCGGGCGATCACCGCCTCCTGTGCCTCCTCGGATGGGCCAAAGGCCGAGCGGTTGACGTGGACATGGAGGCCGCAGGTACAGGCTTTATGGCTGGTGTAGCCCATGCGGACGGCCTCGGCCACTACCGCGCCCCAGGGCATCTCGGCGAGGTGATAGCCCAGGGTCATAGGGTGGGTGACGATCTCCATGCCGTCCTCCAGGGAACCGTCATGCTTGATGTAGATGTGCTCCAAACCGTTGCTGTTGGCCGCGTTCACCAGCTGCCACGCCCGGTCGCTGCGCTCCCCCGCCCCGTCGATTTCCAGCTCCACGCCGAAATAGCGTGCCCCTTCCCCATAGAAAATGGGGTCCGGCTTGTAGTAATAGCTGTGAATTTCCCCGGGATCGGTACGCAGCGCATAGCAGCCGTGACATAACGGCTCCTCCTCGTCCGCGTCATCGTTGAGGTAGTAGGCGCGGTCCAGCTCCAGCAGCGCCCCGCAGCGGGTGCAGTTGGTGTAATAGCGGTCATAGCAGTTCTGGCACAGGGGCGTGGTATCGTCCCCCGCGTTATCCTCCCGCATGATGCGCCGGCCGCACTCGCGGCACAGCAGGGTTTCTTCCTCCAGGCAGGGGCGGCAGAACTCCTGCCCGTCCACCACCGTCCGATCCTCCAGCGGGTGGGCCTCTCCACAGGCGGAACAAATAAAGGTTTCTGTCATCAGTCTGTTTCCTCCTCTAAAATGTAGTCGATGGCCGCGCACAAGCCGGCGGCCACAGCGGCGGCCAAAAGGCTCAGGATATCGCTGCTCAGTTCATCATTGGGGATCGCGCTCCTTTCCGGGTGATTTGTGGTGTTACGCGCAGCAGACGCCGCGGAGCAGGCAGACCGCCACTTCGTATAAGACGGCGCGAAGTGCGGACAGGAACAGGTACAGCATGGGGATTCCTCCTTTCAATTTTTTGGGAAAATCGCGGCTGATTTTTGGATTCCAGACGTTCTTTCCGTTTTTCCCGCAAGAAATAAAAACATCCGCAGAACCCGTAAGCGTAAGGAAACGCCGGGTTCTGCGGATATTCTCTTAAATAATGTATCGTTTGGGAATACCGGGATAACGTCAAACAAACCGATAAGGCCCCAATTGGGCCGGAAAGGAGTAAAACCATGTACGATTATGATGATTATGAGGGTTTGGACGAGCGGGAGCCCATCAGCGAGTACCTGACGCCCAAGGAGGTCATGGACTTGCTGTACATCGGGAAGAACACGCTGTACGGGCTGCTCAACTCGGGGGAATTGAAGGGGTTCCGGGTGGGGAAGCAGTGGAGGGTGACTAAAGACAGCCTGCGGGCATTTACAGAAAAATTATAGTACTGTGGGGCGGATGGGCAGACGGGCAGATAAAAACTCTGTCTTTGCATCGGATATTTGGCATCTATGCTGCTTTGATTTAAGCCATTTTCGCGGTGCCCATCCGCCCATCTGCCCAAGAATGAGTTGATTTGGGTTGACATTATACTTCTGCCATGTATAATTTTTGTGTGCATCCTTTAATTGAGATTTTTGAATGGGAGGGTATTCATATGGGTGAGGAGTACGAAAGCCTGAGTTCTATTATAGAACGGGTGTATACATGGAAAAAGGAGCATGGGAAGCATAAAAACGATCCGGATATTGAGAGTGCAAAAAAAGAATACCGCGAAATATTTTTTTCGCTTTGCAAGGTGATTGGTTTAGATAAGAAAAGCTTTCTTGATAACAGGGGTTATTATTGCTTTGCAGAAAAAGAGAGTATGTACCTACACAGATTCCTACTCAATGCGTCGGATACCCCATTCCTGGAATTGCGTAAAGGACAGTTCGATAGGGTGCCAATTACTGAATTTAAACAGTTAGAGGAATTCATATGCGGATGCATGAAAAACGCGGAAAAAGATTCTGAGAGCATTGAGAATCAAATCGTTGCATACAGGCAGCGAACAGGCTGGCTCTATAGACGGGATATTGACAATGTCCTGAATTCGTCACGCAGTAAACTGTGTCGGCTGTTTTCTCAAATACAAGGGACGCCCTGCTTCAATGCTAACAATAGGCTGGATATGATCTCCGCGATCAATTATTCGCTGGGTAAGCTGCTGGATACATTTTGTGAGCAGTGGAATGATGCGATGGGCGAGGCAAGCGAGAGCCTGAACGAGATTTTGATTGACCATGGGATAAAAATGGGCGATTGCGCACCGCCTGAATATTGGAGCGCTATAAAAGAAATGGAAGATAAAACTATCGGAGATATGCAGGACGAGACGCTTCGCGAGTTGGAGAAAAAGTTGTCAAAGTTGGAGAATGGAACGATAGGCAATGTGAATGAGGCTGCGAAAGTGCGTCTACAAATAGAAAAACGCAAAGCGGAAATTGAAAAGGAATGCTTTGAGAGATATGGCGTTGACCCTGCGGCTGTGGAAGAAGTAGAGAGCATGGGGGCGGCAGGGCATGGGAAAGATGGCTTGGTTATCAAAATAATTGAAAAGACGCTGAAAGAGGTTTTACAGAATGCCGATAACGCAAAAGGCACAGTGGAGGCGGGAACTGCGGAAGATGGGGGTAGTCCATTAACGGATGAAAGAATTGAGGAAGTTCAGAAAGAGCTTGAAAGCAAAATGGATACAAGAGTTTTGAATAATTGGTTTAGGTAAAATATCGGAGGTATTGGGAAATGATTGGCTTCCCAATACCTCCGATATTTTTTGTGGTGCCTATTGACACTGGGGGGGAGGGGGAAAAAGTTTTTTTAATCCCCCCCTACAAGCACACCAGGGGACGTGCTACACTGAAAATGCGAACGGCGCCGAGCAAACACACAATCGACGAGGAGGAGCTTGTTATGAAAAATTTCCAAACCACGACCCTGCTCAACGAGCTTTTTGAGAACCTGAACCTGGGATATCCCAACTGCTTCGGTGTGAAGCGAGAGCCAGACTGGGAGAACCTGCCCACGCTCTACACCCAGCGGCGGCGGGCGATCCTCACCGATCTTTTTATTTCCTTGCGCACAGTTAACGGGCAGCAGATCATGTTCACCAAGGACAGCTTCCGGGGCTTCATGCTACTGGACAATAAGGGCGAACGGCCCAACCGTGTCCGCGTCGTTCTCTTGGACGAGAACGGTACCCCGCTGCTTGCGTCTGACCGCGAACAACTGTGCGGGCAGATTATCGTCATTGCCGACCAAGCAGTTAGCTCTGACCCAAAACTCGTTGGGATCAAAACGGTCTTCGGTGAAGGTGAGGATGGGCCGTCTAGTGCTATACTGTGGGATTGCTCAAGGCAGCTCATCAGGCTTTGGACGCTGGAAGCGCAACTGATGGGACAGGAAAGAGGTGCCGTTTGTGAACCTGTCATTCATTTTTGAGCCGGGTCCAATCCCTTGTCCGAGGGGTGAGGTGGACTTGGAAGAGCCTGCCCTGGATTCGTTGCCACTTGCGCCAGATTTCGGCTCGCCGCCCTTCCTTGTCGGAGGGTGGCAGCCGGAGGGCGAATTTGACCTGCCCGAGGACAGTGAATTCACCCCTTGGGAGCTGCCGTTCAAGGGAAACGTGGAGTTGGAGCCGGACATTTCCGTGGATGCCTGGGCAAGGGACGTAAATGGGTTTGAACTCCCAGACAGCGCCAAACCTAAAATTCCAGATATTTCCAAGGGCTTGGGGAAACGCAGGGATCGAGTGGATTTGGTGGCGCTACAGAAGTTTGTGGCCCAATCGCAACGCTTTATGCTCCTTGGCGACCAACTATGTGTCTATTACCCACCCTGCTGGAGAAAACTGTCCGACCTGGAAGCCGAGCGAGAAATTCGGGCGCTCATAGAGTCACATAACCAGGGATACTGCCTGACAAACAGGGAGTATGAGCAGCTACGAAAGGGGCTCCTCGGCGATCCAAGCGTGCTGTGCCTGACAGGAGAAGTCACTCCGGCGGCTGGCAAAATCAACTTTTTGGATGGGGCCTTCGATATTGCGAGCGGGCGATTTCTTCCCCATGACCCTCGCGACAACTTCTTTTCAGCAATAAACGTCAAATTCAAAGACGTTCCACGTTGTTCTGGACGAATTTTTGAGGATTTTGTGTCGCATATCTCAGGCGGGAACCCGGATGTGCGGGAGCAACTGCTCCAGCTTGTTGCCCTGACCATTCTGCGCAGACCGCTCAAGCACTTTTTTGTGCTTGTCGGCCCCAGCAACACGGGCAAAACCCAGTTTGGACGTTTTTTAGAGGAACTGGTGGGCCAGGAGCAAACGATGTGTGTCCGTGATGTCCACGATTTTGGTGATCGGTGGACAATCGGCAGTCTGGAGGGAAAAATGCTGGCGCTTTGCCTGGATTTGCCGGATTCTGTACTTCCACCTCGGGCTGTTGGGATTGTCAAGCAGCTTGTGGGGGATGACGCAATCAAGGCGGAGCGCAAATACGAGAACTCGCGTACCTACCACAGTAAACCCCTGCTCTTGATGGCAGGGAATCACCCTCTGCGCATACCAAAGCTCGAACGTGAAGCAGCGCTCCTCAATCGAATGGTCACAATTTATTTTCAAAACCCTGTCGGGGAACGGGAAATGCGGCAGGAATTGTACAAAGATTTGCTGGATGAGGCTCCATATATTGTCGGGGAGGCTATTGAGGCGTATTACCGGCTGGAACAAAATGGGTTTGAGTTGACCAGAGTACCAATTCCTGCGGAATACGCGCCGCAGGACGCCCGCAGCGGCTACCGCTCGGTTGGGCGTTTCCTGGAGGAGTGTTGTGAATTTGCGCCGGGATCTGAAACGACAACCCAAGCGTTGTTTGAGGCGTTTTGCACTTATAATGAATCGGCTCCGATTTCGCAAATTGATTTTTCGCGGAAGCTCAAAGAGCAGATGAAGCAAAGGCCGCAGGTATCTTGGCAACCGCGCATTGGTGGCAAGGATCAGCGGGGATATCGCGGCATTCGCCTTTTGCCCCAATTCTAACACACTGAGGAGCTGTTTACAAGCTCGTCGGGTGCTAAAACAGCGGCCAGGAGTATATATTATTTCTGTAAATATATGGAAAGAAGGGCAACTATGCGTCAACAAAACCATGAAAGCAGCGGCCTGGGCAGCCTCATCAAGCAGGGCCTCATCCGCGAACTCTACCGCCAGCACCACATCACCCAGGCCCAGTTTGAGCAGCTGATGCGTCTCCAGCGGGCCTGACCAACCGTGGGCGCGGTGTCAAACCCTGGCCCGCGCCCACCCCATTTCAAAAGGAGGAGGTGAACGCCATGCCGCTGCGGGTAGCGGCCTACTGCCGCGTGTCTACAGACCGGGAGGATCAGGCGAATTCCCTGCACAGCCAGCAGACTTATTTTACCCAATATATCCAGGCCCGTCAAGATTGGATTTTGACCACAGTATACGCCGACGAGGGCACTTCCGGCACCAGCACCCGCAAGCGGGAGGAGTTCAACCGCATGATTGCCCAGGCCGAAACAGGCGGGCTTGACTTGATCCTCACCAAGGAGGTGTCCCGTTTCGCCCGAAACACCGTGGACACCCTGGAATACACCCGGAAACTGAAAAGCCTGGGCGTCGGGGTTCTGTTCATCAATGACAACATCGACACGCGGGAGAATGACGGGGAACTGCGCCTGACCATCATGGCCAGCATCGCCCAGGAGGAGTCCCGCAAGACCTCCCAGCGAGTGAAATGGGGCCAGCTTCGCCGCATGGAGGCGGGGGTGGTGTTCGGCAACAACTCCACCTACGGTTTCGACACCCGAGGCGGGCAGCTGTTCGTCAAACCGAAGGAGACCCAGGTGGTGCGGCTTATCTACCACAAGTTTCTCAACGAGGGAAAGGGCACCCACGTCATCGCCCGGGAGCTGTACGAGGCCGGGATCGACCCGCCCAAAACCGCCACGGGGAAATGGTCCTCCGTGATGATCCTGCGTATCCTGCGCAACGAGAAGCATGTGGGCGATCTGCTCCAGAAGAAGAACGTCACCCCTGATTTTCTCGACCACAAGAAGGTGCCCAACCGGGGCCAGGAGAAGCAGATCCTGCTTAGGGACCACCACGAGGCCATCATAGACCG
The DNA here is from genome assembly GCA_949494735.1 of uncultured Oscillospiraceae bacterium. Taxonomy (GTDB): domain Bacteria; phylum Bacillota; class Clostridia; order Oscillospirales; family Oscillospiraceae; genus Enterenecus. The sequence goes on from CATABD010000093.1 coordinate 7,685, forward strand.
GGAGACCTGGGACGCTACCCAGCGGGAGCTTGCCCTGCGCAGCGCCAAGCAGGGGGACAAGTCCAAATACTCCAACCGCTACTGGTGCTCCGGGAAAATCCTTTGCGGGGCCTGCGGAAGCCGCTTCACCCTGCGCAAGCGGAAACGGCCCAACGGCGATCTGTACATGGCCTGGGGCTGTCACAGCCGGGTACACTACGGGAACTGGAAGCGGGACAGCCGGGGCGAGGCCGTGGGCTGCAATATGCGGATGGTGAACGACAAGAGCCTGACCACCATCGTATCCTTTGTGCTGGGGCAGTTGGAGCTGGACAGCGACGCCATTGTGGCCGAGCTGCTGGCCGATATCCAAAAGCTGCAAAACGCCCCGGATGACGGCGGGAGCGCAGACCGCCTCCAGGCCAAGCGGACGGCCATTGAGCGCAAGCGGGAAAACGCCCTGGACGCTTTTCTCAGCGGGACAATCTCCGATGGGGAGCTGCAAACCATGCGCTCGCGGTATAACCGGGAGCTGGCGGCCATCGACCGGGAACTCCAGGCAATTACGGAGGCGGCCCGAACTCTGGAGAGTCAAAAAACGGGGCTGGAGGACATTGTGCGCACCATCCGGGCGGGGCTGAACGGCTCGGAGGAGGTCTATCGGGAGGTCATTGAGAGCGTCACGGTGTTTGAGGACTACATAGACGTGCGGGTGAAGTTTGTGCCCGGAACCTTCCGCATCTGGTACACCACCAGCGGCAAGCGGGAGGAGTACACCACCACCATCCAGCGGTGGGAGGTGGTGTGAGCGTAGGAACCCCGGCTCCTGGAATGTTCAGGAGCCGGGGTTCTTCACCCGGAAAAACAAAATTCTCCCATGTGTCAGTTCGATTTGCCTTTTACTTTTTTCTCTGCTGTGCTATACTAAAAATAATACCGATATTTTTTAAAAGAGGTGGGATATATGCTGGCCGGAACCGGGATCAAAGAGCAGGTGCAGAGGGAAATCTGCCGGTTTGCGCAGCGGCATCAGCTGGACAAAGTGGTTCTGTTCGGCTCCCGCGCCAGGGGGGATCACCACCGGGCCAGCGACATTGATCTGGCGGTCTGGGGCGGCAGCGTCGCACGGTTCGCGACGGACATTGACGAGGAGACATCCACTCTGTTGAAATATGATGTGGTGGACATGGGCCAGGATGTCTCTCCAGACCTGCTGGCTTCGATTCAAAAGGAGGGACGGGTTCTCTATGAAAAAGCTTGACCATTACCGGGCCAATCTGGAAGTTCTGTCAACGGCGGGCCAGCAGGACCTGGAAAATGAGTTTGTCATAGGCGGAATCATCGACAAATTTATGATTCAATTTGAACTGGGGTGGAAGGTGCTCAAGGAACTGCTCCAATACGAGGGCAGGAGCGAGGCCAGATCCGGCTCCCCCCGGGAGATTTTAAAGGCGGCGTTTCAGGTCTATGATTTTGTGGATGAGGACCTCTGGATCGCCATGCTCCGTGACCGTAATAATATGAGCCATATATACGATGGAAACGCCGCTCGGAGATTGGCGCTGACGATTATTGACGCCTATATCCCCGCGTTCCAGCGCATGGAGCGGGAAATTGTGAAACGGTATTCCGCGGCTAGCCTGTCATAGCTGTAACACCTCCCCCTCCAGCGGTGGGAGGTGGTGCAGCCGTGTCAGACGGAGATAGAACCCCCGGCCTCCCCTCTCAGGAGGCCGGGGGTTTGCTCGGTGCAAAAATTGTCGAAAAAAGAAAAGTTTTTGCACTGTAGTGCAGAAACTATAAAAAGAAGAAAGTTTTTGCAGTATAGTGCAGAAACTCAAAAATCCTGCGCAAAATTTTTCCTGTCCTGCTTGGTTGGCTTGACAGGCACTCAAAAAGATATACAGGAAAATGAAATCCTTCGAGCCTCAGTTCGATTTGTCTTTTACTTTTCTTTCTGCTGTGTTATACTAAATATTGATAATGCGTGTTTGAGGTGATGGTGATGATTACCTATTTGAAAGGCGATATATTCAGCAGTCCGGCGCAAGTGCTGGTCAATACGGTGAACACTGTAGGGGTGATGGGAAAGGGCGTTGCACTGGAATTTAAAAAACGTTACCCCGCAATGTTCAAAAGCTATGAGCGGGTATGCGACGAAAAGCAGTTGGAGATTGGAAATCAAAGTTTTTTGAAAGATAAAAAGGGGCGGCTGCAAACCAGCCGTCTCTCTTTTTTTGCGTTACCATACCGCTAACGCCCTACCCACCGCCGAAGGCGCCCTCCAGATCGCCATGGAGGAGCTGCCCATCACCATCCACGACGCCCGGGCGCTGGTGATCGGCTTCGGGCGGCTGGGCCGGGCGCTGGCCCCCCGGCTGCGCGCGCTGGGGGCGCGGGTGTGGGTGTGCGCACGGCGGTATGAGCAGCGGGCTGCCGCCGAGAGCATGGGGCTGGGCAGCGAGGGGACAGACCGCCTCCCCGACTGGCTTTGCAGCTACGACCTGGTGTTCAACACCGTGCCCGCCCAGGTGCTTGGGGTGGAGGAGCTGGCCGCCCTCAAGGAGCGCGCCCTGGTGATCGACCTTGCCTCCCGGCCCGGCGGGGTGGATATGGACGCCGCCGCTGCCCTGGGGGTGCGGGTCATCTGGGCCCTGTCCCTGCCGGGGAAGGTGGCCCCGGTCACCTCGGGGCGGTACATCAAGAACACCATTTATCATATCATGGAGGAATCAGACCTGTGAATCTCAAAGAATTGCGTGTGGGTTTCGCTTTCTGCGGGTCCTTCTGCACCATGTCCCAGGCGCTGGACGCCCTGGAACAGACCGCCGCCCGGTTCGGGCCGGTGACCCCCATCGTGTCTGAGACGGCGGCGTCCACCGACACCCGCTTCGGCGCGGCCCACGACTTCATGCGGGAGATGGAACGCATCTGCGGCAGGCGGGTGGTTTCCACGGTGGCCGGGGCGGAGCCCATCGGTCCCAAGGGGCTGCTGGACGTGCTGGTAATCTGCCCCTGCACCGGCAACACCCTGGCCAAGCTGGCCCACGGGGTCACCGACACCTCGGTGACCATGGCCGCCAAGGCCCACCTGCGCAACGGCAGGCCCCTGGTGGTGGCGGTATCCACCAACGACGGCCTGGGCGCGTCCGCCCCCAACCTGGGGACCCTTCTCAACCGAAAGCATGTGTTTTTCGTCCCCTTCGGCCAGGATGACTGCGTGGGCAAGCCCGCCTCCCTGGTGGCGGATTTTGTGCGGGTTCCCGACGCCATCCAAGCCGCCGTGGGCGGGGAGCAGCTCCAGCCGCTGCTGCTGGCGTGAGGCTAGCCGCCCGGTAATGCGTCCAATCGGAGCGCGGAAGCTGCCCGCGAGGATGGCCGCGCAGGGGCGGATGCCAAATGTCAAGACTAAATTACAAAAAATTATAAAAAGTTTTTAATGGCCTTA
>CATABD010000094.1 GCA_949494735.1 uncultured Oscillospiraceae bacterium
AATCGGCCATCGACCTGTTGAGCTACGCCACTTTGCTGAAAATGAATGGCCGGGACTGGAGGCAGGACGCTCTACTCTCCCTGGGCGGGGTGTTCAAGCGGAAACAGGAGTTTGTTATCCCTCTCGCTCTCAGCCAGTACCTCCAAGACCACCCCGGCACCAACACGCTTTACCTCCACCTGGATAATGACGAGGTGGGCCGGGACGCGGCGGCGGGCATCATGGAGGGCCTGGGGGACAAGTACACGGTGCAGGACAGACCGCCGCCCTATGGCAAGGACGTGAACGACCTGCTTCAGCGGAAGCTGGGGCTGGTGCAGAGAAAGGAGGAATGGAGCCGGTGAAGGACTATCAGGGCATGAAGATCATCGGCATCGACAACGGCTACGGCAACATCAAGACCGCTAATTGCTGTTTCCCCGCAGGGCTGACCGCTGCAGACATTGAGCCGGTATTCAAGGACGATCTTCTGGTGTACGGCGGGCGGTACTACCTGATCGGGGCGGGCCACAAGGAGTTTACCGCCGACAAGACCGGGGACGACGACTATTATATCCTGACCCTGGCGGCTATTGCCCGTGAACTGAATGTGCATGGGCTGACCGACGCCACGGTGCGCCTCGCCGTGGGCCTGCCCCTGACCTGGGTGAGCCAGCAGCGGGAGGACTTCAAAGCCTACCTCATGCGGAGCCGGGAGGTACGCTTTACGTTCCGGGGAAAGCCCTGCCGGGTGGAGATCGCCGGGGCCGACGTGTTCCCCCAGGGCTTCGCGGCGGTAGCCAGCCAGATCAGGGACTTCCAGGGCGTGAATATGCTGTGCGACATTGGCAACGGCACCATGAACATCATGTTCATCAACGACCGCAGGCCCGCCGCTGACCGAATGTTCACGGAGAAGTACGGCACCCATCAATGTATGCTGGCCGTCCGGGAGAACGTCATGCGAACCCACCACGCCACGGTGGACGACTCCATCATCAACCGGGTGCTGCGGTTTGGCACGGCGGACATTCAGGAGGACTATCTGAACACCATCCGGGAAACCGCTGCGGGGTATGTGCGTGAGATTTTTCGCATTTTGCGGGAGCGTGAGTACAACCCGGCCCTCATGCGCCTCCATGTGCTGGGCGGCGGGAGCTGTCTGATCCGCAACTTCGGGGAGTACGACGCCGACCGTGTGACCATCTACGATGATATTTGCGCCACAGCCAAGGGCTATGAGTATCTGTGCGAACAGGCTTTGCGTAGGGGCGTGAGAGAATGAAAATCAAGCGGTTTTCTCTCCGATTTAATCTTGATTGGGAGGATGACCGCAGGGCATGGGAAGCCCTGCACCGTATGGACGCTCAATCCATCAATAAAGAGATTATCGCAAGGATAAACGCAAAGGAGCAAACCGATGTTTTGAAAGACTTTATCCGTCAGGTCGTTTCTGAAGAACTGATACGAGCCACAGAAGGTGGCTCTATCCAGCCAGCGGCGCAAACGCAAGTCAGCGCAGAGGAAATAAACGACGTGTTTGACTTTCTGGACAGCTTTTAGTGGCATCACCCGTGATGCCACTTTTTCCAGCCCATTGAGGGGCATGGCATCACCCGTGATGCCACAAATAAAACCGAAAGGGTGTTGACCTATGGCTATGAACCGGCCCCAGAGCAAACCGCCCCCCAAGCCCGTCCGCCGCATTTCCCCAGCGGAGTGGGCATGGCTTGACTGCATCAACCGCCAGCTTGCCTATGAGGAATATATAGAAGCCAAGCGGGAGTTTTGGCTTTGGGAGCGTCCGCCCAAGGCGAAATCCGACCAGGCTTGAACCTACCCCGACCGTTCTCCCGCGCCGCAGGCGCAGAGGGCGGTATTGTCTTAACAAGCAACGAATTGTGGGGCCACAATTCAGCTTGACAGGGGCTTGCCGCCCCTATGACCCCGCATTTTAGAAAGGATGATGTTTTTTGAAACGAACGCTTGAAATGAAAATCCGCTTTACCAGGGGCGAACTGGACGCCCTCACCAAGAAAGCCCGCAAGTCCGGCTTTTCCCGCGAGGGCTATTCCCGCCGCATCCTCAACGGCGCGACGGTGAAAGAGAACCCGCCCGCCGATGTGCCCATGCTGATCCGGGAGGTGCGGCGCGTGGGCTACAACATCGACCAGATTTTGAAGCGGGCCAACTCCATCGGCCTGCTGGACGTGCCCCAGCTCCGCAAGGCCCTGGAGGACAACCGGGCCGTGGAGAAGCTGATTGTGGACACCTACACCACCCCCTCCGACTGATATGGCCGTGACCTCCATCTGGCCCATCAAGGGGCGTGTGGACAGGGTGATAAACTACGCCCGGAACCCGGAAAAGACCACCGAGGGCGGCTATGAGGAATTGGCATCCCTCCACGTTGTTGATGATGTGGTAGAGTACGCCGCCAATGAGATGAAAACCGAGCGCCGCTCCTATGTGTCCTGCCTGAACTGCCGGGAAGATACCGCCGCCGCTCAATTCATGGAAACCAAGCGTTTCTATGGCAAGCTGGGGGGCCGGGTGTGCTACCACGGGTATCAGTCCTTTAAGGCGGATGAAGTGACAGCGGAGGTGGCCCATGAGATCGGCGTCAAACTGGCGCAGGAATTATGGGGCGACCGCTTTGAGGTGGTGGTGGCTACCCACTGCAATACCGGCCATTATCACAACCATTTTGTGATAAATTCCGTGTCCTGGGCGGATGGGAAAAAGTTTTACAATTCTCCTGCCGACTATGCCCGTATGCGGGAGGTGTCAGACCGGCTCTGCCGGGAGTATGCCATTTCCGTCATTGAGAACCCCGGAGGGCGGGGCAAAAATTACGGTGAGTGGCAGGCGGAGCAGAACGGCAAGCCTACCCACCGGGGCACCATCCGGGCCGACATTGACCGGGCCATCCTTGCGTCCACCACCGAGCGAGATTTTATCCGGGTGATGGGCGAGATGGGCTACCAATTCAAGACCCACGGCAAGGGCGGCGCTCCGCTGAAATATCCGGGGCTGAAACCGCCTGACGCAGACGGGTACTTCCGTTTCCACAAGCTGGGCGAGGGCTACACGCTGGAAGAAATCAAAGGGCGTATTTTGCAGAACCTCCACAAGCAGGCCCCGTTCCCGGAGGAGGAGCATAGACCGCCCCGGCGTTATCGGGTGCGGGGCCAGCCCAGGAAGAAAGTCACCGGCCTGCGGGCGTTGTACTTCCGCTACTGCTACGAACTCCACATTATTGTCAAACGACCGGCATCCGTGAAGCGGGTGTCTTTTTTGTTGCGGGAGGACATCGCCAAGCTGGACAGGCTGGACGCAGAAACCCGGTTTTTGGGCAAGCGGCACATTGGCACCATTGGAGAGCTGACCGCCTGCCGGGAGCAGTCATCGGCGGAGATCGACACCCTGACCGCCCAGCGCCAGGAACTCCGAAAGGAACTGCGTCGGCTGGTGCGTCAGGGCGATACCATAGCCGCCGAGGAAGTTAAAAGCAAAATCAGTACCATTTCCAGCCGTCTGAAGGTGCTGCGAAAGGAGGTGGTCTTATGTGACGGCATCGCCCAGCGTTCCGGGCAGGTCAAGGAAAACCTGGAGCGGCTGGTAAAGCAAAAGGAAACCGAACGAAAGGAGTTGAACAAGCATGAGCAGTTATTCAGGCGACGCGGCGGAGCAAGTCGTGAGGATGTCACTGGAAACAGGTGAGGTGGCGGTCAAGCTGGCCGGTACGGGAGCCAAGCAGCTTGCCATCCTGCTGTACGCCATCCTGCGGGAGCAGAAGAAAACCAAGGGCAAGACCCGGCTGACAAATATGCTCCGCAGCGGCAAGGAGTTGAAGGTGTTCGCCGTGAAGGACACCGACCTCCAGTTGTTTTGCCGGGAGGCCAAGAAGTACGGCGTCCTCTACTGCGTCCTGAAAGACCGGGACGCCACGGACGGCATCACTGACATTATGGTGCGGGCCGAGGACGCCAGCAAGATCAACCGCATCTTTGAGCGGTTTGACCTCGCTACGGTGGATATGGCCGAGATCAGGAGCGAGATCGAGCGCAGCCGTGCCGAGCAGGCCACTGACCAGCCGGAAACCCCAGCGGCGGCGGAGCCGATGACCGAGCAGGAAACCGAGGAATTTCTGGACGCGCTTTTCTCCCCCGTCCCGGAGCAGGAGGGCGAGCTGCCCGCCCCGGAGCGTACCGCCCCCGAACAGGAAATGGATGAATTTTTGGAGGCGCTGCTGGGGCCTGACCCCGCCAAGGAGGAGGGCCAGAACCAAAACCCTACGGAGGGCCGGGTGGCGAAATCCCGTCAGTCCGAGCCTACCTCAAGGCCCAAAGAGCCAGCCGGGGAGGATATTTCTGATCCCCAGGAGCGTTCCCGGCCCTCCGTCCGTAAGGAAATAGAGGGAATCAAGGCGGAGCGGCGGGAGAAAGCGGCGTCCTCCAGGGAACAGGCCAAGACCGCCAAGGGGCCGAAACATCTGGCCCCGCGCAAGAAGTATAAACCGAAACGACTGAAAGAGAGGTAAGGCATGGAAAACTTTGATGATCTGTTTGCCCCCCAGCCCGACCAGCGCGGGGACACCCCCTTTGATAAAGACGCATGGGCGGCGAGAAAGCAGCAGGAGCGCGAGGACGTCTACCTGATGATCGACACCTTTGCCCATGAGATGAGCATGGACGGGGGCCTGTTCTGCGATTACCTGGATGTGCAGGCCCGCTTTGACCGCTACTCCGTGAGCAACGCCATCCTGATCGCCGCCCAAAAGCCGGACGCCACCAAGCTGGCCGACTTTGACACATGGAAGGCCAGCGGCGTGTACGTCAAGCGGGGCGCGGGAGCCATCACCATCCTGGAACCCGGCAAGGAGTACACCCGTGAACAGGACGGCTCCACCGGCGTGTTCTATGACCCCAAGAAGATGTTCGACATTTCTCAGACCAACTCCACCCAGCGGGCCGCGCCCCCGGTGGCCCGTGACGGGCGGCTGCTGTTGAAAGCCCTGATGAACAACGCCCCCTGCCGTTTCGCCATCTCCAATGAACTGCCGAAGGGCGCGAACGTGGCCTATTCCGGCAGGGAGAATACCATCCGGGTGCGGCAAGGGCTGGACGCTCCCACTATTTTCCGGGGGCTGGCCCAGGAATTGGCCCGCGCCCACATGGATAAGGGCAGTTTTCAATGCCAGAACCCGGACTTTGTGGCGTATAGCGTGTCCTATATGCTGTGCCAGCGCAGCGGCGTGTCGGTGGAGGGCTTTTCCTTTGACCGTATGCCGGAGGAATACGGCCAGATGGACGCGCAGGCTATCCGGGGCGAGGTGGGCACCATCCGGGAGATCGCCGGAACCATCACCGCTGACATGAACCGGCTCTTTGCCGCCCAGGAGAAAGCGCAGAAAAACCGGGACGGCGGCGCGAGATAAGGAGGGCGCTCTATGCGTGATGAAAAGCGAGTGGTCACGCTGAATGACTTTGAACAGCGGCTCATGGTGCGGGGCCTGACCGACTTCCGCAACGACACGCTCCGGGACGGCAAGCCCACCCAGGATGTGGACGACCTCATTCTCAAAGTCATTGACGCGCCCACCAAGCGGGCAAAAAGGAGGGCTGACCGTGCGGCAAGATAAGTTTTCCACGTCCCGGCTTGTCCTCTACGCCTGCGGTATCATCCCCGCCGTCTGGCTGGCCCTGCTGCTGGCCCCCTACATGGGCGGCGGGCTGGTGGGGCTGGTGCGCTACGGAGGGACGGCGCTCAATAACCCATTCCACATCGTACTGTGCGAGGACAGCCTGAAAACTGTCCTCATTTTTATTCTGTGCTACGGGCTGGGTATTGGTATCTATCTTTCCACCGACCGCAACTACCGCAGGCGGGAGGAACACGGCTCCGCCAAGTGGGGCACGGCCCAGGCCGTCAGGAAGAAGTACGCAGACAAAAAGGCCACCGCCAACAAGATACTGACGCAGAATGTGGCTATCGGCCTGGACGGACGCAAACACCGCCGCAATCTCAACATTCTGGTCTGCGGCGGCTCCGGCGCTGGCAAGACGAGGTTTTTTGCGAAACCCAACATTATGAACGCCAACACCAGCTTTGTTTGCCTTGATCCCAAGGGCGAGCTGCTGCGGGACACGGGGAACCTGTTGAACGCCAAGGGGTACGACATTAAGGTAATCGACCTTATCAACATGGAAAAGAGCTACTGCTATAACCCCTTTGTCTATCTTCGCAACGATAACGACATCCAACGGCTGGTGACGAATCTGTTTAAGAACACCACGCCGAAAGGCTCACAGTCCCAAGACCCCTTTTGGGATCAGGCGGCGCAAATGCTCCTGTTGGCGCTGGTGTTCTATCTCCACTATGAAGCCCCGCCCGATGAACAGAACTTTCCGATGGTCATGGAGATGATACGGGCCGGGGAAGTCCGGGAGGAAGATGAGGACTTCCGCTCCCCGCTGGACGAACTCTTTGACCGTTTGGAAATGCGGAACCCGGAGCATATCGCCCTGAAATACTACCGCTCCTATCACTCCGGCAGCGCCAAGACCCTGAAATCCATTCAGATCACGTTGGTGTCCCGGCTGGAGAAGTTCAACCTGGAATCGCTGGCAAGCATGACGCAGACGGATGAGATGGAGTTGTGGAGTTTGGGTGAGAAAAAGACGGCCATTTTTGCTGTCATTCCCGATAACGACGCCAGTTTTAATTTCATCATCGGTATGCTCTACACCCAGCTATTCCAACAGCTTTACTATCAGGCGGATGTGGTACACGGCGGCAGATTGCCCGTTCATGTGCATTTTGTCATGGACGAGTTTGCCAATGTTGCCCTGCCCGATGAGTTTGATAAGCTGCTGTCCACCATGCGGAGCCGTGAGATTTCTGTGTCCATCATCATCCAGAACCTCGCCCAGCTAAAGGCCCTCTTTGAGAAACAGTGGGAGAGCATCGTGGGCAACTGTGACGAGTTTATCTATCTCGGCGGAAACGAGCAATCGACGCATGAGGTGCGCACGTAAGAACAGCCCATTCGCTGTTCGCGGTGCAGCTAAAATACTGCCTTGAGCAAGCAGTAGGAAGAGAATATCAAGCGATGCAAATCGCAGCCTATCACCCCCCGGCTTATCTGGACAGGGAAACCTGACAGGGAGTGTAGCATGCCGGAGAGCACGTGGTCACAGAGTTCCCCTGGGGTCACAAGGTGCAAACAGGGTGAAAATTTATGTATGAGGATGGAAGCTAAACTGCTTGAATGACAGCCGGAGATTGGGCCAAGTGCGCGCCTGCGCCGTATGGGAGCTAAACTCGGCGCTGTTCTGGCGGAGACATTTATTTGTGGTGCCTCTGTGGGATATTCCAGAACAAATCCAGCTACGGGAAAGTGGAAAACGGCGAACGTCACATTCCGAAAACATAAAATGCTCATGTTTTAGCTGTACTAAACGTGGATTGCCTAAAGCGGAATGCCCTCTCATTTGGGGCTATGGGCATCGGCCCTGAAAATCCGCCATGGCAACAGAGTCCCCATAGTAGTCTGCGGCGGTAATGCCGTCCACATGGCGAAGGGGGACAGTCTAATGTTCAATACACAGAAAGGACGGTGCGAGAGGCACTATGAGAGAACCAATCCATGTATTGAAAGGTATTCAGCAAAAAGCAATCGACAAAACATACAAGTTCCAACGGCTATACCGGAATTTGTACAACCCTGAATTCTATCTGCTGGCCTATCAGAATATTGCCAAATCTCAAGGCAGCATGACGGCGGGCGCGGATGGAATCACCTTGGACGGAATGAACATGGCGAGAATCGAAGCCATCATTGCGTCCATCAAAGACCGCAGCTACCAGCCGAAGCCTGCCCGCCGGACGTATATCATGAAGAAAAACGGCAAAAAGCGTCCGCTGGGCATCCCCTCCGCAAATGACAGACTGGTGGAAGAAGTCGTGCGTATGCTGCTTGAAGCCATCTATGAACCGGCATTTTCCAAATACTCTCACGGATTCCGACCCCACCGCAGCTGCCACACAGCGTTAAAGGAAATTCAACTGACTTTTTGTGGCACAAAGTGGATTATCGAGGGAGACATTCAGGGCTGCTTTGACAGTTTTGACCACCATGTTCTCATTGACCTGCTGCGCAAACGCATCGAGGATGAAGCCTTTCTCTCCCTGATGTGGAAGTTCCTGAAAGCGGGCTATATGGAGCAGTGGACTTATCACGCAACCCATAGCGGAACACCTCAAGGGTCTGGTATGAGCCCTATTCTTGCCAATATCTACATGAGCGAGTTAGACCAATTTATCGCACGGAAGATGCTGGAATTCCAAAGGAAGGAGAGTTACCGAAAACCCAGCAAGGAGTACGAGAAAATACACAGAAAGTACCTGTACTGGATGAAACGCTATAAAGAACTGCGGGATATGGGCCGTTTGGATGAATCGGAGCAGGCTTTGCAGACGATGAAATCCTGCCGGAAAATCATGTTTCAGACCAACGGCCACGACCCCTTTGACCCTGATTTCAAGTCCATTCAGTACAACCGATATGCAGATGATTTTCTTGTTGGGGTCATTGGCTCAAGGCAGGAGGCGGTAAGCCTCAAAGAGCAAATTGCGAATTTTCTGAAAGACCACCTGAAACTGACGCTGTCCATGGAAAAAACAAAGGTGACCCATTCCAGCCAACGAGTGCGCTACCTCGGCTACGACATTTTCGTCAGCCGGAGCAAAGACACCAAGCGCAGCAAAAACGGAACATTGCGCAGAGCGTGGTATGGGACGGTGAATCTGCGGATGCCCCATGAAAAATGGCAGTCCAAACTTCAGGAATACAAAGCCTTCATCATTACGCATGACCAGCATGGCAAAGAGCAGTGGAGAGCCATGCCGCGGCGTTCTCTCGTCAACCGGGAGGACATTGATATTCTGCGAAAATTCAACTCCGAAATCAGCGGGCTGTATCAATACTACAGGCTGGCGCTGAACGTTTCCACACTGAACAAATTCCTATATATCATGGAATACAGCATGCTAAAAACCTTTGGCATGAAGTATCGCGCTAAAGTCAGCAAAATCAAAGAAAGGTATGTCCGAAATGGACACTTTGGCGTGGACTACATGACCAAGGCGGGGCCCAAACGCTGCGAGTTCTATCACGACGGATTCCAGATGAACGAGCAAGCCGCGCCCGTCTATGCAGACATTCTTCCAGAATATAGGAAACGTCAGTGGAGCAACAGCCTTGCTAATCGGCTCAAAGCGGGGACCTGTGAAATCTGTGGCCTGAAAACGGACAGCATCCTGATTCATCATGTGAAGAAACTGAAAAAGCTCAAAGGCAAAGACATTTACGAGCTCAAGATGCTGGAAATTCGGAGAAAAACTCTGGCCTTATGCCAAAATTGCTATTTCGATTGCCATAACTGCTGATGCCCATCGTTAGATGGAGAGCCGTATACTCCGAGAGGGGTACGTGCGGTTCGGAGGGGAGGGAGCCGAAACCTGCCGGGCGCAACTCGGTAAGGCGCGGCTGCCCTTACCCTATTACGTTTCCAAGCTGCTGGGCAAGGAAACCATCGACACCAACACCTACGGCCAGTCCAGGGGGCGGAGCGGCAGCTACTCCACCAACTGGCAATTAGCGGGCCGCGAACTTTTGACCCCGGATGAGGTGCGTATGCTGGACAATCAGTATGCGCTCCTTTTTATTCGCGGGGAACGGCCCGTTCAGGACTTCAAGTACGACATCCTCAAACACCCCAACGTAAAGCTGACCACAGACGGCGGGGCCGAACCCTACCGGCACGGCGAGGACACCCGCAGTATCGCGTCCATCCAGTTTGACAAGGAGCTGCTGAAACAGGTAGCGGAACAGGGACAGGACGCGGTGAAACACAACTTCTTACTTCTCACAGAGGAAGAATTAGAAGAACTTATCAATTCAATAGGAGGAACAACAAAATGAGCATTTTCAAGAAGAACGAAAAGAAGAACGCCAACCGCCTGCCCATACCCGACAAGGTGAAGAAGGGCTACCGCTACTACTGCTCCCTGGTGGCGGCGGTGGCCCTGATGGGCTGCTGCACCATGACGGCCTTTGCCGCTCCCGCTGCGGGCGGCGACCCCCTCACCGTTATCAACAACCTGTCCGAGTTCATTTTCGGCTTGATCCGCGCCGTGGGCCTGATCCTGCTGGGCTGGGGCATCGTCCAGGTTGGCTTGTCCCTCCAGAGCCACGACCCGTCCCAGCGTTCCAACGGCTTTCTGACCCTGGCGGGCGGCGTCATCATCACTTTCGCCAAGGAGATTTTGACCCTTATCACCGGCTGATCTGGCAAGGCTATCCGAACACACGGGGACGGCTCACAAGATGGGCCGTCCCCTAAAAGGAGGTGCTTTGCGTGTCGGATAATTGGGTAGTCCAGAATTTAGAGAACGCTTTGGAGGTCTGGAACGGCAAATTGAGCGAGATATGGCAGCTTATCACGCAGTCCCCCCAGGACTTCAAGGGCGGCGCGATCTGGAGCGTGGTAGTGAATATCCACGGCGGGTTGCAGGCCATCGGTTACGCCCTGCTGGTGCTGTTCTTTGTGGTGGGCGTGGTAAAGACCTGTTCGAGCTATGCAGAAATGAAAAGGCCGGAGGTGGCCGTCAAGATGTTCGTGCGCTTTGCGCTGGCAAAGGGGCTTATCACCTACGGCATGGAACTGATGCTGGCGCTGCTGAACATCATACAGGGCATCGTGTCCTCCATTATGAACGCGGCGGGTTTCGGCGCGCCCAACTCCACCGTCCTGCCCACGGAGATCGTGACCGCCATAGAGGACTGCGGCTTTTTCGAGAGCATCCCCCTGTGGGCGGTGACGCTGATCGGCGGACTGCTGATTTGGGTGCTGTCCTTCGTGATGATTTTGAGCGTCTACGGGCGCTTTTTTAAGATGT
>CATABD010000095.1 GCA_949494735.1 uncultured Oscillospiraceae bacterium
CGCCGTTCCGGCGGGGGCGGCCCCTGTTTTATTTATGACCCGGACGGTCCGATGTCCGTCACCGTCAGCACGCCCTCCCGGACGGTGAAGCGCACCTCCAGCCCGGCAAAGCCGAAGCCGTACACCCGCCCCGGGTCGTCCTGGTAAGAGGGCCGGGGGTCCTGGGCCAGCACCCCCAGCAGCGCCGCCCGGCGTCCCTCCGGAACCCGCGAGAGCAGCTCTGGAGGGCACTCCACCGCCAGAGCGCCCTCCGGCGCGCTTCCAGCAAAGCCCCCCGCCGCCTCGGGATGGCAGTCGGCATAGGGAATATACGGCTTGACGTCCAGGATCGGCGTGCCGTCCACTAGGTCGGCCCCGGACACGTGGAGTACCGGGCCCTCCGGCGTATCCCACTCCACCCCCTCCAGCCTCACGCAGGACAGCCCGATGGGGTTGGGCCGGAAGGGGGAGCGGGTGGCAAACACCCCCATCCGCCTGTTTCCCCCCAGCCTGGGGGGGCGCACAGTGGGCGACCAACCCCTGTCCCGGTTCTCGGAGAACTCCCAGATGAGCCACAGGTGGGAAAAGCTCTCGATGCCCCGCAGGGCCTCCGCCATGCGGCACGGCGGTTCAAACACCACAACGGCCCGGAGCTCCTCCACCAGCCCGGCCTGTCTGGGCACGCCGAACTTGGAGGAAAAGTCGGAACGGATGCGGGCAACGGGCTCCATCAGTCCACGTTGGGACTGGCGCGCATGGCCAGGATGGTTTTCCCAATGAGCTCGTCCAGCTCCCAGCCCAGCATGGCCGCCCCCCGCTCGATCACCTCCCGGGAGCACCCGGCGGCGAACTTCTTGTCCTTGTATTTCTTTTTCACCGACTTGACCTCCAGGTCGGACACGCTCTTGGAGGGCCGCATCAGGGCCGCCGCGCCGATCAGCCCCGTCAGCTCGTCCACGGCAAAGAGCACCTTCTCCATCTGGTGTTCCGGCGGGATGTCCACACACTCCCCATAGCCATGGCTGGCGGTGGCGCGGACGACGGCCTCGTCGATGTCCCGCCGGCGCATCAGCTCCTGGCTCTTTACACAGTGCTCCTCGGGCCACCGCTCGAAGTCCAGGTCGTGGAGGATGCCCACCGTCTCCCACAAATCGGCCTGGTCTCCATAGCCCAGCTCCCGGGCAAACCAGCGCATCACGTCGCCCACGGTGCGGGCGTGCCTGCGGTGGAAATCGCCCTCGTTGAATTCACACAAAAGTTCCCATGCCTGTTCGGGGGTGGGGATCATGGCAAACAGCTCCTTTTTATAATAATAGAGAAATCATATACCTCCCCTCCCCTTCTTGTCAATCCCCCCATTGAAGGACCATTAAATCAGCCGCGCCTGGGCGCTTTGCCGATTTGGCCGGAGGTTCCTTGACTTTTGGATTGCCAGCCATTACAATACAAGGACTGCAAAGGCTCAGGAGGGGAGCGCTATGGACAATCTCATCTATTTTGACTACGCCGCCACCACCCCGGTGCGCCCGGAGGCCATAGAGGCCATGCTGGACGCCCTGGGCCAATTCGGCAACCCCTCCTCCCGGTATGAATTCGGGCGGGAGTCCGCCCGGCGGGTGAAAGAGCACCGGGACGCCGTCGCTGAGGCGTTCGGCTGCTCCCCCTCCGAGCTGTTTTTCACCTCCTGCGGCACGGAGGGCGATAACTGGGCCATCCGCCGGGGTGTGGAGCTCAACCGCCGCCGGGGAAAGCACATTGTCACCACCGCCATCGAGCACGCCGCCGTGCTGGAGACCTGCAAGGAGCTGGAGCGCCAGGGGTACGAGGTCACATACCTCAAGCCGGACAGGGCGGGCCGCGTGGCCCCGGAGCAGCTGGCCGCCGCCCTGCGGCCAGACACCGCCCTGGTGTCCATGATGCTGGTGAACAACGAGACCGGCGCAATCCTCCCCGTGCCGGACTGCGCCAAGGCGGTGAAGTCCTTCAATCCGGCCATCCTCTTCCACTGCGACGCGGTGCAGGGCTTTTTGAAAACGCCGGGGCCCCTGGCAAAGCTGGGGGCGGACCTTGTGACCATCAGCGGCCACAAGGTGGGCGCGCCCAAGGGGATCGGGGCGCTGTACGTCAAAAAGGGCGTCCGGCTGCCCCCCCTTCTCACCGGGGGCGGGCAGGAGGAGGGTTTGCGCTCGGGCACCGAGGCCACGGCGCAGATTGCCGCCTTCGCCGCCGCCGTCCGGGCCTCCGCGGCGGATTCTGCCCGGCTGGAGCGCACCGCCGCCATCAAAGAGTACACCCTGGCCAAACTGAAGGAGGACCTGCCCAAGCTGGAGGTCATCTCCGCCGGGGACGCCCCCCATATCTGCGCGATTACCCTTCCCGGCTACAAAAGCGAGGTAGTGGTCCGGGTGTTGGGGGACCGGGGGGTGTGCGTCTCCTCCGGCTCCGCCTGCCACAAGGGCCGGCCCAGCCACGTGTTCGCCGCCATGAACCTGCCAAAGCCTTGGCTGGACGGGGCGCTCCGGCTGTCCTTCTCGCCGGATTCCACCCGGGAGGAGGCGGACACGCTGGCAGCCGCCCTCCGGGACGCAGCGGACAGTCTCTTCACCACACTTTCATAAATCAAGCAAAGGAGCATCCACCGTCATGTTCAAGCTATTCCGGCGGGATCCGGGCTTTTATCCCAAGCTGATCTCTCTGGCCCTGCCCATTCTGCTGCAAAACCTCATCACCAATTCCCTTGGTCTGGTTGACACCTTTATGGTGGGCACCATGGGGGAGGGCCCCCTGGCCGGGGTCACCCTGGCCAACATTCCCGTTTTCGTGGTTCAGCTGATGATGTTCGGCATCCAGAGCGGCTCCTCCGTCCTCATCAGCCAGTACCGGGGCAAGGGGGACATGGGGGCCATCAATCGGGTGATGGGTATCGGCATGTACACCGCCGGGGCCATCGGCCTCACCTTCGCCCTCATCATGGGCTTTCTGCCCTCCCAGTTCATGGGCCTGTTCGGCAGCGACGCCGCCGTGGTAGCCACCGCCGCCCGATACGCCCGCATCGTGGGCTGGTCCTATTTCTTCGACAGCTTCGTCCAGGTCTACATCGGCGTCCACCGGGCCATGGGCAACCCCAGCCGGGGGCTGGTCATCCTGGGCGCCTCCATGGCCAGCAACACCTTCCTCAACTGGGTGTTCATCTTCGGCAACCTGGGCGCACCCCGGCTGGCGGAGGAGGGCGCGGCCCTGGCCACCCTGCTGGCCCGGGTGCTGTCCTGCTCCATCGCCGTGGGCTGGGCCATGCTGGACAAGCGCTTCAAGCTCTCTCCCGCCCTGCTCTTCCGGCCCGGCCGGGAGATGACCCGGCGGTTTATCCGCTTCTCCACCCCCGTAATGTGCAACGAGACCTTCTGGGGGCTGGGCACCTCCCTGTTCCCCACCATCATGGGCCACATGGAGGGTTCCCAGGAGATTCTGGCCGCCTACGCCATCGCCGGCAACATCACCAACCTGTGCACCGTGGGGGTGTTCGCCATCTCTGGCACCGCCGCCATCCTCATCGGCCAGGAAATCGGCTCGGGCCGTGCCGACCGGGTGTATTCTCTGGGCGCGTTGCTCAACGCGCTGGCCTTCCTGTTCGGCCTTGCCGCAGGGCTTTTGTTCCTAGGGCTGCTCCACTGGTTCGTAATCCCGGTGCTTTACCCCCTGTTTGGCCTGTCCTCCGCTGCGGGGGATATCTGCACCATGATGCTCACCGTGGTGTTTACCATGATGCCCCTGCGCTCCTTCGAGTGCACCAACATCGTGGGGGTGCTCCGAGGGGGCGGGGATGTGAAAATGGCCACCCTGATCGACCTCACCCCCCTGTGGGTGGT
The DNA here is from genome assembly GCA_949494735.1 of uncultured Oscillospiraceae bacterium. Lineage (GTDB taxonomy): Bacteria > Bacillota > Clostridia > Oscillospirales > Oscillospiraceae > Enterenecus. Next base: position 3,846 of record CATABD010000095.1, read on the forward strand.
GGCGCTGCCCCTGGCGGTTCTCTCCGGCCTGGTATTCAAAGTTGGTATATTCTGGGTGTACCTGTCCATGATGAGCGAAAACGTGGTCAAGGGAATCCTGGGCATCCGCCGGTTCCTCAGTGGCAAGTGGATCAACGACGTCACCGCCCCTGTCCGACAGGGCGCCGGGATGTGACGCCTAGCAGCTGTGCCAATAGCCGGGGTATGCCGCTTTTGGAGCAGCTGCTTAAAATTTTTCGGATGAGGCTTGCATTCCACCCCCGGCTGTATTATACTGATGGAAGAGATAACCATTTGCAGATTTTGGAACACAATTTTTTGGAGGTAGAACCATCATGTCTCTGAGAAAGCTCCTGATTTCCGCCGCAGCGGCCGTGTGCGCCGTCTCCCTGCTCATCCCCGCCGCCTTTGCCCACGGAGGCTGCCATGGGCGCGCCCGCACCGCCCAGCCCTGCGCGGTGGAGAACTGTACCGCCGCCGGATGGCACTATCACAACCGGGCGCTGTACTGCGGCCATACCCACGGGAACGGCCTGTGCGACGGCTCCTGCGCCCTTCTGTGCGATATGGAGGGCTGCGAGCTGACCGGGCGCCACGACCACGACGGCGTGACCTACTGCGGCAACTGCCACGAAAGCGGATACTGTGACGGGGCCTGCCTCGCCCTGTGCGACGTGGAAGACTGCACCCTCACCGGCCGTCACGACCACGACGGCGTCACCTATTGCGGCAACCGCCATGCGTGCGGATTTTGCGACGGCAGCTGCCCCGCTTACCGCGCTTCCGCATCTTCCGGCGGTCATCACGGCTGCCACCACTAAAAGGATTTTCTGCTCAAAAAGGGCGGGCCTTGGAAAAGGCCCGCCCTTTTGTCATTCCCCTTTGTACTTTTTCCTGGTGGCGATGCCCCCGCGTATGTGGCGCTCCGCCTTGTTTTCGTTCAGGATCGCCTTCACCTGCTGGTACAGCCCCCGGTTAATGGCAGGCAGGCGTTCGCTCAGATCCTTATGTACGGTGGACTTGCTGATGCCGAAGCGGCTGGCGGCGGCCCGGACGGTGGTCTTGTTCTCAATGATGTACAGCGCCAGCTCCTGGGCGCGCTCTTCCATGTTCCCCTTCACAAAAACAACACTCCCCGTTGTGGTCTCTCACAGGGAGATGTATATGCGCCGGGACTGCGCAATATGAGGGCGGTTTTGATCCCGGGGCGGGGGCAGCCCCTGAGCTTTACCGGGAATAAATTCGGCTGAGCCCGCAACAGAGTTTGTGATTACGTCCGACGATTACACCTGACGAACGGCGGTTTAACTTTCGTATCAAGCAGAAGCCCATACTTCTGCGGCCGCCGGAATGCGTTGCCATGCACCTCGTTCTCCCGGTAGCGCCGAAGCTGTCCCAAATCCACTTCAGCGAGATAAATCCCCTCCGCGCCATCCGCCTGTAAAACGCACATATCCCGGGAGCCGTCCAGCTCCGGCAGATACGCCACGCCGTCAAACACGCTGGAGCCGCCGTTGCAGTCAGGCACCGAGTCCGGGTAGTTGCAGGTGGCGATGGCCAGCATATTCTCATAGGCCCTGGCCCGCAGCTGGGAGAGGCGGTTGATCTCCATGGGGCAGGCGTTGGGCACCAGGATGAGCTCCGCACCCTTGAGCATCAAGATTCGGGCGCTCTCGGGGAACTCCCTGTCATAGCAGATCATGGCCCCCACCTTTACCTCGCCGCAACGGGTGTCCAGCGTGGCGACATAGAAATCCTCCCCCGGCGTCAGGTTCCGCTCCACGTCAAAATCACAGGTGTGGACCTTGGCATAGGCGATCTTCCGTTCCCCGAACCGGTCAAAGAGCGCCATGGAATTCCGGGGGCCGCCCTCGTGCTGTTCCAAAAAGGTGATGCCGATGGCCATATCAAGTTCTTTGGCGAGAGCGCCGAAGGCGTTCACAAATTCGCCGCCAGCGGGGATCGCCTCCGCCATCCACTGGTCAACGGGGCGGTCGTAGATATTGTAGCCGTTGCTCCACATCTCGGGAAACAGCGCGATATCCGCGCCCATATCCTTCGCTTTCCGGCATGACGCGATCCCCTTTTCGAGATTTCCCTCCAGCGTACCGCAGGGCGCGATTTGCAGCAGGGCAATTTTCAGTGTGTCCATGGTGCTCTTTTTTAGTTGCCGCACTGTGGGCAGTGGTTCCGCTCCTTTGTGCGGCGTATAATCATGGATTTCCAACCTGAACCGCAACAATGGCATTTCCACCACACCTCTTTGTTTGAATATGGGAGATACGCTTCTGGCGGTTTGCTATTTTTGCGCAAATCCCAGTCCAACGCAATCTCTGGATATTCTGTTACCAGGTTATGGGCCGGACTGGCGGCTTTTCCCGCGCAGACTGGGCAGCCAGATCCTAAAATGGTGCGGCTGCGAACCAGCGCCTGCCAGGTATGGCCTTTCCTGCATTTCCACCAAGCCTTAATGCTGGCATGATTTGTGACCTGATCGGGGCTAAGGCCTTTATTTTTCTCCTCGTCCCATTCAGCGGCAATTCCCGGACTGAGCGTTTGAAGAGAGTTTTCCTCGCATACTTTCTTTCCCATGCAGTATGGGCAGCCTCCAATTCCGCTGCAGCGCACGCTGATATTCATTTGCCAGCTGTGTCCTCTGTCACACCGCCACCAAACACGCTTTCGGGTTTTGACCGTTACATCATGAGGAGAGAGGGAACCGTTTTTAATCACATCCCATTCCCGTGCCAAGTCTGGACGGAGGGCTGCCAAAGAATTATCTTTGCATGCCAAACGACCATTGCAATAGGGGCACCCCCGAGAGTCGATTTCATAAGCTATTTTTCTTCGCCATTCATGCCCACGCCCGCACTGCCACCAAACGGTTTTTGAAGAGTTGGGCGCGACATCGCGCGGAGTCAGTGCCCCGTTTTTTGTGGGATGCCAATCACGCGCCACATTGGGATATTTCTTTTCCAGGCAGTTTTCCCACCAGATTCGTTTTCCTGCGCAATAAGGGCAGCCACTTCCATTGGTGCGGCTACAGATGGAAGCTTCCCATTCGTGCCTCTCTTTACACTGCCACCAGACCTTTCGGTTGGATCGTGGCAAGAGCCCTGCTGGGTCAAGATGCTGATTCTTTGTGGGATGCCACTCCAGCATTAATGAGGGGTACACAGCGGCAAGATTATATTCCTGTGTGGGACGTTTCCCGGAACAGTAGGGGCAGCCGTAGCCCAAATTGCTCCGATTGCCGACGCGCTCCTGCCACTCATGTCCTTTCTCACACCGCCACCAAACCATCTTCCCTGAAGAAAAGGAGATTGTGGATGGCGTCATTTCCCCGTTCTTTTCATAGTTCCACTCAAAAGCCAGCGCGGGCCGCACGATGGCAAGGGCATTCATGGCGCTGACCCTATGTTTGGAACAATATGGGCAGCGGCAGCCTTTGCTGAAATCATACACTTTCATAGTCCATTCATGGCCCCGTTCACACTTCCACCAAACGGTTTTGCCGGATCCGCCGGTCACATCCCAGGGGGTAAGAGGGGCATTTTTCTCTGAATGCCACAGTTCTTTTGCAGCTTTCCCGTACAGGAATGCCAGAGAATTTTCGCGGCACACCCTTTTCCCTGTGCAATAGGGACATCCCCCGCCACGATAGCGCCCGGAAACCGTTCCCTGCCACTCATGCCCCTTTTCGCACCGCCACCAAACTTTTTTACCAGAGCTAAAGGAAATTGAGGCAGGCGTCAGCATACCATTGCGCTCGGTATGCCATTCTCGAACCAACTGAGGCGCCATTTGCTCCAAGCTTTTTTCTTTGCGCCTGGACATATAGTTGGACAATATCGCCGCGCTGTCCCGCTGGATATCCGGGCGGATAACCAAATGGAGGCCATAGCGCTCGTTCAGCCATGAAACTAGCTTCCGCGTGAGCGCCTCTAGAAACAGATAATTGGAGTAACTTTTTACAGGGCTCCAAAGAATGGAGTCGGACACGAAAGCCGGATCATCACCAGGCGTCTCCTTGATATGCAGTACCGACAGGCCGGCCGCCATGAGCTGCCGGTCTTTTTCATCCTCCTTTGCCTGTTTGTTCGATTCGTCATGGTAATAGTATCCGTCATATTCAATAGCTAATTTCAAGGAAGGAAGGTAAATATCGGCCTCAATCCCCTGAATTTTACTCCGGTTTTCAGCATCTTCAAACAGAAGCCGGAGATAATAGTAGACCGCCTGTTCCGGGAAGGAAGTCCCCCGCTCTTTTTGGCAAACGGGGCAGTTGCTGAGGCGGGACGAAGTGCGATTGCAAATGGCTGACTGCCACTCTATATCTGGGTGATAGCGGCATCGCCACCATACCTTCTTCTCTGATCGTGGGAGGTACTCGGTGGGCAGGCCATCATTTTTTTCGTACAGCCATTCCTCCGCGACGATAGGGAATTCCGTTTTCAGATTGTACTCCGGGCTGGCAAGGCGGCGGTCACAATAGGGGCAGCCGCCCCGCTGGCGCGTCCGGGTATTGGGGGTGCTTTGCCAATTGTGACCATGCGCGCAGTGCCACCAATATTTTCGGTTAGACTTCGGGAAAATTTGATCTGGCGCGATGCCGTTTCGTTCTTGGTCAAACTCCTCGGCAATAAGCGGATATTTTGCTGCCAGACTATTTACAGATTTTGTGAGAAATCGGCCGGAACAGAATGGGCACTCCTGTGATTTGTGATGGATCCTTCGCTCCGGCGGCGCCAACCATTTATGTCCCGGCACTTTTTCGCAAACCCAGTGGCATACCTTTTGAGAACAAAAGCTGATATCTCCAGGGCCAAAATCATTTGCCGTGTAGTCCCACTGCCGAAGAGGCTGCTGCTGATTGTTTTTCACACACCAGTCTAAAAAGGACACCCTTTCCATAAATCTGCCCTCCTTTATCAAATTTTACGAAATACAAGAAATGCCTATAATAGAATCACAAAGTATAGGGAGATGATGCTATGTCAAAGAAATATCCAGACAAACTTAAAGAAAATGGTTGTTCAACATTATGAGCAGGGGGAATCCACCAAATCAATAAGTCAAGGGGTATGTGTAGCGGCGTCTCCGATGAGCCGAGACAGTTTTCCACAATTAAAACATCATTGAGCATTTCTTTCTCGATCATGTCCAAGCATATAGGTCTCAGGCGCTGTACAGCGCCTCCCAGTCGGGTATAAGCAGACGTTTCGTGACTTGCTTATTTACACATCCTTTGATTATGACAGTCAAATACCAAATTGGCTGCACAAATATTGCTGTAAACAAGGGAGCTATCATAAATGATTTCTTCGTCTTGAGTGCTTGTCTGGCTGGAGAGGTCTTATAAACATCTACAAACTATGGTGTACGGCTTGCAATATTCGGAGACTTCTCACAATATACCAGATAATCCCACTCCAAAGCATCAATGTCCAACTTCCGCGGCTGTCCCTTTCCTCGCGTTAGGGTAAATATCTTGCCGTGGCTCCGGGTCTTGCTCTTGTCAAATCGGTGGGACTCGCTCTCGAAGAGGTTGAATTGATAGGGGATATCCGCGGACTTGCTGTCGGCGGCATAGCTGGTACTGATGAGCTTCTTCAACCTGAAGTTTTTAAAATTTTGGGCGAAAAAATGGGTGAAATTGCTCCACTCCGGGTCATCGCAGGGAAAGAGCACCGTCTTATCCCGAAATACATCCGGGTCAAATTCCAAATAGGCATTGACTTCCCTCTGAATATCCTCATATTGGGTATAAAACTCATCGCTTTTTCTTCAGCATACCACAAAGCGCCGCACTTTTCCATAAAATTTTCCTTTCGCCATAGCTTCTAATATTTTTTAGTTTGAAGCACTGATTAAAGCAGGCGAAATGGTGGCAAATAATTAAAAGTGATGCCAAACGTCAAGTAAAGGGACATATTTGAGGGAGAATCCTCGTTTTCCATACCCCATTCCGCCAAAATGGCGCAAAACCCCTAAGCGGGGGATAGAGAACCGCTCGCCCTGGCAAGCATATACAAATTCGCGCTGGCGAAAAGTACGTGTAAGCGGTTAAGGTTCTTTCTCAGCCCCCTGTAAACGATCTTTCGGAAGCCGAAGATGTTCTTCATAATCCGATAGGGGTGTTCTACTTTGCTGCGCACAGATGATTTTTGATTTTCAATATGCTGCTCCCAGTCAATGGCGTTGTCCGAAACCTTGGGCAGCCGGCCCGGCCGGCGGCTGATACGGTATGCGATGACAGAAAGCTGGGGGCTGTTTCTGATTTCATCCCGTTTCTCTATCCCGAGGTAGGCGCTGTCCTCATAAACCACCTCGTCATCTTCCCGCAGAAGTCCTGCCGCCACAGTACTCCAACTGCTCCAGGTAGGGCTTGGAGCCATGGACATCCCCCGGTGTCACGGTCACAGCGGCGATGATACCGTAATTCAGGCCGGTCGTCTGGTGAGACAGGTAATAAAACCCGCTGGGTTAAGGGTGTTGCCATACCATCACTACCGGGTCTATGGGGGGGCCGGCCATACCTCCGGCTGTACAGGTGGGACGTTTCTTCATACACAAAGGATAAGTCCAGCGCCGTTTCCAATTTCCATAGAAAATGTTCTGCCGGCACCAGATCCTCTATTGTTACCAAGTGATATTTTGACTGCATATCCCCGCCCCCTCTCAACTCTAATTCTACCATATTTCGGGCGCTTTGGGGACACTTTGTCAACAGCCCCATTTTGTCTCGAAGTCACTACCCGACATCTAGACTTTTCGGGTAGAATGGCCGGGGTCTTCTGGGGGCCGCCTTGATAACCAAAACAGGGCGGCCCCCAGTGGACT
>CATABD010000096.1 GCA_949494735.1 uncultured Oscillospiraceae bacterium
CGTTTTTTCTCATTTATCCTGTCCCAAATTCTTAAAAATCTTGTCGCGCTACATTGACAAACGTCCCGCAGTAGTATAGAATGGGGATATGTACGTATTCCGCCCCAAAAAGCCGGGCGAAATACTGCAAAATGAACAAGAAAAAGGTGAGGAAGATGAAGCAAGCACCCTGGAAAAAGGTCATTTCCCTGCTGACCGTGCTGGCCCTGTGCCTGTCCCTGACGGTTCTCCCGGCCCTGGCCGCGGAGCCCACGGCGGACACCCCCTTCGTCAACGTCTCTGAAGACGGCGGCGAAAATTACATCAGCCTGTGCGACTCCCGCACGTTTAAGGCGTCCATCCCGGTGGACATGACGGAGGCGGAGGCCAAGGCCATCGCCGACAGCGTGGTCTGGTCTCTGGTCTATGACGAGGAGTCTGACTACATTGACACCGACCTGTATCCCAGCCACACCAACGGCGGCCCGCTGACGGAGTGGAAGAACCGGGATGGGGAGAGCCCCCTCTTCAAAGACATCAAGACCGAGGTGTCCACCCAGAACGGTAAGGTCTGCCTGGTGCTGACCTTTGCCAACAACTATTATTACGACCAGTATCACGATTTGCCCAGCAACCTGCGCAGCTATCAGACCAACGGCGGTCTCTACCTTGATCTGTGCGGCTGGTTCGATCTGGTTGTGACCAAGGCTGACAGCACCGAACTGGGCCGTCTGGACAGCGCCGTGAAGATCACCCCCTACGATGACTTCCACACCATGCGGGAGATCTACGCCAGCATGGACGAACTGGTGGACTACGCCAAGAAGAACACCGACCTCTACGTGGCGAAGGGGAGCATGGGCAAGAGCCAGGGCGACAATGGCCTGGACAAGCTGGATATGCCCTACCTCATCATCGCCAAGAGCAAGGAGGCCGTGGACAACTGGAAGTCCATCAAGGCCGAGGCGGAGAGCGACCCCACCGCCCTGATTGAGAAGATTGAGGACGGCTCCCTGGGCAATTATCAGGTTCCCGTGCTCTATTCCAACATCCACTCTAACGAGGTGGCCGCGCCTGACGGCGTGCTGAACTTCGCTTGGCTGCTGGTGAATACTGCGGCCAGCAAGGAGGGCACCGTTGACTACAAAAACCTCACCGGCTTTACCAAGGAAGGCGAGGCCAAGCTTGCCGAGCAGCTGGGCCCCAAGGGCGTTGAAGGCAGCATCGCCGTCCCGGACCTGGTGAAGGACACCGCCACCTATCTGGGCTTCCTTAAGGGCCAGGTGGTGAACGGCGAGACTGGGGACGGCACAGCCAAGGACGGCCCTGTCTCCTACTATGATGTCTCCGTCAACGTGAATCTGGAAAAGTACTATGATGTGGAGACCGTCACGGTGGACGTGGATGAGCTGCTGGACGACGTGTTCTTCCTCATCGTCCCCGAGGAGAACGTGGAGGGCCGCACCTATCTGACCCGCACCTCCTCCGGCGGCTTCGACCTGAACCGCGACAACTCCTTCCAGACCCAGGCCGAGATCCAGAACATGACCGCCTTTATCGCCCAGTGGAACCCCGTGTGCTTCACCGAGTTCCACGGCCAGCACCGCGAGTTCCAGGTGGAGCCCTGCGATCCCCCCCACGAGCCCAACTTTGAGTACGACCTGCTGGCCGAGCACCTGATGGCTGGCGGCGAAGCCTTGGGCATTGCCGCGGTGGCAAACAATGCGTTCTTTAACAGCTACTCCACCCCCCAGCGTGACTTGCTGACTTACACAGGCAATAAGAACGCTGACGGCACCGACCAGGTGCAGTGGCTGGATCCCTGGGACGATATGTCCACCAGCTACACCCCCCAGTATTCCATGCTCCACGGCACCGTGGCCTACACGGTGGAGCTGCCCAGCCATAACGATGACTCGGTGGCCTTGGTGGTGTATGGTCAGCTGGGCCAATCCAAGTACGTAGCCGACAACAAGGATTCTTTCCTGCTCAGCCAGACCAAGATTTTCGAGCGCGGCGTCACCAACGCCAACTCCAACGCCTATGAGCTGGTGGGCCAGTGGTTCTGCGACCAGTACGACGTGGAGGGCGGCGAGGCCGCGACCTTCCGCCCCGAGTACGACGGCGAGGGCCAGAACGGCAACTTCTATCCCGAGTGCTACATCATCCCCCTGGACGGCGCCCACCAGAAGAACCTGGACGCCGCCAACCAGATGCTCACCTACCTCACCCGCAACGGCGTGAAGGTGATGTTCGCCGACAAGGCCTTCACCTACGCCGGCACCGAGTACCCCGCCGGCACCGCCGTGGTGTCCATGTACCAGGCCAAGCGCAGCGTGGCCAACGGCGTGCTGTATGACGGCACCGTCATCACCGGCTGGCCCGTGCTCTACTCCGAGGGCATCACCGCCTTCAACAAGACCCGCGGCTTCGACATGGCCACCTGCGCCGAGCCCGCCGCCTACGAGACCATCGCCGCCGCCTGCACCGAAAAGGCCAAGTGGACCGTGGCCTCCGACAAGGTGGACACCGACCAGGTGATCCTCAAGAACACCTCCGAGGCCGCCATCATGGCCGTCAACGAGCTGCTCAAGGCCGGCAAGGACGTGGGTCTCATCATCAGCGGCGACTATGTGGGCAGCTTCCTTGTCTCCAAGGCGGACTACGCGCGCGTGTCCGGCAAGCACCTGCTCACCGCCGCCCCCGTGGACGGCAGCGCCCCCGAGGCCCGCAGCCTGGACCACGCCCCCGTCGTCTACATCGCGGGCAAGGCCGGCGACAACGCCTCCGGCTTCGTGAAGTCCACCCTGGTATCCGGCTCCTACGACTACAACTACGACCGCCAGTCCCTGCGCCTCATGGGCTTCGAGACCACCGACGACCCCGCCAAGGCCGACCTGATTATCGGCGCGGCCGCCCTGGATGACGCCGCCCTGGCCGCCGTCAAGGCGGGCACCCCCTACATCGGCTACGGCTCCTCCGCCGTCCGCTCCGCCGCCAAGCTCTTTGACGAGGGCGCGCTGGTGCGGGAGGTTACCAGCGGCAACGCCATGGACGCGCTGGGCTACGTGACCTATCCCTCCAAGAGCCTGATTACCGCCAGCTACGTGTCCGAGGGCGACTACATCATGTACGGCTACGGCGCGGGCTACTTCACCGCCATCCCCGACGCCGCCCAGGTGCTGGTGCGCATGGACGGCTCCAAGGAGCTGCTGGAGGGCTTCCTCCCCGCCGGCGATGGTCTGAATACCTTCAAGGACAACTCCATCCAGGCCATTTCCTATCGCGAGAACGGCATGAACGTGGTGCTCTTCGCCAATACCCTGACCAACAAGGTGCACCAGCGCGACGAGTTCACCTTCGTGGCCAACGCCGCTTTCTGCGCCGTGAGCCACGACTTCAAGGATGTGCGCTATAACGCCTGGTACGCGGGCACTGTGGACGCCGTTGTGGACGCCGGCCTGATGGGCGGCACCGCCCCCGATGCCTTCAATCCCGACGGCGCCGTCTCCCGCGAGATGGTGGCCACCACCCTGTACCGCATCGCCGGCTCCCCCGAGGTGAAGGGCGATGAGCTGGACGCCTTCACCGACGCGGCCGACATCCACGACTGGGCCCGCGACGCCATGCTGTGGGCCGTCCAGGAGAAGGTGCTGGAGGGCGGAAACGGCGCCCTGCGGCCCCGCGACACCGCCACCCGCCAGGAGCTGGCCGCCATCTTCTACCGCAACGCCGGTTCCCAAAAGGCAGAGGGCGACAACCTGAAGGACTTCGCCGATGTGGACACCATCGCCGACTGGGCCAAGGACGCCGCCAACTGGTGTGCCGCCAACGGCATCATCAAGGGCATTGAGAACGTCGACGTCCACGGCAGCCTCAGCTTCTCCCCCAAGACCACCGCCGTCCGCGCCCAGCTGGCCGCCATGCTGCTGCGGGTCCAGGACGCGCAGTGATCTTCCCCTGACCGTTCCGTTCATTGTCCGAAGCACAGCGGCGCCCCGCCAGATCCGGCGAGGCGCCGCCCTTTTTTTCCGGGACCACATCCACCTCCGAAAAAGTGTCCAAAAGGGCTTGCACCGGGTAACAAACAGTGGTACATTATTTCATAGGCAGCCCCAACCCAACGAGGAGGCGAATCCGCCATGAAAGAACAAAGCCCTTCCCCCGCCCCCAGCGCCGCCCCAAGCCAGTGCTACGTCAACCGGGAGCTGTCCTGGCTCCAGTTTAACCGCCGGGTGCTGGAGGAGGCGGAGGACCCCGCCAACCCCCTGTGCGAACGGCTGAATTTCGCCTCCATCTTCCAGAGCAATCTGGACGAGTTCTATATGGTCCGAATGGGTATGCTCATGGACACCCTGCACCTGGAGAGCCGGGACGACAAGACCGGGCTAACCAGCGCCCAGCAGGCCTCGGCCGTGCTGGACAAAACCCGGGAATACCTGGCTGACCGGGACCGGGTGTGCAAGGAGCTGCTGCGGGAGCTGGCCAGCCAGGGGGTGGAACTGTGCCGGTTCCACAGCCTCCAGGACAAGGCCCAGTCCTTTTTGGAAAAATACTTTACCTCCAACGTGCTGCCCCTGCTCTCCCCCCAGATCATCGGGCGCAAGCAGCCCTTCCCCTTCCTGCGCAACAAGCAGATTTACGCCGTGGCCATCCTGAAGACCAAGGGCGGCGGCGAGCGCATGGGCATCGTCCCCTGCGGCGAGGGCGTCCTGCGCCGCCTGGTCCCCCTCCCCGGCGAGGGCGGGCGGTTTGTGTTGGTGGAGGAGCTGATCGCCGGATTCCTCCCCAAGATTTTCACCCATTATAAGGTGGAGGGCACCGTGCTTATCCGGCTGGTGCGCAGCGCCGACATCCACATGGACGACGCCTCGTCGGAGATGGGCGGGATGCTGGCGGAGGAATACCGCAAGAGCATGGAGAAGATGGTCCGCCGCCGCAAGCGCCTCCAGCCCGTGCGGCTGGACTACCAGGGCAAGCTCACCGACTCCGTGCGGGACAGCCTGTGCTCCTGCCTGGGGCTGTCCAAAAAGCACCTGTTTTCCAGCGGCGCCCCCCTGGATCTCACCTTTATGGGTGCGCTGCGGGATATGCTCCGGGATAAGACAGAGCTGTTCTATCCCCGCCGGGTGCCCCAGAACTCCCCCAACGTGGACCCCCTGGTCCCCATGGCGGAGCAAATCCGCCGCCGCGACCTGATGCTCTCCTATCCCTATGAGAACGTGCGGCCTCTGCTGCGCCTCCTCCAGGAGGCGGGCCAGGATCCGGACGTGGTGTCCATCAAAATGACCCTTTACCGGGTGGCCCACAACAGCAAAATCGTGGAGGCCCTGGTGGATGCCGCCGAAAACGGCAAAGAGGTAGTGGCCCTGGTGGAGCTGCGGGCCCGGTTCGACGAGGAAAACAACATCGGCTGGTCCCGGGTGCTGGAGCAGGCCGGGTGCCGGGTGATCTACGGCCTGGACGGGCTGAAGGTCCACTCCAAGCTGCTGCTCATCACCCGGATGCACCAGGGCCAGGTGGAGTATATCACCCAGGTGGGCACGGGAAACTATAACGAGGACACCGTGCGGCTGTACACCGACTTCGCCCTCATGACCGCCGACCCCGAGCTCGGCGCGGAGGCCGCGGGGGTGTTCAATGCCCTGTCCATGGGCGAGGTGGTGGAGGACAGCGGGCTGCTGCTGGTGGCCCCTGCCTGCCTGAAAACCAAAATCACCGCCCTCATCGACGGGGAAATTGAGCAGGCCAAAGCGGGAAGTCCCGCCTACCTGGGCTTCAAGCTCAACGGGCTCACCGATAAACAGCTCATCGACAAGCTCATTGAGGCGTCCCACGCCGGGGTGAAAATCGACCTGGTGGTGCGGGGCATCTGCTGCCTCATTGGGGGCGTGCCCGGCCTGACGGAACATATCCGGGTGGTGAGCATCGTGGGGCGCTACCTGGAGCACGCCCGCATCTACCTCTTCGGCCAGGGGGAGCGCCGCCGGGTCTATATCTCCTCCGCCGACTTTATGACCCGCAACACCACCCGCCGGGTGGAGGTGGCCGCCCCCGTCCGTGACCCGGACCTGTGCGCCCGCCTGGAGCAGGTGTTCCAGGACCAGCTCCGGGACACCGCCAAGGGCCGGGTGCAGCAGCCGGACGGCGCCTATATCCGGGCCCAGGGGGAGCTGTTCAACTCCCAGGAGTGGTTCTGCGACCAGGCCTATTGCGGCGCGTGGGCGCGGCCCGCCCTCCAAAAGCCGGCCCCCGCCCCGCAGGGCGCGGCAAAACCGGAAAAGCGGCCCGCCGCCGCACCCAAGCGCCCCGCGGCCAGGCCCCTGCCCGCCAAGAAACCCCCCGCCCCCCAAAAACAGCCCGCCGTCAAGGTCCGAGTTCGGCCCGCCGGCCTGCTGGGCCGCCTCTTCCGGCGGGGCTGAGCGCACCCCATGTCACCAAGGCCGGGAACGGCTTAAAATACAATATGGTTTGAAAGGGAGCGACACATCATGAAACGGATCGGAATGCTCACCAGCGGCGGCGACTGCCAGGCCCTCAACGCCACCATGCGCGGCGTAGCCAAGGGCCTCTACAACATCTACGGCAACGGCGTGGAGATCATCGGCTTCATCGACGGCTACAAGGGCCTGATGTACGAGGACTACAAAAAGCTCACCCCCATCGACTTCACCGGCCTGCTCACCCGGGGCGGCACCTTCCTGGGCTCCAGCCGCCAGCCCTTCAAGCTGATGCGCACCCCCGACGAAAACGGCCTGGACAAGGTGGAGGCCATGAAATACACCTACCGCCGCCTGCGGCTGGACTGCCTGGTGGTGCTGGGGGGCAACGGCAGCCAAAAGACCGCCAACCTGCTCAGCGAGGAGGGGCTGAACGTCATCGGCCTGCCCAAGACCATCGACAACGACCTTTGGGGCACCGACACTACCTTCGGCTTCCAGTCCGCCATCGGCATCGCCACCGACGTGATCGACTGCATCCACACCACCGCCGCCTCCCACAACCGGGTCTTTATGGTGGAAGTCATGGGCCATAAGGCGGGCTGGCTGACGCTGAACGCGGGCATGGCCGGCGGCGCGGATATCATCCTCATCCCCGAGATACCCTACAGCATCGACTCGGTGGTGGCCAAGATCGACCACCGGGCCAACGCGGGCCACGGCTTCACCATCCTGGCGGTGGCTGAGGGCGCCATGTCCAAAAAAGAGGCTGCCATGTCCAAAAAGGAATACAAGCAGCATATGGCCGAACTTCTGGAGCAGTATCCCTCCGTGTCCTACGCCATCGCGGACAAGATCCTGAAAAAGACCGGCCGCGAGGTGCGGGTCACCGTCCCCGGCCACATGCAGCGCGGCGGCACACCATGTGCCTATGACCGGGTGCTGTCCTCCCGGCTGGGGGCCACGGCGGCGCTGATGATTTCCAAGGGCGAGTTCGGCAGCATGGTGGCCATCCATGACCATGTGATCACCTCCGTCCCCCTGAATGAGGTGGCGGGCAAGCTCAAGACCATCGACCCCAGCTCCGACATCATCACCGAGGCCCGCCTGCTGGGCATCAGCTTCGGCGACGACTGAGGGGGGCGGTATATTCCCCCCGCCATCCGGGCACCCTATTCCTGACAACCGTGCGACGCACAAGTTAGGAGGAACCTCTATGGCAAATTTCCGTATCTGCCGCCGCTGCGGCAACCTGGCCGAGCTCATCTGCGATGGCGGCGTCCCCATGTCCTGCTGCGGGCAGGAGATGGAAGCCCTGCGCCCCAACACCACCGAGGCCAGCGGAGAAAAGCACCTCCCCGTGGTGTCCGCCCAGGACAGCCAAGTGCGGGTGAACGTGGGCAGCGCCAGCCATCCCATGACCCCCGAGCACCTGATTGAGTGGGTCTATCTCCAGACCCGCCGGGGCGCCCAGCGCAAGCGGCTTACCCCCACCGACCCGCCGGAGGTGTCCTTCCGCCTGGAGGATGACCAGGCGGAGGCGGTATACGCGTACTGCAACCTCCACGGGCTTTGGAAGACGGAGCTGTGACCGACCGTTCCATATCTTCACAGTCGCCGGACATGGGCACAGCCCTTGAAATCAGAACCCCCCAGGCAGCCGCTGTAAGCGTGGCTGCCTGGGGGCTTTTCCATGCTCCGGCTTTGTCCCGCCGCGCGCGGCAGGGGCGGTCACGGAGGCGCCCCCTCTTCCAGCCGGGCGGCCAGCGCCGTGATGATCTCCGCCGTACGCAGCTCCACCCCCTGGGTGGACAGGTGGTTGTCGGTGCCGTAGAGGTACGTGCCGCTCACCAGGGAGGCTTCCATGTCCCCCAGTACGGGCACGCACAGGTTTTCCCGGAGCCAGGCGTCCAGCTCCCTCCGGGCCTGGTGGGTGCTGTCCTCCGACACCGCCAGCCGGTTCCGGGGGGCATAGGTGAAATACACCTGTACCCCCTTGTCCAAAAACCGCCGGTATTCCCCGTTCAGCGGGTCGAGGAAGGCGCTTTTGGGAAAAGCGCGTACCGTGTAATCCACCGGCAGGCCGTACACGGGGGCCTCGTCCGGGGCGTTGGGGCGGTAGCGGATATAGTCGCCGTACCTGTTGTAGCTGGGCGTGTCCGCCGGGTTCCCCTCCTCGTCGAAGTCCGCCGGGGACAGGGCATAGCTCCGGGGCTCCATCCCCTCCCGGCTGTCCAGGTAGGCGGCAAAGGCGGTGAACACCTGGCCGTATTCCCGCAGGTCCAGCAGGGAAACCATGTCGTAGTTGGCCTCCATCAGGTTGAAGAAGGGGGCGTCCAGGCTGGCGCTGGTGCAGAACTGGCGCTGGGCGGCGTCAAACTCCGGGGAGTGGACCAGCACGTCCCCCTCCCCCATGCAGGTCAAAATCAGCTCCAGCTGGGGCAGGGCGTTGGTGTAGGCGAACACCCCCATATTCACCACGTCATAGCCTGGGAACGCGGCGTCAATTTGTTTGCTGTCGTAGCCGAACCGGGCGGAGGAGCCGGAAAAGAGCACGATCTTCCTCCTGTTCTCCAGCGAGAGAAGCCGGTCAAATTTATCGGCGAACGAGGCATAGTAGCTGCCGCTGTACACCGGGGGCAGGGCGGCGTTGACGCGGAGGGTGCGCAGGTTTTCACAGTTGGAAAAGGAGTAGTCGCTGACGGTGCGCAGGCTGTCGAACAGGGTCAGCTCCCGCAGGGCGCAGCGGTCAAAGGCGCCGTTTTCCAGCGTCCGCAGGGTGTCCGGGAGGATGACCGCCTCACAGTTCGCCCCGGCGAACGCCCCCGCCCGGACGCACCGCACCGGCAGTCCCCCCAGCTCCCCGGGAACCACCAGGGTCACCTCCGCCCCGGTATAACCGGTGACCGCCGCTCCGTCCCCAAAGGGCTCCCAGCGAAACAGCGCGGGGGCTGTCCAGCGAACCCACTGGGCGTACAGCACCAGCCCCTGCGCCGGTTCCGCCCGGCTGCCCAGCCCCACCGCCGTGCCCGAGCCGTCCGGCGCGGTGTTCCAGCCGGTAAGCGTATATCCGGGGCGCTGGAACAGATCCGTCCCAACGCAGGTATTGAGCCGCAGGTGGGAGGGGGTGACGGGCACATCCACCGGCCGGGCCGGATCGCCCCCATCCAGCCGCGTACCGCCGTTGGCGTGGCAGGAAAGGGCCGTGCCGCTGCGCTCCACCTCCAGCCGCACCGCCGTGGAGTAGCGCACCTCCGGCAGCACCAGGGTCATGCCGCCCCCCGGCTCCCGCACAATGGCGCAGCCCTGGTAGTCCGCCCCGGAAACGGTGTAGCCGTCCTCCGGCCGGATGGAAAAGCGCAGCTCCCCGCCGGGGGCGGTCTGGGCGGCGTAGCTCCGGGCGGTGAAGCCCTCTCCCTCCTCCAGCACCACCCGGCAGGGGATGGGTTCCCCGGGCCCCTCCCCTGCCGCACACCCGGCCAGGCAGAAGAGGAGGGCCGTCAGGACAAAAAGCGCCGCTTTTTTCACGCTGATCCCCTCCCTTCCCAAGCATACGCCGGAAGCCCGCCCCCAAAGGGGGCGGGAGTTCCCGCGCCGGTTCCAATTACTCCTTCACCGTGTCGAAGAAGGCGGCGATCATGCCGGTGACGGCGGCGATGAGGCAGGCGGCGATGCCCACGATGGCGCTGGTCAGGTCGGCCATGTTCTGGGCGTTGTTCTCAAAGGTCATGATGGCGGCGATGCCGTTGACCCGGGCGCCCGCCAGGGTGATGGCGGCGGCCATCAGCAGCACCGGGGGCAGCACGGCCAGCACGTCGCTCCACAGGGCATGGCCCTTCCGGGTCGCCGCAAGGTAGACCACCTGGCACAGGATGGCCGCGATGGCGCAGCCCATCACCACGGGGTTAACCCCCAGGTTGACGAAGTAGTTGGTGCGGCAGTTCAGGAAGTAGGCCGCGGCTCCCGCCGCCGCGGCGGCGGCGGACAGGACGGTCATAAAGAATCCGGCGGATTTTTTCATTGTCGTTCCCTCCTCGTATAATAAGTTTCAGGTTAATAAATTCAGTATCAGCAGGTTTAGAG
>CATABD010000097.1 GCA_949494735.1 uncultured Oscillospiraceae bacterium
GGCCCCCCTCATCCGAGGGGGGCCGGTTCTTTGCGCTCACCTGTGCCCGGCGAAGTATTCCGCCACCACCGCCCGCTCCGAAAAGGGGCGGCGGACGCCCCTTTCCTCAATGTACTCCTCATGGCCCTTGCCCAGCAGGGCCACCACATCCCCCGGCCCGGCCAGCTCCAGCGCCCGGAGGATGGCCGCGCGGCGGTCCAAAACCACCTCGTGGGGGAACTGCGCCAAAGCGGCGGAAATCTCGGCGCAGATGTCCTCCGGCCGCTCGGAGCGGGGATTGTCGGTGGTGACCACAACGTAGTCCGCCCGGCGGGCGGCGGCATGGGCCATATCCGTCCGGCGCAGCCTGGGGCGGTCGCCCCCCGCGCCGAACACGGCGATGATGCGCCGGGGATTGTGGGCGCGCAGGGCGGAGAGCACCGCGTCAAAGCTGGCGCCGTTGTGGGCGTAGTCGACCACCACCTCAAAGGGGGCGGGGACGGGCAGGCGCTGGGCCCGCCCCGGCACCGTGACGTGGGCCAGCCCCGCCCGCACCGCGCCGTCGTCCAGCCCCAGGGCGCGGGCCAGGGCCACAGCGGCCAGGGCGTCGGCCCCGTTGAACTCCCCCGGCAGGGGGATATGGTAGCGAGGCGTGCCCGCCACGGTGAGGCGGACGGACAGGGGACGCTCCGGGTCGGGCTCCACGGCCAGGGCACGGACGTCCGAACGGGGGGAAAAGCCGAAGGTGCAGGCGGGGGCGTCTGGGGGGAGCTGGGCGGCCATACAGGGCCAGGCCGGGTCGTCCCCGTTGCCCACGGCCCGGCGGCACTGGCGGAACAGCGCGGCCTTGCAGGCCCGGTATTCGTCAAAGCCGGCGTGCTCGCCGGGGCCGATGTGGTCCGGGGAGAGGTTGAGGAACAGCCCGGCGGCAAAGGTGAGGCCAAAGAGGCGGCGCAGCTTCATGGCCTGGGAGGACGCCTCCAGCACCACATAGGCGCACCCGGCGTCCGCCATCTGCCGCAGGATGCGGTGGAGGGCGATGGGTTCGGGGGTGGTGTTGGCGGTGTCGCACAGCTTCTCCCGGCCTATGTACGCCCCCAGGGTTCCGATCATGCCGGTTTTGTACCCGGCGGCGGAGAGGATGTCCCGGGCCATGTGGGCGGTGGTGGTCTTGCCCTTGGTGCCGGTGACGGCGATGAGGGCAAGGCTGTCGGCGGGACGGCCATAAAATTCCGCCGACAGCAGGGCCAGGGCGGCCCGGGGGTCGTCCACGGCGGCGCCCGGCACCCCGGCGGGCAGGGGCGGGGCGCACACCACGGCGGAGGCGCCCCGGTACAGGGCCTCGGGAATGTACGCCCGGCCGTCGGAGCGGCAGCCGGGGAGGGCGGCGAAGAGCGCGCCGGGAACGGCCTTTCGGGAGTCGCAGGTGAGGGCGGTGATATCGGCGCCGCCGGGGCAGTCCGCGCCGAGGATGGACAGCAGCTGGGACAGCTTCATGGGGAAACCTCCTGAGACGTTTTCCCCAATCTATGAATTTGGACATAAAAAGGTCCCTCCCGCCGGCGGAAGGGACCTTTTTGTCGTTTATTCGGCTGTGCGCAGCAGTTCGTCCACCGACAGGCCGTACAGCTTGGCCAGGGCCATCAGGTTGGACGTGCTGGGCTCCGACGTGCCGTTCTCCCACTTGGAGACGGCCTGGCGGCTGACGCCCAGCGCCTCGGCCACGTACTCCTGGGTGTAGCCCGCGGCGGTGCGCCGGGCCTTGAGGGCTTCGGCAAGGCTTTTGGCCTGCTCCGGCGGGCTTTTGTCTGAGCGAAGGTATTTCAGCAGAGCCCGGATGAGCAGCACAATCACCCAGATGAAGAGGGCCAAAAGCGCGATGTTGAGGAGTAAAATGGGCAGCGCCATAATGGCTGTGCGGGATGGTACCATAGTGATTCCCTCCTTTTGATGGGCCCATTTTACCGAAAAAGCCCGGTTGCGTCCACCGCTTATCGCGCAACTTTGGGTTGCGGATGGGAAGCGCGAGGATAGCCACGCAGGGGAGCTTGGACCGAAGCAAAGGCAAAAGCCCAGCCGCCGCGAAGCGGGGGCGGATTTTGCCTGAGTCGGAGGGAAAGCGACCCGGCTGCGCGGTCAATCCGAGCGTGACAAGGAAGCGGCTCGGTCACCCGTCGCGGAGGCTTCGCGGCACAGCTACAGACTGCGTAAGCCCCTTTTGACGTCCCACTCCCGCAGGAACGCCCGGACATATTCCACGTCCGACGGGGTGTCGATATATGCCAGCCCCCGCTTCTGGCGGGTTTCCGCCCCCTTGCCGGTGATGAGCAGGAGGGACGGCACCCGGCAGCTGAGCACCGCCTGGCGGATGGCCTCCCCCCGGTTGGGCTCGATGCGGCATTCGCAGGCCACGTGGGCGGCGATCTCCCGGCAGATGGACAGGGTATCCTCTTCGCCCGAGTCCTCCTCGGTGAGCACCACCAGGTCGGAGCAGGCCCCGGCCACCTCGCCCAGGTCCCGGCGGCGGTCAAAGGCCTTTTTTCCGGGGCAGCCGAACACGGCCACAATCCGCCGCCCGGGGTACTCCCGCTTGGCCGAGCGGAACAGGGTCTCGAAGCTCATGCGGTTGTGGGCGTAGTCCACAATGGCGGTCACGTCCCCCCCAGCGTTGGAGTACACCTCCATCCGGCCCGGAACCCTGGCCTTGGAAAGCCCGGCCCGGACGGCATCCCCGGGGATGCCCAGCCCCAGGCAGACCGCAATGGCCGCCAGGGCGTTTTCCACGTTGAACAGCCCCGGCATGGTGAGCCGGTACTGGCCGCCCAGCGCCCCGGCGTTTACCTCAAACAGGATGTCGTCGCCGAACTTGTGGGCGTTGTGGCCGTATACCGCGGCGGCGGGGTCCCGCTGGGAGAAGGTGAGGACGGCGGGACAGGCGGCCCGGGCCGCGGACAGGGTTTCCTCCCCATGGGCGCAGTCCAGGTTGACGCAGGACAGCTCCGCCTGGGAGAAGAGCTTCAGCTTGGAGTGGAAATAGTCCTCAAAGTCCGGGTGCTCAATGGGGGAGATGTGGTCGTTCCCGATGTTGAGAAAGGCGGCGGCGGCAAAGGGGACGCCCAGGGTGCGGTGGTACTTCAGCGCCTGGCTGGACACCTCCATCACCAGATATTCCATGCCGGAGGAGCGGGCGTGGGCAAAATGCCGCTGCAGCTCCAGGGGCTCGGGGGTGGTGAGGTGGGACTCGAAGCGCTCCACCCCGTCCCAGGTGTCGATGGACGAGATGACGCCGCAGGTCTGCCCCTTCGGGGCCAGATACTCGTCCAGGATATATTTCAGGTAGTAAGCGGTGGACGACTTGCCCTTGGTGCCGGTGAGGCCGATGATTTTCAGATGCCGGGCGGGGTCGTTGTAGTATTTTGCCGCCAGAGGGGCCATGGCCCGCCGCATGTCCCGGACCAGGACGCAGGGCAGGCTTACCCCGGGGAAGACGGTTTCGCTGACGTAGGCGAAAGCCCCCCGGCGGGCGGCGTCCGCCAGGTACTCCGATTTGAAGTGGGCCCCCTTACAGAGGAACAGCGTACCGGGGACGGCCTCCCGGGAGTTGTAGGACAGAAGCTCCACCGTGCGCCCCAGCTCCAGCCCCTCCGGCAGGGGGGCGGCCAGCAGGCCCAGCTTGTCCAGCAGGGCGCAATAGTCCCCCAGGGGGAATAAAGTCAAACCCATACCATCGTCCTCCCAATCAAATGGTGCGCAGGGGATAGCCGCAGATCTCCACCGCCCGCTCCGCCATGACCATCATGGCGTCCAGGTAGAAGGGGGGCAGGGGGTGGTAGGTGGAAAACACCGACAGCTCGGTGCAGGCCAGGATGGCGCAGTCGCACCCGGCACCGCGGATGGCCTTGTCGATTTTAGAGAACTTGTCCCGGCTGCCCTTCTCCCCCTGCTTGATCTCGTCGTAGATGACGGACATGACCAGCTTCTGGATGTCCGGGGCCGGGGCCACCGCCTCCAGGCCGAAGGCGGCGCACTCCTTCTGGTACAGTCCCGTCTGGATGGTGCCGTCGGTGCCCAGGATGCCGGGGCGCTTTTTGCCCTGCCGGGCCAGCTCGCGGGCGGTCTCCCGGAGCATGTGGATGATGGGTATGCCGATCTCACCCTGGAGGCGGTCGGCAAAGTAGTGGGAGGTGTTGCAGGGGATGGCCAGCGCCGTGCAGCCGCAGCCCTCCAGCAGCTTCGCGTCCCCCAGCAGCCGCCGGTACAGCCCCTCGGTGTCGCCCGACAGGATGGCGGCGGTGCGGTCGGGGATGCCGGTGTCCGACAGGATGAGGGCGGGCAGGTGGTCCTGGTCCCGGGCGGCGTCGGTGCGGTCCAGCACGAACTGGTAGAACACCTGGGTGGCCTGGGGCCCCATGCCGCCCAGCACGCCTAAACGCTGTTCAGACATTAAGATGCGCCTCCTAATCGCGTTGCTGCGGCATGGGCCCCGGAAGCCCCCATGCCGCCCTTTGCCCCGTCAGTTCTCCTTCGGCTTCTCGCAGTACCTGTTGAACCGCACCCAGCAGCCGATGTGGTTCTTCCAGATACGCCAGATGCGCCTGGCGGTGTAATCCGGGCGGTACTCCATGGAGTGGTGGTCCGCCCCGGACTTGAACAGGGCTTTCATCTCCTGGTGGTAACGCCTGGGGATGAACCTGTAGGCCAGCCCGCGGGGGATCATCCGCCAGATGGAGCGGTTGCTGGTGATGGCGGGGGGGATGTCCCGGCCCTCAATCAGGTCGCCCACCAGATACTGGGCGATGTTATGGCCCGAGCCGGTGACATAGTAATTGCTGCGGCCCTGCCGGGTGTTGATCTCAAAAGCTTTGTACCTGCCGTCCCGGCGGTCAAACTTGATGTCAAAGTTGGAGAAGCCCACGTAGTCCAGATCCTCCAGCATCCTGCGGATTTTGTCGCACAGGCCCCGGTCATGCTCGGTGATGATGACGGCGTGGTTGCCGATGCCGTGGGGGGAGTGCTCCTCCAGCAGCACGTGGCCCAGGCACATCAGCTTCACTTTGCCGCGCTGGTCGGAGTAGTTGGTGAGCACCCGCATATAGGTGTCGTCCCCGGGGATGAACTCCTGCAAGATCATCTTGCCCGGATAGCCCGCGGCATACACCTCGTCCAGGGCGGAGAGCAGCTCCTCCCAGCTTTGGCAGATATACACCTTTTTCAGCTCCCGGCAGCCGGTGGCCCAGTAGGCCACCCCGTCGGCGGGCTTGGCCACATAGGGGGCCCCCCAGGGCAGGTCGAAATCGTGGCCCATGTCCCCTGAATAGACGAAGGTGGCCGGGTGGTCGATGCCGTACCGGTCGCACAGGGCGTAGAACTGCTCCTTGTCGGTGAGCTTGTCCAGCAGCTCCCCGCTGATATAATTGCACTTTACATTGGGGGGAAACTGGTCCTTCAGGTGGGCGGCCAGCTTCACATAGCTGTCCCCGCAGCCGATGACCAGCACCGTCTTGTCCGGGAACTCGGCGGCCACATTGTTCACATTTCGCAGAAAGACGGCTTCGTCCTCGTTTTCCAGGCAGGGCCGGTAGTCGATGATGGCGCTGTAGGCGCAGGGGAAGGTGGCGGCAAACTTGCCGAAGGCGACGCTCTTCACCCCGTAGGCCTCGTGGAAGGCCCGGGCCACGCTGTACACATTGATGTCGCCGCCGAACAGCAGGGGCTGGAACGAACATTGGGACATTATCGATCAGACTCCTCGCGTATCAAGATACCGTAAATAGTAAAAAATCACGCTCCGCACGGTGCATAACTGAGGCGCAGCCCCGTGGACCCCACTCTTTTCAGTGCCCAGGCACAAGGGACAGCACAAATCGGGGTGCCCGCGTCGAAAGAACAGCGCGCCGAAAGGGTCAACGCCCGGGGCTCGTATAGGGCGTCCCCATGGGGTACATAGGGGCCGCAGCTCCTATGCGTGTCTTTGGTTACTTTCTGCACGAGCAGAAAGTAACCCGCCGGAGGCCGTGGCCCGGGCAGGGGCTGCGGAACTGCGTCCGCCCCGCTGGCAGCGGGTTCATCCCCCGGCCCGCCGGACGAGAAAGACCCCCGGAATCTGGGACAGCTTGTTGATAACCCCGGTCAGCTCCCGCTGGTCCTGGACGAACAGCTCCAGATTGATGATGGCGTAGCCGTCGGGCTGGCTGCGGGCGGCCAGGGTGTTCAGCTTGGCCTTTTGCGCGGACAGGGCCATGGCCACGTCCAGGGCCAGACCGTCCCGGTCCTTGGCGGAGATCTCCAGGGAGGTACGGAAGGTGGACTCGCCGGTCTCCGCCCAGGACACCCTTACCCAGCGCCCCTCCTCCTCCGGCTTGCGGCGGGCGGGGTCTGCGTTGGGGCAATCCCTGCGGTGGATGGACACGCCGTAGCCCTTGGTGATGAAGCCCACCACCGGATCGCCGGGCACGGGGGTGCAGCACTTGGAGAACTTCACCATGCAGTTGTCCAGCCCCTCCACAATAATGCCGCTGACAGAGTGGCGTCGGGCCGGGGCGGAGGTCTTGGCGGTGGAGGGGTAGACCGTCTCGCCGGAGGAGACGGCGGCCTGCATGGCCTCGTGCTCCGCCCGCTGCCGTTCCAGCCGGCCCAGGCGGGTCATCTCCTCCTTCATGCGGCCCGCCGCCTTCTGGGCGGACAGCCCACCGTAGCCGATGGCGGCGTACAGCTCGTCCAGCGAGCCAAAGCGCACCCGCTTGAGCAGGGTGTCCAGCAGGTCGGGGGTGGCGGTGATGGCGGCCAGGGTAAGGCCCAGGTGCTTCAACTCCGACTCGAACATGGACCGGCCTGTGGCGATGTTCTCCTCCCGGCGCTCCTTCTTGAACCACTGGCGTATTTTGTTGCGGGCCTCGTTGGATTTGCAGATCTTCATCCAGTCCCGGCTGGGGCCCCGGGCGGATTTGGAGGTGATGATCTCCACAATGTCGCCGTTTTTCAGCGGCGTCTCAAAGGTGACGATGCGCCCGTTCACCCGGGCCCCCGTCATGGAATTGCCCACGGCGGAGTGGATGGAGTAGGCGAAGTCAATGGGGGTGGCCCCGGCGGGCAGGCTCTTCACGTCCCCGTTGGGGGTGAACACAAACACCTCGTCGGAGAACATGTCCACCCGGAGGGTGCGGACAAACTCGTCCGGATCGGCGTCCTGCTGGCTCTCCAGCAGCTTGCGCACCCACTCAAACTCCCGCTCGGTGCCCAGCCTCTGGTTGGCCATCCCCTGCTTGTATTTCCAGTGGGCGGCCACGCCGTACTCCGCCGTCTGGTGCATCTGCCAGGTGCGGATCTGCACCTCGAAGGGGATGCCCTCCCTGCCCACCACGGTGGTGTGCAGGGACTGGTATCCGTTGGGCTTGGGGGTGCCGATATAGTCCTTGAACCGGCCCAGCACCGGCTTGAACATGTCGTGGACACAGCCAAGAACGTTATAGCAGGCGGGTATGTCGTCCACGATCACCCGGAAGGCGTACAGGTCGAAGATTTCATTGAGGGTTTTGTTTTGGGCGTACATTTTACGGTAGATGGAATAGATGTGCTTGAGCCGCCCGTACACCCGGCATTTCACCCCCTCCTCCGACAGCCGCTGCTCAATGTGGGCCTGCATGCTGTCCACAAAGCCGGCGTGGAGGGTGGTGATGTTGGCCAGCTCCGCCTTCACATCGTGGTAGCCCACCGGATCCAGGTACTCCAGGGCCAGATCCTCCAGCTCCCACTTCAGCTTCTGCATCCCCAGGCGGTGGGCGATGGGGGCGTAAACCTCCATGGTCTCCAGGGCCTTTTCCTTCTGCTTGGCATCGGACTGGTATTGGAGGGTGCGCATATTGTGCAGTCGGTCGCACAGCTTGATGAGGATGACCCGCACGTCCTTGGCCATGGCCATGAACATCTTGCGCAGGTTCTCCATCTGCTCGTCCTCCCGGGAGGTGTACTGCATCCGGGTGAGCTTGGTGACGCCCTCCACCAGATCGGCGATCTGGGGGGAGAACAGCCGGGCGATGTCGTCGTGGGTGGAGTCGGTGTCCTCAATGCAGTCGTGGAGGAGGGCCGCGATGATGGAGTCCTGGTCCAGCTCCAGCTCGTTGACGATCTCCGCCACGGCGATGGGGTGGATGATATAGGGCTCCCCGCTTTTGCGCAGCTGGGGCCCGTGGTGGTCGTTGGCATATTCAAAGGCTGCGCGGATGCGCTGAGCGTCCGCCGCTGGGTTGGCGGCCAGGATATTGTGCTCCAGCGCTTCGTATTTTTCATGGGCCAGATCCATTATATAACGCCTCCTTGGGCGGTGGTGTCGGCTGTGAATACAGGTTCTTATATTGCCCCGTTCTGCTCCAGGAACTCCCGCAGGCGGCGCATCAGCTCCGACTGCTCCAGATCCACCTTGCGCTGGGGGTGGGACAGGCATAGCCGGTTTTCCTCCAGGCGGATCAGCCCCCGGTCGCCCATCACGTAAAGGCACACCAGGGTTCGGCCATAGGAGCAGCGGCCGTCGGGCAGGCGGGCGGCCTGCCGCAGCAGGGAGGGTCCGGCCTCTATCCAGCCGTCCGCGCAGCTGTGTTCCAGAAACCGCCACAGGCGGGCGAAATCCTGCCGGGAGGGGAAGAGGAGGCCCGCCTCCCACCGGGAAAGCTCCTCCCCATCGCGAAGGCGCTGGAACAGCTCCTGCTCCAGTTGGGACCGGGCGGGGGCGGGGCGCAGGTCGCACAGCTGGAGCTGGACGGCGCGGTTTCCGCGGAACTCATTGATCTGGGGTGTGAAAAGCACATCCAGCCTGTCCCCCGGAGCGACGCCGCAGGCGGCGGCGTTGGCGGAGAAAAAGATGGCGTCCAGCACCACGCCGTCCCGGCGCAGCTTCATTTTCAAGTGCCGCCCGGCCCCCACATCGCAACAGGAGGCCACGCAGGCCCCCCGCAGCAGAAACACCGGCTTGGGGTTGCCCGTGCCAAAGGGCTCCAGCAGGGACAGGGACTCCACCTGTGGGGCGGTGAGCAGGGAGCAGCAGTCAATTTCCGCGTCCACATCAATGGCGGCCTCCATGGGCGCGCCGCCGGTGCGCAGCTCTACCAGGCGGCACACCGCCTCCCGGAAGGCGGGGATATTTTCCTCCAGGATGGTAAAGCCCGCCGCCATCTCATGGCCGCCGAAGCCCTCCAGCAGGGGGGCGCACCGCTCCAGGGCGGCGAACAGGTTGAACCCGCCGAAGGACCGGCACGACCCCTTGCCCTGGCCGTGCTCCAGGCAGATCATAAAGGCGGGGCAGGAATACTTTTCCGCCAGGCGGGAGGCCACGATGCCCACCACCCCCTGGTGCCAGCCCTCCCCCGCCAGCACAATGGCCGGGGCGGCCAGCTGGGGATTGGCCGCCAACAGCGCGGCGCATTCGTCGTAGATGGCAAGCTCGATGGCCTGCCGCTCCCGGTTGAGGCGGCACAGGGTGCCGGCCAGGGCCTCCCCTCGTTCCTCGTCCCGGGTGAGCAGCAGCTCCAGGGCCACCATGGCCTGCTCCATGCGCCCGGCGGCGTTGATCCGGGGGGCCAGGCCGTAGCCAACGGTGACGGCGGTGGGGAGGACGCCGGGCTCCAGCCCCGCCTCCCGCAGCAAAGCGCGCAGGCCGGGCCGCCGGGTGCGGGCGAGCAGCTCCAGCCCCTGGCGGACCAGGGCGCGGTTCTCGTCGGTCAGGCGCATTACGTCGGCCACGGTGCCGATGGCGGCCAGCTCGCCGAAGCGGCGGAATACCTCGTCCCGCCGCTCCGGGCCGGCCAGGGCCTGGGCGGTTTTGAGGGCCACCCCCACTCCCGCCAGTTCAGGGAAGGGATAGGCGCAGCCGTCCTGCCGGGGGTTGACCACCGCCACGGCGGCGGGGAGCTTGTCCTTGCAGTGGTGGTGGTCGGTGACCACCACGTCCACCCCCAGGGAGCGGGCGAACTCCACCTCGTCTACGGCGGTGATGCCGCAGTCCACCGTGACGATGAGCGCTACCCCCTGCCCGGCAAGCCGGGTGATTGCGCCGGGGTTGAGGCCGTAGCCCTCCTCGGTGCGGTCGGGGATATAGCTAACCACCCGGCCGCCCAGCCAGGCCAGCGCCTCGGTTAGCAGGCAGGTGGCGGTGATGCCGTCTACATCGTAGTCTCCGTAGACGCAGATGAGTTCCCCGCTGCCGATGGCGGCGCGGATGCGGGCGGCCGCCTTGTCCATGTCCTTGAGGAGAAAAGGATCGTGAAAGCGCTGGGAGCCGCAGGACAAAAACCGGGCGGCCTCCTCCGGCCCGGCGATCCCCCGGGCGGCCAGGACGCAGGCGCACAGGGGGGACAGCCCGTCCTGCTCCAGTGCACGGCGCGCCGGGGCGCCGCCGGGGCGGCGCACGTTCCACTGTTGGTATTTTATGCCCGCCCCCTCCTCTCAAGGCGCCGCCGGCCGAGGCCGGCGGCA
>CATABD010000098.1 GCA_949494735.1 uncultured Oscillospiraceae bacterium
TGTCGAACACCACCACCCGCTTGTCCAGGTCAACGGTGCTTTCATGGCCGAAAATATCAAGGGAGCCGGTGGTGAACAGCTCCAGGGCCAGGGCGATCCCTCTCGCCTCGTTCTCCGGCTGTTCCAGCAGCATCTCCCGGAGGGCTGTCAGCGTGGGAGCAGGGCCACCATGCTTGGCGTTCTCGTACAAATCCCCCGTACAGCGGTCAATGATGGAGTTTTGCTGGGGGCCTACGCCCTTGGGGTCGATGCGCTCCACCAGGGACATGATAAACTGCGACTTCACCACGATGGGGTTGTTCTCACCGTAGCCGTCCACCATATACATGGCGTTCAGACGGTCTTTCCCGCCAGCGGCCACCCGGATCACGGAGCCGATATTGCCCATCGCTTCAATGAGAGGGGCGTACTCCCCCTCCGGGTCTGCTATGAGAATATCATCGTCCGTGTTGAGAATGAGGAACGCGATTTCCTCCTTGACACTGAACGACTTGCCGGAGCCGGGGACGCCCAGCCGGAAGGACGACTGATTGAGCAGGTTGGCCTTGTTGCACATAATAAGGTTGTGGGAAATGGCGTTCTCCCCGAAGTAGATGCCGCCCCTGTCCATGATCTCCTGCACCTTAAAGGGCATGAACACGGCAAGGCTCTCGGTGGTCAGGGTGCGGAAAGCGTCGATCTTCCGGGTGCCGATGGGCAGGACGGTGTTCAGGCCGTCAAGCTGCTGGTATTTCAGCACCGCCAACTGGCACCGCCCGGACAGGGAGCGTATTTTTTCCGTGTCGCTGTCAAGCTGTTGTTTGCTGTCGGCGGTGATGACAAGGGTGAGGACGGCCTGCATCATCCGCTGGTCGCGGGTGGTGAGGTCGGCCAGAAATTCCTTGCTCTCCTTGCGCTGCAACTCCATGTCGTAGGGGACGATGGCGGAGAAGTTGTTGTTCTGATTCTGGCGGCGCTGCCAGTTTGTGATATTGGTTTCCACCCCCAGCAGACGGTTTTCCACCTCCCGCACGGCTTCATCCGTGGGCACGGAGAGAATGTCAATGGACAACATCATATTGCGGTTCAGGTCGGTCAGGTTCGCCACGATCTCGTCCTGGATATAGTTGGCGTAGTCCTTCAGGAACAGCACCCGGCAATAGCGGTCGCCCAGCTTCAGGTAGTCGCTGTGCTTCTCGATCCCGTCCGGGCAGATATAGTCCTTGAAGTCGTGGCCCTTCCGGGCCATGTTCGCCATATCAAAGTGAAAACTGCCCTCGTCCCCGGCCCGGTAGAAGTCGTGGAGGATACGCAGCCGGTCAGCGGCGTCCAGCTCCACGCACTTGGAGCCGAGGGCGGCGAAGCGGGCGGTCAGGTCGGCCCCGATGCGGGTGAAGTAGGCGCGGGCGTCCTCAATGTCCCGCTTGTAGACGGTCACGGTGACAAGTTTCTCCTGGATGATGCCATTGGCCCCGGTCGCCTTGTCAATGAGCATTTGGTTGTACTCCTTGCGGTACTTGTCCAGGCCGTCCCCTCGCATAGCCATAAGGACGGACTGCTCAAAGTCCGCTTGGCTCTGGCGGCGGTTGCAAATGGTCAGCTTGGTGGTGGCGGCGCTGTCCAGGCCGTTCAGCAGCTCCGAGTAGGCCAGGAACATGGTTTCCTTGTCCTCCCGGCTTGCCACCTTGTAATTGATGTCGGTGAAACGGTAGGTCTTGGAGAACTTGATGCCCACCTTAAAAATGCCGTCCGGCCAGACGCATTGAATGGGTATCACGTCCTGCACCCTGCGGGGGATACGGTACGGTTCCCGATCCTGCCGCATGATGGTCTTGATGCTCTTAATCATGGCGCTTGTATTCCTCCTTTTCCCGCTTTTCCATGCTGGACTTCAAAAGGTCGTAGTACAGCGTGGACGATTCAAAACGCAGCTCCCTGGGTTCCAGCACCTCCGAGCGCAGCCACGCCCAAATAAACTGCTCCGCCGTCATGCCGTGGTAGGTGAAAAAGCCCAGGGCGGCAAAGGGGGCCGCGCCCACAATGCACATCCAGGACACGGTTTCCGTGCCGACATAGGGTTTCAGCAGAAAGTACAGCCCCACGGCCACGGCTACCGCCAGGGCAGAAAAAACGAGCTGCCGCAGGGACAGCCCGAAAAACATACTCTCCGTGTAGTTGCGGATTTCACGGTTGATTTTGACTTCCAAAATAAGACCTCCTATCGCTCCATCCCGCTCTTTTTCCGGGGCGTCTTTTGCTGAGAGGGGTAGGGTACAAATTCTTCCTCCCCCTCGATCATGCTGAACTCCGCCCGCAAAAACGGATGGGTTTCTCGCTTTTGACATTGACGGATCATATCAATCGCCCCTTCTCTTGTGGCGGTGCTGCCCTCCATTCGTCCGTCCTTAAACACATAAAATCGTTTCATTCCGACCTCCTTTACAAGCCCATCATTTCACGCACAACATGGTCGGACATTTTGACGCTGCCCACCAAAATGAGCATATTAAACGTCAATTCTCCCACATAGCTCCACACCATAGATACCGCCGCCGCGTCCGGGTCAACGGTGGGCGGGGAACTGGCGAACACGGAGAAGATGATGCAGGCCAGCACGATGACAGCCCCCTCCAGACAGACGGCGGAATAGCTTTTCAAGAAGCTCTTGCCCACGTTCTGGCTGGGTTCCCCGGCGAAGCTGGACAGGGGGATGGGGGCCAGCGCAGCGTACATATACATCTTGAAAAAACGCCCGTAGACGCTCAAAATCATCACGAAGGACAGCACCCAAATGAACAGTCCGCCGATCAACGTCACCGCCCATAGGGGTATGCTCTCAAAAAAGCCGCAGTCCTCAATGGCCGTCACGATCTCGGCGGGCAGGACGGTGGATTGCGGCGCTCCGAAGCCCGCCGCATTCATAATGGACGACACCACGCCCTGGATGATGCTCAACAGGGCCAGCATCAGCTCCATGCCATAGGTGATTAGGGCCTTTGCCAGCGCAAAGCGGACGAACAGCTTCAGCGCGTGTTCCGGCTTTTTGACCTCCACAAAACTGCCGCAGGTCTTGACCACGCCCACCACAAAGAACAGCACCAGCAGGGCGTAGCCAATAGCCTGCAACGCACCGTGGATGTCCGCTACTACGTTCCAGATCGCGCCGCCCTTGAAGTCCTGGGGGGACTGCGTAATGAGCTGCCATATCTCGCTCAGCTTGCCGTTCCAGACCTCCAAAGCGTTCTCCAAATTCTGGACTACCCAATTATCCGACACGCAAAGCACCTCCTTTCGTCGGGGCGAAATCCATTCCGCGCCGTTTCCTCCTGTCGGAGAAAACTGCGCTTCATTCCTTTGCCCCTCCTCTCCCGGCCCGAACCGCTTTGCTGGGTTCGGGCCGGGTAATTTTTGTGTGCCGACATTAGCCGCCGGTGATAAGGGTCAAAATCTCCTTGGCAAAAGTTATAATTACGCCGCCCGCCAGGGTCAGGAAGCCGTTGGAACGCTGGGACGGGTCGTGGCTCTGGAGGGAGAGGCCCACCTGGACAATGCCCCAGCCCAGCAGAATGAGGCCCACGGCCCGGATCAGGCCGAAGATGAACGTGGACAGGTTGTTGATAACGGTGAGGGGGTCGCCGCCAGCGGCGGGGGCAGCGAGGGCCGTCACGGTGCAGCAGCCCATCAGGGCCACGGTCGCCACCAGGGAGCAGTACCAGCGGTAGCCCCGCTTCACCTTGTCGGGCATGGGCAGGCGGTTGTCGTTCTTCTTCTCGTTCTTCTTGAAAATGCTCATTGTGTGTTACCTCCATGATTGTTGATATATTCCTCCAATTCTTCCTCGGTGAGAAGAATGAAGTGGTGTTCTCCGGCGTCCTGTTCATCCGATTTCGCCGCCTGCTTCAGCAGTTCCTCGTCAAATTGGATGGACACGATGCTGTGGGTGTCCTCGCCGTGCCGGTACGGTTCGGCCCCGCCGTCTGTGGTCAGTTTCACATTGGGGTGTTTCAGAATGTCGTACTTGAAGTCCTGGATGGGCCGCTCCCCACGGATAAAAAGAAGCGCGTACTGGTTGTCCAGCATACGCACTTCATCGGGGGTCAAAAGTTCACGGCCCGCTAATTGCCAGTTGGTGGAGTAGCTGCCGTTCCGTCCCCTGGACTGTCCATAGGTGTTCGTGTCGATGGTTTCCTTGCCCAGCAGTTTGGAAACATACTCGTGCGTCGCCTGCTCGTTCCCCCCGAGATAGATAAATTCATCACAGTTGCCCACGATGCTCTCCCACTGTTTCTCAAAGAGGGCCTTTAGCTGGGCGAGGTTCTGGATGATGATGCTCACGGAGATCTCCCGGCTCCGCATGGTAGCCAGCAGCTTGTCAAACTCGTCCGGCAAAGCGAATAGCGATAGGTAAGACCTGAGCGGCGCGTCAGCGCCACTTTCCGTCTTTTCCCCCGCTCCACACCGTGCGTGCGACTTTCACCGCACACGGCGTTCCATCGACCTTGAAAGAATTATAAATAGATACAGCTTCCAGTGAATGATTACATTTAGATTGAGAATAAACCTGCTGTTTTGCGCAGGGTGTTCAGTTTCGCTCGCTGTTTTTCGCTTAGCCGTAGTGGCGGCACAAGATGTGCAATGACCTCGCTGTCAGTGGCATGAATCAGGATATGGACTGCTTCCGTGACCAGCACCAGATTTCCATATTGGTCGCTGCCGCCTTGCTCTCGCGGGAGCTTATGGTGACAATGAATGTCTCCAATTTCAAGCGGTTGTTTGGTAATGGCACAACGCCCATGTTGGGCGCAGTACAGCGCCAGCCTGCTGTTGTTCAGCTCCACACTGGCAAATTGCACCGGGTTCCGCATGAGGTAGTGCAAAATGCTCATATTTATGGATTCCAGATTTTTGTGGATACTCCTACGGCCTTTTTCCGTGTACTGGTTCACTTCACGCCGCTTATAGAGTGGCGCTTTGGCTTGGGTATACCCTATTGGGATAATCGCCTGACCACTCACATAACGAATTTGCTTGCTTCTTCCATATCGCT
Organism: uncultured Oscillospiraceae bacterium; assembly: GCA_949494735.1. Lineage (GTDB taxonomy): Bacteria > Bacillota > Clostridia > Oscillospirales > Oscillospiraceae > Enterenecus. The sequence continues at coordinate 5,027 of CATABD010000098.1, forward strand.
CCGCGATATAGACAGGTAGGGGATTTCCTTGCTTTTGCAAGCGTTCTCTCAATCTGTTCTGCATGGTTCGAGTGACGCCGAGGGCTATTTTTCGGATGTCTTTGCTGATATGGGTAGCATAATGATAGTAATTGTGAACACCTGAGACATAGGCGTTGTAGGCTCCAATGGCTTTGTACTCCTCATTCACATTTGCCGGGTATTGGATTCTTTTCACCATCTCCCGTGTTTGCCGCTTGACTTTTTGGATTGCTTTATTGCTCATGTGCGATTCCACCGCGTACCTCGCTTCACCATTGCTCTTGGCCCCTTTTCTCACGGCTTTTAACTTAAAACCGAGAAAATCGGAGTATTGCTTTTTCAGGTTGACGATTTTGGACTTTTCGGGGCTGATGTCCAGTCCCAGCCGTTGTTTAAGCCAATCCTTTGTAGCTGTAAAGAGCTTTACGGCATCGCTTCGCTTACGACAGAAGATTTTGAAGTCATCAGCATACCGGACGATATAACACTCCTTTAGTGCAGAGCCTTTTCGGAGCATTTCATATTTCTGGCTTTTGTCAATGACACCATTATCAGACCGCACATATTCCCGATTTTTGCGTGTCGGCATATTTTCCCACTGGCTGGCGACCCACCAATCCAGTTCATTCAGGACGATATTAGATAACAGTGGGGAAATGATTCCGCCTTGCGGCGTTCCCTTTTGGGGAAACCCAATTCCTGCGACTTCTGCTTTCAGCATGGCGGATATGATACTCAGCACACGCTTATCCTGTATGCCCATGCTCCACATCTGCCTGAGTAGTTTGCCGTGACTGACATTATCAAAGAAGCCCTTTATATCAATATCAATCACGTAATGAAGCCCACGCTTTTGTATCATCGCATAGCATTGTGCCAGGGCGTGTTCCGCACTCCTGTTTGGCCGGAAGCCGTTGCTCCTCTCATGGAACTTTGCTTCGCAAATCGGCTCCAGAATTTGCAGAAAACACTGCTGAATCAGTCTGTCGGCAATCGTAGGGATTCCCAGAGGACGGGTCTTACCTGTATCACCTTTGGGAATTTCCACCCGGCGTACCGGCTGGGGCTGGTATTGCTCCAGCCGCCTTTTTACATAGTGAATGAGTGCTGTGCTTGTGAACTTTGACAGGCTGCGGATGGTTTTGCCGTCCGTCCCCGCCGTTTTACTACCCTTGTTTTTGCTGATATTTCGATAGGCAAGCAGGATATTTTCATCAGCAGTTACCAATTCCATCAGTGCCGTGAAGCACTTGCCCTGCGCACTTTTGGCATAGAGCCTATCCAATGTCTCCTGCAAATCGAAATATTCAGCGTTGCGCAATTTCTGTTTCTTTTGCGATTTCTTCACTGTCATAGTCGGCATACCTCCTTTGGGGCGTGCCTTTCTTAGTCATACTCGAACCTATGAATACTGTTCTTTTACTTTTGCTTTCAAAGCCGACTGGTGCCTGTTCCTCCACCGCCATTACAGCGGCTTCCATGGTCGTGGCACCGCTCTCAGTTGGATAAAGGCACGTTATACAGTCTGCTTTCCGTACCAGCACTTCATAGCGCCGCAATACGCTCCATGCTCCAACCTTTCCACGTTCCGATATTCCTATCTGTGCATATACCTTTAGGTGGCCCCTTTAAGCCAGTGCGTTTGGGCGGCGCCTGTAACGCCGCAGGGAGTTTCATACTAACGACTTTTACTCGTCCCCACGCACACCGCCATTGGCGGCAACCGCATTTCTGCGGCCCATTCGTCTTGACCCGTACATTCAGGGCTTTGTCAGTGCGTTCCACCACACATTCTCACCGTGGGTATTTTATAGACCCCCGGCGTATCATCTGCGCACCCCACCGCTGGGGCGTTTTCCTCGGCTTGACCCGTTAGGGCGGACTTCCGCCGACTTCTGCGCGCTCTCGGACACAATACGTCTTTGCGCTTGCACCATGCCCGGCGCAGTCTTAGAGCAGGCGTTTCAGGGCGTTACCCCGTCATTCCACCTGTCGGAATACCAGTTCTATGAAACTGATTTGTTCTCGAAACTCCTTTCAATTTTCTTATTTTTTCAGCTTCACGCCTAACCTTTTCAGTTAGGAACGTGTCGCACCGTTGGCGAACTCGTCCATCACAAAATGCACATGGACGGGCAATCTGCCGCCGTGTACCACGTCTGCCTGATAGTAGAGCTGCTGAAATAGCTGGGTGTAGAGCATACCCACGATGAAGTTAAAACTGCTGTCGTTATCGGGGATAACGGCAAAGATGGCCGTCTTTCTCTCGCCCAAACTCCATAGCTCCATTTCGTCCGTCTGCGTCATACCGGCCAGCGATTCCAGGTTGAACTTCTCCAACCGGGATACCAGCGTGATCTGGATAGATTTCAGGGTCTTGCCGCTGCCGGAGCGGTAATTGCGGTAGTATTTCAGGGCGATATGCTCCGGGTTCCGCATTTCCAGGCGGTCAAAGAGTTCGTCCAGCGGCGATTGAAATTCGTCGTTGTCCTCCCGGACTTCCCCGGCCCGTATCATTTCCATGACCATCGGGAAGTTCTGCTCATCGGGCGGGGCCTCATAGTGGAGATAGAACACCAGCGCCAGCAGGAGCATTTGTGCCGCCTGATCCCAAAAGGGGTCTTGGCTCTGACTGCCCTTGGGCGTGGTGTTCTTGAACAGGTTCGTCACCAACCGCTGGATGTCGTTGTCGCTGCGGAGGTAGACAAACGGGTTGTAGCAGTAGCTTTTTTCCATGTTGATAAGGTCGATCACCTTAATGTCGTACCCCTTGGCTTTCAACAGGTTCCCGGTGTCCCGCAGCAACTCCCCCTTGGGATCGAGGCACACAAAGCTGGTGTTGGCGTTCATAATGTTGGGCTTTGCGAAAAATCTCGTCTTGCCCGCGCCGGAGCCGCCGCACACCAAAATATTGAGATTGCGCCGGTGTTTGCGTCCGTCCAGCCCTATGGCTACGTTCTGCGTCAGTATCTTGTTCTCGGTCACTTTCCTGTCGGCGTACTTCTTCCTGACGGCCTGGGCGGTGCCCCACTTGGCGGAGCCGTGTTCCTCCCGCCTGCGGTAGTTGCGGTCGGTGGAGAGGTAGATACCGATGCCCAGCCCGTAGCACAGCAGAAAAATGAGGACAGTTTTCAAGCTGTCCCCGCACAGCACGATGTGGAACGGGTCATTCAGCGCCGCCCCGCCGTACTGCACCAGCCCCAGCAGACCGCCGCCCACATAGGGGGCCAACAGCAGGGCCAGCCAGACCACGGGGATAACGCCGCAGGCGTAGAGGGTCAGGTGGGTCTTGGAAAACTTATCTTGCCTCACGGTCAGCCCTCCGTTTCTCCCGCTTGGTGGGGGCGTCTATCACCTTTAATATCAGGTCGTCCACGTCCTCGGTGGGCTTGCCGTCCCGGAGGGCGTCGTTGCGGAAGTCGGTCAGGCCCGCCACCATAAGCCGCTGCTCGAAGCCGTTCAGCGTGACCACACGTTTTTCATCACGCATAGAGCGCCCTCCTTATCTCGCGCCGCCGTCCCGGTTTTTCTGCGCTTTTTCCTGGGCCTGGAACAGCCGGTTCATGTCGGCGGTGATGGTGCCAGCCACGCCCCGCATGACGCCCGCCTCGGCCCGGAGCGCCTTGGCGTCCATCATGGCATAGCTCTCCGGCAGACGGTCAAAGGAAAAGCCCTCCACCGACACGCCGTTGCGCCTGCACAGCATATAGGACACACTGTACGCCGTGAAGTCGGGACTTTCACAGGCAATCCCGCCCTTGTCCATGTGGGCGCGGGCCAACTCTTGGGCCACTCCCCGGAAGATGGTGGGGGCGTCCAGCCCTTGCCGCACATAGATCACGTTGCTCTCGGCGTGATAGGCCACGTTGACGCCCTCCGGCAGTTCGTTGGAGATAGCGAAACGGCAGGGGGCGTTGTTCATCAGGGCTTTCAGCAGGAGCCGCTCGTCACGGGCCACGGCGGGGGCGGGCCGCTGCTCGGCCCTGGTCTGAGAAATGTCAAAGACCTTTTTCACATTGTAGGACACGCCCACGCTGCCATCGTCCTTTTTGTACTCTTTACCCGGTTCCAGGATGGTGATGGCGTCCTGGCCCCGCTTGACGTACACGCCGTCGCCCTTCCAGGTGTCGAAGTCGGCCAACTTGGTGGCCTCCGGGCATTGGGCGGCAATCAGGATGGCGTTGCTCACGGAGTAGAGGTCAAAGCGGGCCTGCACGTCCAGATAGCCTTGGAACACGCCGCCGTCCACACCCATGTCGTGAACGTGGTCGTCGATCATGGCGTAGACGCTCTCGCGCTCCGCCTGCTTTTTCGCCGCCCATGCGTCCTTATCAAAGGGCGTTTCCTCCTGCTGGGCGGGCTGCTCGGTAAACAGATCATCATAGTTCGGCATCGTTATCGCTCCTTTAACCTTTTGGGTTTATATTTTCGCGGGGCCTTGTGCTTCGGCCCCTTGGTGGGCTTGGACTGCTCCTTACCCTTTGCCGCCTTTTCTTTCTGTTCCGCCGTAATCTCCTTCAGCTCCTGCCGGACGGAGGGGCGGGAACGCTCCTGCGGATCAGAAGTACCCGGTGCGGTTGGCTCTTTGGGCTTTGAGGTAGGCTCGGACTGACGGGATTTCTCGATCCGGCCCTCGGTGGGGTTTTCCGTCTGCCCTTCCTCCCTGGTAGGGGAAGCACCCAGCACCGCCTCCAAAAACTCGTCCTTGTCCTGTTCGGGGGCGGTGCGCTCCGGGGCGGGCAGTTCTTCCCCCGGCTCCGGGGGCGGGGAGAACATGGCGTCCAGCAACTCGTCCACCTCCTGCTCGGACATCGGCTCTGCCGCCGCTGGCGCTTCCGGGGCGTCGTTCTGCTGGGCCTCCCGGCTCTGTTCGATCTCCCGCCTGACCTCTGCCATATCCACCATAGCCAGGTTGAAACGCTCAAAGATACGGTTGATCTTGCTGGCGTCCTCGGCCCGTACCATGATGTCGGTCAGCCCGTCCGTGGCGTCCCGGTCTTTCAGGACGCAGTAGAGGACGCCGTACTTCTTGGCCTCCCGGCAAAAAAGCTGGAGGTCGCTGTCCTTCACGGCGAACACCTTCAGCTCCTTGCCGCTGCGGAGCATATTGGTCAGGCGGGTCTTGCCCTTGGTTTTCTTCTGCTCCCGCAGGATGGCGTACAAGAGGATGGCAAGCTGCTTGGCACCCTCACCGGCCAGCTTCACCGCCACCTCACCTGTTTCCAGGGACAGCCTCACGACCTGCTCCGCCGCGTCGCCTGAATAGCTCATGCTGTGTCAACTCCTTTCGTTCGGTTTCCTTCTGCTCTACCAGCCGTTCCAGGTTCTCCTTGACCTGCCCGGAACGCTGGGCGATGCCGTCACATAAGACCACCTCCTTTC